>NZ_DASVOK010000179.1:0-12106 GCF_036383415.1 Rudaea sp. | reverse complement strand
ATGCGCGATGTGTTCGTCAACGGCGTGCAGGTGCTCAAGGACGGCGAGCACACGGGCGCAAAGCCCGGCGTGTTCGTGCGCGGGCCGGGTTGGGAAGGCTGGAAGGCCGAGTCGAGGTGAATTCCCTGCTCGTCATTCCCGCGAAAGCGGGAATCCAGTTTCTTCTTTGGTGTTATCCGACAAAGCAAAATCAAAATGGATTCCCGCTTTCGCGGGAATGACGGCAAAGCGAAGCTAGAATTGCCGCATGGAATCGCAACCTCGCAAGCACGACATCCTGATCCTCGGCGGCGGCATCATCGGCCTCGCCTGCGCCTACTACCTGCTCAAGGCCGGCCGCGGCGTGACCATCCTCGAGCAGAACACGCTGGCCAGCGGCTCCTCGCACGGCAACTGCGGCACGATCACGCCGAGCCACGCGCCGCCGCTGTCGCAGCCGGGCATGATCGCCAAGGCACTCAAGTGGATGCTGACGCCCGATGCGCCGTTCCGCGTCGCGCCGCGGCTCGATTTCGAGTTGTTCGAGTGGATGCTGCAATTCGCACGGCACTGCAACTGGGACGATTACAACCGCCTTGCGCGCGCGAAGGGCCCGCTGCTGCTGCGTTCGCGCGACCTGCTCGGCGAACTCGTGCGCAGCGAAACATTGGCCTGCGAGTACGAGGAAAGCGGCACGATCTACGTGCATCGCGAGCAAGCCGCGTTTGACGAAGCAAGCCATCTGCCCGACACGCTGGCGGCGTGCGGCATCGTCATGCAGCGCGTCGACGGCGCGCGTTGCCGCGAACTGGAGCCGATGCTCAACGACAGCATCGTCGGCGGCTACTGGAATCCCGGTGACACGCGCCTGCGCCCGGATCGCTACGCGGCGGAACTGGCGCGCGTGGTGCGCGCGCTCGGTGCGGAAATCCACGAATCGACGGCGATCACCGGATTTCGACAAGGTCGAGACCGCATCGATGGCGTCGTCACCGATCGCGGCGAATACCGCGCCGACGACATCGTTTTTGCACTCGGCGCATGGTCGCCGAAACTCGGCCGGCAGCTCGATCTGCGCATTCCGATCCAGCCGGGCAAGGGCTATTCGATCACCTACACGCGACCTGCGCGCGCGCCGCGCATTCCGCTGACGCTGAAGGAAAGCAGCATCTGCGTGTCGATCTGGGGTTCGGGCTATCGCCTCGGCAGCACGATGGAATTTGCCGGCTACGACACCTCGCTCAATCGCACGCGCCTCGAGGCGATCCGACGCGGCGCGGCGGAATACCTCGTCGAAGCGGAAGGCCCTGCCATCGTCGAGGAATGGTATGGCTGGCGGCCGATGACCTGGGACGATCTGCCGATCATCGGCCGCGCGGCGAAGTGGAAAAACCTGATGCTGGCGACCGGCCACAGCATGCTCGGTGTGACCATGTCGGCGGCGACCGGCGAACTTGTCGCGCAGTTGTTCGCCGGCGGTGAAACCACGCTCGATGCGGCGGCGTTCTCGCCGGCGCGCTTCGGTCTCTGACACACGGAATGCCATGGATACGTACACTCTGCATCGCGGCACCGCGCCGCTGCTGATCTCGCTGCCACACGACGGCACCGCATTGCCCGATGACATCGCTGCGCGCCTCGTGCCCGAAGCGAAACGCGTGCCCGATACGGACTGGCATGTCTCGCGCCTGTACGCGTTCGCGCGCGAGCTCGGCGCGTCGGTGCTCGTACCGAAATACTCGCGCTACGTTGTCGATCTCAACCGGCCGCCCGACGATGTTTCGCTGTATCCGGGACAGAACACGACCGGGTTGTGCCCGATCGTGCGGTTTTCCGGCGAGCCGGTGTACCTGCCGGGGCAGGAGCCGTCGCCCGAGGAAGTCGCGCAGCGCGTCGAACGTTACTGGCGGCCGTATCACGCCGCGCTCGCCGCGGAGATCGCGCGAATCTGCGCCGCGCATGGCCGCGTCGTGCTCTGGGAAGGACATTCGATCCGCGCCGTCGTGCCGTTCCTGTTCGACGGGCAACTGCCGGACTTCAACCTTGGTACCGCGGGCGGCGCGAGTTGTTCGCCGGATTTGCAGCATCGCCTCGAAACGGTGCTGGCGAACCAGGAAAAGTATACTTTCGTCGTCAATGGCCGCTTCAAGGGCGGCTACATCACGCGCCACTACGCCGATCCCGCCCACGGCGTGCAGGCCGTGCAGCTCGAACTTGCGCAGCTCAACTACATGGACGAGGATTCGTTCGAATATCGCGACGAGCTCGCCGGACCGACGCAGGTGCTGATTCGCAAATTGGTTGAAGCTTCCTTGAGCGAATGGCGTGCCAAGACCGGCTACGGTGAGTGATATCGAAGGGCGGCTAGATCAGGCGCCGCGACGTGAGTCCTGTAGCGGCTTTGCGTCCTCGACCTGAGTCTTCAGCCAATCGCGGAACGCGGCGGCGTTCGCGCTGGGCGTGGCCTGGACAGGGTGAACGATGTAGTAGGAATACTGCGAGGCAGCGCCGATCTTCGGCAACAAACGTACGATGCTGCCACTGGTGAGTTCGCGTTCGGCGAGGCTGCGCCGGGTCATCGCGATGCCGCTGCCGTCGATCGCGGCCTGCAGCGCCATGCTCGCATCGCCGAAGTCGAGTCGGCGCTTGGTATGCGGCAATTCCGTGCTCGCAGCGGCGAACCAACGCTCCCAGCCTTCGGGATCGCTCTCCAGCCATGGCCAGCGCGCGAGATCGCCCGCATCCCGGGGCGCCTTGCCGCGCAACAGGCGCGGGCTGCACACCGGAAACAGGATGTCGTGCATCAATAATTCCGCATGCTGATTGGGCCAGTGGCCGGCGCCGAAACGGATCGCGAGATCGACGTCGTCGCGCACGAAATCCGCATGCGTGGTGGTCGAGCGCACGCTGAGATCCAGACCGGGATGGCGATCGACGAAGCGGCCGATTCGCGGCAGTAACCAGCGTGCAGCGAACGACGGCAGCACGCTGATCGTCAATCGGTTGCGAGTACCCTGGCGCAGCAGTTCGGCGGCTTCGCGCAGCAGGTTCATCGCGCTCGCCGTGCGCTCGAACAACAACGCACCTTCGCGCGTGAGCGACATTTGCTTGCGCCCGTTGCGCATGAACAGGCGCACGCCCAGGAACCGCTCCAGCGCCTTGACCTGGTGACTGACCGCGCTCGGCGTCAAATGAATCTCCTCGGCTGCGCGCGAGAAATTGCGCTGGCGTGCGGCGGCCTCGAATGTGCGCAGGGCATTCAACGGGGGAAGCTTGGCATCCATTTCGATGAATTTCACTCAAGGTTTGATGCAATAAAGATCGTTTGTTTCCCTGGCGACGTGGGCTTAGATTTGCCTCGTTGTTTCGATGAGTCGCGAATTCCTATGAATGCTACTCATGATTTGTTTACCTGTCCCGGCTTTGAAGGAGAAACGTCGTATGAATTCAGCATTACCCGCCTCGCGCTATCGCCTTGCCATCGCAGTCAGCCTGCTCGGCCTCGCCGGCACGCCGGCGCTCGCGGTCGAATCTGACTGTGGCGCCATGCAGACAGCGCAGCAGAAAAAAGACGAGGACACGATACGGCGCATCGAACAGGGCTGGCTCGAAGCCGAATATCGCGGCAATCCGAAATTCCTCGAATGCCTGCTCGAGCCGGACTACCGCACCTCAAGCCGATCCGGCAAGGTCCGTTCAAAGAAGGAGGTCGTCGATCGCGTCGCGCAGCTGACCGACATGACGCGCGAGGTGCCGAAACTCGAGACGATCGTGGTCATCCACGGCGATGCGGCGACCGCGCATTCAATCCTGCGCTCGACCGACAAGGAAGGAAAGCCAAAAGAAGTCCACTTCGTCGACGGGTACACTTTCCGCGACGGCAGCTGGCACGCGTTCAGCGGGGCGGATCTTTAGTAAGCGATTGCTGCGTCATCGCCGGCTGGGTTGTGAAACCCAGCCAGGACTGTCGCGGAGGCGTTGGGCTTGTCAGCCCAGCTTACGGGCTCAACCAACACCGAATGTTTCGCGTTTCTCAACAACCCACTTTCCGTGCTTTTTCTCAGATGAGCAGCAACGCGCGTTTCATTCAAACCTCCAACGACGCCAAATCGCCCTTAGTTTCGAGCCACTCCTTCCGATCCGCCGCACGCTTCTTCGCCAGCAGCATGTCCATGACTTTGGCTGTGCCGTCGTCGCCCTCGATCGCGCTGCCGTCCGCGGCGAGGCCGACAGTGAGCTGGACGAGGCGGCGCGTGTCGGGATCGATCGTCGATTCGCGCAATTGCGCGGGATTCATTTCGCCGAGGCCCTTGAAGCGGGTGACGTTGACTGCGCCTTTGATTTTCTCGCGCTGGATTTTTTCCACCATCGCGTCGCGCTCAGCCTCGTCGAGGCAATAGAACACCTGCTTGCCGACGTCGACGCGGAACAGCGGCGGCATCGCGACGAAGGCGTGGCCCTCGCGCACGAGCTTTGGGAAGTGCTTGACGAACAGCGCGGACAGCAGCGTCGCGATATGCAGGCCGTCGGAGTCGGCGTCGGCGAGGATGACTACCTTGCCGTAGCGCAGGCCGGAGATGTCGTCCTTGCCCGGATCGCAGCCGATCGCGACCGCGAGATCGTGCACTTCCTGTGACGACAGCACTTGTCCCGACTCGACTTCCCAGGTGTTGAGAATCTTGCCGCGCAGCGGCAGGATCGCCTGGAAATCCTTGTCGCGCGCCTGCTTGGCGCTGCCGCCGGCGGAGTCGCCTTCGACGAGGAACAGTTCGGTGCGCGACAGGTCGCTCGACGCGCAGTCGGCGAGCTTGCCGGGGAGGGCGGGGCCCTGCGTGATCTTCTTGCGCACGATCTGCTTTTCGGCCTTGAGCCGCAGCGCTGCACGTTCAATCGCGAGCTGGGCAATCTTCTCGCCGATGTCGGTGTGTTGGTTGAGATACAACGAGAAGCCGTCGTGCGCGGCGTTCTCGACGTAGCCGGCGGCGTCGCGCGAGGACAGGCGCTCCTTGGTCTGGCCGGAGAACTGCGGCTCCTCCATCTTCAGCGAGAGCACGAAGCAGAGCCGGTCCCACACGTCCTCGGGCGCGAGCTTGACGCCGCGTGGCAGCAGGTTGCGGATGTCGCAGAACTCGCGCAGCGCGTCGGTGAGGCCCGTGCGCAAGCCATTGACGTGGGTGCCGCCCTGCGCGGTCGGGATCAGGTTGACGTAGCTTTCCTGCGTGAGCTCGCCTTCGGGCAGCCAGGCAAGGGCGAAATCCACTTCGTGCTTGTCGCGCTTGAGCGAGACCTGGTAAAGCTCGGGCGGCAGATAGTCGTTCGCGCCGAGCATCGACTTGAGATAGTCGGCGAGGCCGTCCTCGTAGCGCCACTCATCCTTCTCGCCGCTGGCCTCGTCGCTGAAGCGCACGGTGAGTCCGGCGCAGAGCACCGCTTTCGCGCGTAGCACGTGCTTGAGCTTGGGCAGGCTGATCTTCGGCGAGTCGAAATATTTCGGATCGGGCCAGAAACGCAACGTCGTGCCGGTCTGCTTCTTGGCCACGGCACCGACGACGGAGAGATTGCTCGCGCGATCGCCGTCCTTGAAATTCATGCGGTAGACCTGGCCGTCGCGGCGGATCGCGACTTCGACGCGCTGCGAGAGCGCATTGACCACCGACACGCCGACGCCGTGCAGGCCGCCGGAGAACTTGTAGTTCTTGCCGGAGAACTTGCCGCCCGCATGCAGCTTGGTCAGGATCACCTCGACGCCGGGCCGGCCTTCGTCCGGATGGATGTCGACCGGCATGCCGCGGCCATCGTCGGCGACTTCGACCGAGCCGTCCGTGTGCACAGTCACTTCGATCGTCGTCGCATGGCCGTTGACCGCTTCGTCTACCGAGTTGTCGATGACTTCCTGCGCCAGATGGTTCGGCCGCGAGGTGTCGGTGTACATGCCCGGCCGGCGCTTGACCGGGTCGAGGCCGGAAAGGACTTCAATGTCCGCTGCGTTGTATCTGCTGCTCATGCTTGCCTGAATTGTCTGCTCTTGTTGAAAAGTCCGGCAGGGATGCCGGTTTGTTCTTCGCGCTCATGGAGGAGTGCAGAGATAACTTGCCGGTCTATTCTTCGCGCTCTGTCAGGAGCGCAGAAATTAGCCGCGAAGTGTGGCGGTTGTCCCATTCTCGATCAAGCGCAGCGTAGGGATTGAGACGTCGCGTCGCAGCGATCGGACGCTAACAAAGCTTTACACCAATTTCACCAAATTTTCGCGATTCCTTGTCAACCGAACAATACTATTCCCCTTGAACAAGTTGCCAGCGCTCATTCAAAGGGGGGAATCCAGCCATCGTTCGCGATAGCTCTGGATTACGAAGCGCGGTGATCGCCGATTTTTTCGTACCCCCGAGCGCAGAATGACGGACCTTCTCTCAGCACGCGAACCCTCGTTGTCAGAGCCGAAGGTCATTTTCGTCGTCGGCATGCATCGCTCCGGAACTTCGGTATTGGCGCACACGATCAATTTGATGGGTGCGTTCCTCGGCGACGACCAGGAACTGGTGCCTCCCGATCCGAGCATCAACCCAGCCGGGTTTTGGGAACGTGCCGACATTGTCGCTGAGCACGATCGCTTTCTTCAGAGCAGCGGATTCGCTTGGGCGACGGTAGCGAATTTCGCGATCGAGCACATCGATGAGGAAAGGCGGCACGCTCTTGCTGCCGGTTTGCGTGGAATCGTCGGCAGGATGGCGCATGCGGGTTCGACGCTCGTGATCAAGGACCCGCGGCTTTGCCTGGTGCTGCCGGTGTGGAACGAGTTCGTCGAGGCGCCGGCGCATGTCGTCGTTGTCCGCGACCCGCGCAAGGTCGCGGCCTCGTTGATGGCGGCTTTTCCAAATTCGTTCACGACAGATTTTCTCCTGGCGCTCTGGCAGAAGTACATGCAGAGCGCGCTTTTCGCCCTCGCCGGCAAGCGGGTCTTGTTCGTTTCGTACGCGCGGATGCTTCGCGATGGTGAATCGGAATATCGGCGCATATGCAGCGGATTGAATGAACTCGGCGTCGGAGGGCTGTCTGCATTCAATGCAGATGGACTGCGCGGTGTGCTCGACTGCAAGCTCGATCGCAGTAAACCCAGTCCGCACGCGAGACTGGATGAGCACCAACAACGACTGTTCGATTGGTTGCGACAACGTTGCGAGAGCCGCGGCCTTGTCGACGTAACTGACCTTCCAGCGATGCCATCGCCGGATTCAATCTTGGGCGAACTCGAGAAGGTGCGTGCCACCTGCATGCGTAATGGCTGGAACATGGCAACGCGCAGAGGGGCAGCTACCGTCCAACCGCAGATGGCGCAAATGGCCTGACGCTCACGCGCCTCGCGACAGGCGAGATCGCTATGTCCGCGATTGCGAGGCGGCCGAGCCAAGCATGACAGTGTGAAGAAGTTCAGAGAAGAGACAGGCAGCGAGGCGTAGGGTCGATCCCGCGTCAGGGAGTCCGCATTGCCCAACTTTGCTAGGGAGCACTCTCATGCGCAAATCTCTTCTTTTCCTCGCTTTCGGTGCAGCGTTTGCCTTGCCGGCGTTTGCTGCGGGCGGTCACGGTGGTGGCGGCTTCGGCGGCGGTCACGGCATGGGTCTCGAGCACTTATCGATGAGCATGGGACACGTGACCAATCCGAATACGCACGGCGCAGCGGTATCGGACGCAGCACACGACGCCAAACTGAGCGGCGGCAAGGTCGGCCCCCAGGTCCGCGATGTGGCGCGTTCCAAATCGCAGGGCCCTGCCCACGCGAACAGTCATGCCATCAACGCCGTGAACGGTTCGCACGGCAGTGCCGCGTCGAACTCCGTGCTTGGGACAGGCGGCGGCAGTTCCACCTCCACCGCCGCGACGATGAGCACGAAGACTCATCACGGTCACTAGCAGACGTTGCCTATGCTCGCGAGTGGGTGGTTTTCGCGAGCATAGGCAGCTACGCAGGTTTTCTCGCGGTCAGCGTGGCGAAGCGGGAGGATGTGTCTGTGCTTGCGTCGTAGTCATGGACGACAGACTCGATGACGAGGCTGGCTGACTGAGCAAAATGGGAAAGGTCGTTCGCGGCGTAGGGACGTATCGTCTCGTCCGTCACGAATTCCGATATCACCTCGTCGTTGCCGTCAAGCACGGTGTAGCGGCGCTCGATGTGATTGGTGCCGTCAGCGTTCGCGGTGATGCGCTTGTGGCGTTCGAGGAAGCCGCCTTCGTGTTCGCGCCGGTAATCGCGGCGGAAATCGGCGAAGCTGGTCACAGGCTGCGGCACGAATGCATCGAGCACGAGGCAGCCGCCCGGTTCGAGCAGCGCGGCGAGCGTGCGCACGCATTGTTCCGCAATTCTCGGATCACGCAGGTAGGTGATCAGCGAATATGGCAGCAGCACGACGCGGAACCTCGCACACACCGCCGGTACGGCGATGTCCATCTGCAGGACGTTTGGCGACAGAGTGTACTTTTCCGCATCGCGGCGCAGGCGCGCCAGCATCGGCAACGAGCGGTCCGCGCCGACTGCGTCGACATCGGCGCGCAGCAGTTCGATCAGGATGCGACCCGTGCCGCAACCGAGTTCGAGTGCGCGGCCGCCTTCGCGCAGGCACAGCGCGCGGTACCAGCCGACGTCATCGAACGGCATGCTCTGGCCCATGTCGGTTGCATAAACATCGGCGATCGCGTCATAGGACCAGGTCATACGCGTGGTTCGCTTTGAAGACTGCGATACAGCGCGAGCTGCTGCACGGCGACCGCGTCCCAGGTGTGCGTGTCGAGCTTGGTGTCGTCGGCATTCTCGATGCGGTGCCGATATTCGGCGTCGGCGAGCAGCCGGGTGATCGGTGCGACCATGCCGGCGATGTCGTCGGCGGTGACGAGGCCTTGCAATCCTTCGCGTGCGAAGCCGCGCGCACCCGCGGCCGTGCTCACGCAGACGCGGCGGGCGAGCAGCGACTCGATCAGTTTGATCGACGAACCGCGGATGTCGTATTGCGGGTTGATGCTCAGAGTGCACTCAGCCAGGTAGCACGTCGGATCGACGAAGGCCGAAACGAGATCGACGCCGCCCTGGGTTAGGCGCGGCTCGTTCTCCGCGATCGCTCTGGATTCGACGCCACCGAGAATGGTCAGGCGCAGATCGGGGAATTGTCGTTTCAGCGCCGGCCAGGCCTGGTCGAGGAAGGCGAGGATGCCCTCGCGGTTTTGCGTGTAGCGGAACGGGCCCATGAACAGCAGCCGCGGCGGCGTCTGCGGTGACGGCGTGGTGTCTGCGCGTCGGTCGATTGCACCGTTGCCGATCAGATGCGCGTTCGCATTCGGCAGCAAGGCGATGTCTTCGTTCGAGCAGGCGCTAACCGCGTCGAATCGTTGCAGCGCGATGATCTGCGCGGCATCGTTGTCGCCACCGTCGCCGTTGAGATAGACGTCGTGCAATGCGAGCAGCCAGCGCGCATGGTCTTCACGTCGATCGGCGAGCAGCGCGAGTTCCATGAATTCGACCTGCACGACGTCGGGGGCATACAGCGCGATCATGTGCTCGAGCTTGCGGCGCATTTCCGGCCAGGCATGGCGCTGCATGCGTTCGACCAGCGTCAGCGGTGCCTCGCCCACACGGTCGCCGCGGCCTTCGATAAGGTGCGTTGCACGCACAAGCTTGAGCCAGGGCTCGGAGGCGAGCGAGTACAACGAGCGCTCGTCGCTCAGCAGGATGAAGTCGACGCGGTCGGCGAGCCGGGTGACGAGTTCGGCGATGCGTCGCGCGCCGCCGTGCGCTGGCGGGAACAGGGCGAACGGCGTCACCAGCAGCACGCGCGGCCGCTCGGCGTAGCTCGGCATCGGGCCGTGGAAGCTGTCCTGGGTGATCCTCTCGTAGCGCAGGCCCTTGAGGCGCATGCGCCGTGCCGCGAGACGCAGGCGGAACGTGCGCCGCGCGCGCGCGACGCCGGCAAATTCGCGCCAATGTTCCGGTGCACGTGCAGCGATGCGGCGGATGTGTTCGATCGGCGACACCTGCGTCCACGCGTGGCGCATGTCGAACCACTGCGCGTTGCGCGCGATTACGCGTTCGATTTCGTCCTGCGCGTAGAAGCGGTTCACCGTGCCACGATGTCCGTGCCAGCAATGCGAGGTCGGGCAGAACAGCACTTCCCAGCCTTCGTTCCAGGCGCGCACGCCAAAGTCGGCGTCTTCCCAATAGAACGGGTGGTACTCGTGCGCATCGGCGACATAGCGGCGCAACTGGTCGGTGCGGCACAACGAGGAGCCGCCACCCGGATAGAGGTTGCCGCGCGCAAGTGTGCCCGGCTCGGGTGTGCGCTCGTAGACGATGGGCTTGTCGTGATGCGGATAAAAGTCCGACCAGCCGGTTTCTTCGCGCCGCCGGCTCGCGTCTTCGAAGAAAATCTGCGAGGTGACGGCGAACACCTGCGGCTGGCGATAAGGCAACAGTTCGGTGAGCGCATCAGCAGCGAGGCGCATGTCGCTGTTGAGCAGGTAGGTCCACGGATGCCGCGCCTTGGCGAGGCCAGCGGCGATCGCACCGTCATAGCCAAGCGGTTTTTCGTGGAACTCCCATTCGAAGTCGGCATGGCGTTGACGCAGGTCGGCGTATGCCACCGGATTGGCGCCGTTGACGACGACGATGACTTGCACGGGCTCGCCGAGTTTCGCGCATGCGGCGGCAAGCGCATCGAGCGTGATCGCGAGCGTGCTGGGTGTGCCGCGCTCGGCCACGATCACGCTGACGCCTTGTGCGGTGTTGCGTTCACGTCGCGGTTGCGGCCAACGCAGCGGCAGTTTCGGCGCGAGCCAGTCGGCCACGACCATCGCGGCGTACAGCGGCAGGAAGCGCAGCAGGAACAGCGCGCGCGCCAGCGGCGAAATACGGCGGGGCGCCTCGCTCATGATCGTGTTCAAACGAGTGCCGCCGCGGTCGGTCGCGTGCCGCCTGCGCGGTTTGCGTACCAGCGCAGCGCCTGCTCGGCGAACATCGTGCCCCAAACGTTGGCCTGCGCCGCGGCGTCGGCGTTGAACGGCAGCGAGTCGCGGGCTGTCACGCGTGACATAAGGGTGGCTGCGAGGCCGTCCAGCTCGACTTCGCCTGGCGCCTGAGCCGCATCGAGTTCGCACAGCAGCAGGCCGACGCGCAAGGCTTGCGCGAGGATGTCGTTGCGCACCTTGCCGTCCGCTTCGCTGGCCGCTTCGGGCAGCGCGCCGTCGGCGCGGGTAGTGGCGAGACAACGACGCAGCAGCTGCGCGACCGCGTCGGCGCGATCGGGGCGCGAGAGCAGCAGGCCTTCGGCGAAATACAGTGTCGGATGCAGCATGCCCAGATCGATGTCGGCCGCCTGCATCGCCCAGCGTTCGCTTTCGTTAGTGCAGGCGCGTGCGAGCGCGTCGGGCAGCGCGGTGTGGCGTGCGCTCCAGGCGACACGCGAGGACGCTTTGACCTGGAACGGACCGCCAAGCGTCGACCAGCGCGGCGGCAGCGGCTGCGTGCCGCGCAGCTGGATTGCGGGCAACAACGCGCCGTCGTGCACGAACTGCAGCAGGTGTTCGTGCAAGGCGCGGCGCAGTGCATCGGCGGACTCGACGATGCCGGCCTCGACAGCCGCGTCGATGCCGCGCAACAACATGGCGAGGTCGAAGAAGAACGTGGCATCGTTGCGCCAGTCGGGCTCGCTCGCGGTGAGATGGATGCGCGTCGACGGCATCTGGCCCGGCGTGGAGAAATGGCGTGTCGCCCAGTCGAGTGCCTGCTGCGCGCATGCACGCACCAGGGCATCGTCGTCGCCGCCGGCAATGTCGGCGAGCCAGCTCAGGTAGTAGCCGGTGATTTCGGCGTAGACGTAGAGCGGCTTGCCGTCGGCGCCGATCGTGCCGGCGACGCCGCCGGCCTGATCGCCGGCGCGTAATTGCGCCGGGCCGTGCAGCAGCCAGGCGCGCAGGCGCGCGGCAACATCGTTTGCGGATTCGGGATGGATCGGAGCCCCGCCCACGGCGGGCGAGGCAAGAGTGGCGTGCGGGTTCATCGGCTATGCGGTCAGAGGAAGCAGTGCGGGAGCGCCGTCCATGACGATTCCCTGGTGAAAGGCGACGAGGTGTTCGGCGATGCGCGTAC
>NZ_DASVOK010000178.1:0-15630 GCF_036383415.1 Rudaea sp. | reverse complement strand
CCGCGTTCGTCCACGCCGGCGGGGGCGCGCGTCAGCGCGATCGCTGCACACTCGAACTCGCGCGTCTCGATGCCGCGGGTCGCTGGCCCGACGCGGCGACGCTGGCGACGCTATGGGAACGCATCCAGCCGCCGGCGGTCGTTCTCATGCTGTCGGATTTCTTCGACGACGCGGCCGTCGAACTCGCTCTGCGCCTCGCCGCCGCGCGTCGCGAAGTGTTGGCCGTGCAATTGCTCGGCACGGACGAGCGCGATTTCCCGTTCACGGGCGGACATCGCTTCCGCGAACCGGAAACCGGCGCCGAACGTCGCGTCGAGGCATTCGCGGTGCGCCGCGACTATCTCGAACGCTTCGCCGCGGCACGCGCCGAACTTGCACGCAGATTCGCCGTAGCCGGAATCGACCACGTCGAATATGTGCTCGACGGGCCACTCGATGGGCCGCTGCGCGCTCTCTTTGGCAGTGCTCACGCGCTCAAGCTTCCCGGTTCAAAGGGAGTTCTTGGCGCATGAGTATCGCGCTTCTTGCTCCGCTCGGTCTCGCCGCGCTGGCCGCGCTCGTGGTACCGCTCGTGATCCATCTCGTGCGCCGGCTTGAACTGAAGACGACCGAGTTTGCCGCGCTGCGCTGGATCTCCGAACGCACGCGTCCGCAGCGCCGCCTGCGTTTCGAGCGGCCGTGGCTGCTGCTGTTGCGACTCGCCTTGCTCACCGTGCTCGCGTTGCTGCTCGCACGTCCGGTGTGGCAGGGCGAGGCGATTTCAACGCGACCATGGGTCGTCGTCGCGCCTGGCGTCGCGCTGGCCGATGCGCGTGCGGCTGCGGGCGCCGTCGATGCGGAATGGCATTGGCTGGCGCCGCGATTTCCGCACGCGGACGAGACGGTCGCGGTCACCGACATTCCGATCGCCAGCCTGTTGCGCGAGCTCGATGCGCAACTGCCCGCCAACGCCGCACTGACCGTGGTCGTTCCGGAGCAACTCGCCGGCCTCGACGGTGAACGTCCGCGACTTTCGCGCGCCGTCGACTGGCGCATCGTGCCGGGACGCATGGTCGAAACGGCGCCGCCGTCGACGGATCGCATCCGCGTCGCGGTCCGCTACGCGAGCGATGCCGAAGCGTCGCTGCGCTATCTGCGCGCCGCAGTCGCGGCGTGGAACCAGGGCGAACCGGGACGCTACGAACTCGATGAGCGACCTGCCGATGCGCCGATCGACGCTGCGACGAACTGGCTGGTCTGGCTCGCACCGTCGGCGCCTGAGCTGACGCGCTGGCTCGACCATGGCGGTGTGGCGCTCGTCAGCAGCGCCGCCGCCGCGGACGGCGAACCGCTGTGGCGCGATGCGGCTGGACGCATGCTGGCGAAAGTCGCAATCCGCGGCAACGGCCGCGTGATCGCCTTGCCGGGCGCTTTGACGCCGGCGGAATTGCCGTTGCTGCTCGACGCGGATTTTCCGGATCGTCTGCGCGCCGCATTCGGCGGTGAATCTCTCGCGCCCACACGCGCAACGGCCGCGGCGATGCATCCGCGCGTCGAGGCCGCAATGGCGACAGGGGCCGCACGCTCGCCGGCATCGGCGCATCCGCTCGATGCTTGGCTGGCGCTGCTGATCGCCGCATTGTTCCTGTGCGAGCGCTTCATCGCGACGCGACCGCGCGCGGAGTCAGAGGCATGAGCCTCGATCCGAAGCTGCACCGGCTGCGCGTCGCGTCGGCGCGGCGCAGGCTCGTCATCGTCGCGATGGCCGCGGCTCCGATTGTCGTTGCGACCGGCATGCTGGCCGCACGCATCGGGGGTCCGCTCGCCACGATTATCGCGCTGTCGCTGGCGCTGATCGGCGCGGGCATGGTCGCATGGCATGCGTGGCGCGGTATCGATGCGATCTGGCTCGCGCGCCGCCTCGATGCGGCCGCGCCGCAGATGGATGACAGCGCCGCACTGCTGTTTCACGACGCGGCTGCGTTGTCGCAGTTGCAGCGCCTGCAACGCGCGCGCGTGCAGGCGCGGCTCGCCGGTATCGATGTCGACTTGCGCCCGGCGTGGCCGCGGGCGCTGCTGTTCGCCGCGTTCGGCATTGCGGTGGCGATGCTCGTCGCCGCTGCGCTATGGCAGCCGCGCGCGGCTGTAGAGGCGAGGCCGGCGAAAGCGAAGGACCATGTCGCCGCGACCACGTTGACCCGCATGCAGATCGAGATTGCGGCGCCGGCGTATACGCAGGTTCCACCGCGCACGGAAAATGCGCTCGACGTGAAGGCGCCGGAAGGCTCGCGACTGCGCTGGAGCCTGCGCTTCGATTCGCAACCTGCCACCGCCGCGCTCGTGTTTCACGACGGCAGCCGCGTTGCGCTGACACGTGACAGCGAGGATTGGCACGGCGAGCGCGCGCTCGCCGCATCGACCCTGTATCGCATCGTCGTCGAGGGCGCGCCACCGCCGACCGACGATCGCCTGCATCGGCTCGATGCGATCGCCGATCGCGCGCCCGAGATACGCGTGCTCGAACCCACGAAGACGCTGACCCTGCTCGACGCGCAGCAGAAAAACTGGAGCCTCGCGTTCGAGGCCGGCGACGATTACGGCATCGCCAGCGCCGAATTGCAGATCACGCTCGCGCAAGGCAGCGGCGAGAACGTCAAGTTCAAGGAGCAGACGCTGGCGCTGCAAGGCGAACCGACCGGGGCGAAGCAGCAGCGCTTCCGCTATACGCTCGACCTTGCGGCGCTCGGCATCGCCCAGGGCGACGACGTGATCGTGCGCCTCGCCGTCACCGACAACCGCGAGCCGCAGGCGAACACGACGCGCAGCGCGAGTTTCATCCTGCGCTGGCCGGCCGAGGTTTCGAGCGACGCCAGCGGCCTCGATGGTCTCGTGCAGAAAACGCTGCCAGCGTATTTCCGCAGCCAGCGCCAGATCATCATCGACAGCGAGGCGCTGTTGGCCGAGAAGCCGCAACTGGGTGGCGACAAGTTTCTCGCGCGGTCGGACGCGATCGGCGCCGACCAGAAGATCCTGCGCCTGCGCTATGGCCAGTTCCTCGGCGAGGAGTCGGAAACGCACTCGCAGAAGGAAGCGGGCGCCGCGCATGACGATCACGGCGCGCCCGCGCGGGCCACAGGGCAGGCGGGGTTCGGCAGCGAAGGCGATATCGCCGCGGAGTATGGCCACGTGCACGACATCGCCGAAGCCGCGACGCTGCTCGATCCGGAAACGAAAGCAACGCTGAAATCCGCGCTCGCCGAAATGTGGCAGGCCGAGCTGCATCTGCGCCAGGGCGATCCGGAGCAGGCGCTGCCGTACGAGCGGCGCGCGCTCGATTTCATCAAGCGCGTGCAGCAGTCCACGCGCATCTATCTCGCGCGCGTCGGCCTCGAACTGCCGGTGCCGGACGAGGCACGCCGCCTCAGCGGCGAACGCAAGGGCGTCGATGATCGCACGGGCACCCTGGTCGCCGCGGATGCCGGCGCGACGGCGATTGCCCAGTTGTGGACCGCGCTGGGCACGAACGACGCACCGGACTGGGACGCTGCCGAAACATGGTTGCGCACGCACGCCGCGGACACGCCGGACGCGCTCGGCGTCTTTGCCGCGATCGATCGAGCACGCCGTGATCCGGCCTGTGCCGAATGCCGCGCCTCGTTGCGCGATCTGCTCTGGCCGTTGCTGCCGGCACCCGCTGCAACAGCGACGACGCGGGCGACGCCGAATGCAGAGGGCCGCGTCTATCTCGATGCCTTGCAGGCCGCTGAAGGGGCTTCGCGATGAACGCCGCGCTTGTCGTCGCGCTGCTGCTTGCCTGCGCCGTGGTGCTCGGCGCCGTGCGCACTTGGCAGACGCCTCGCCAACGCCCGGTGCGCATCGGCTTGCAGATCGTCGCGGCGCTGTTGCTCTACTTCTGCCTGTTTCCGCCGTCGGCAGACGAGAACTTCAGCGCCGACGAACTGGTCGTGGTGACGCCGGGGGCGACGCGCACACAGCTTGCCGCGCTGTCGTCGGTTGCGACCCTCGTTGCGCTGCCTGGCGTCGATGCCGACAAGGCGATCGAACGCGTGCCAGATCTTGGCACCGCGCTGCGTGCACACGCAGCTGCACGCCGCCTGCGCATTGTCGGCAATGGTTTGCCGCTGCGTGATCGCGATGCGGCACGTGGCCTCGTCGCGGCGTTCGATGCGGCGCCGCTGCCGCGCGGGCTGGTCGAACTCGACGTGCCGACCTCGGTGTATGCCGGCAATGTCTGGCGCGTCGACGGCCGTGTGGAAGCGGTCGCGGACGGTCGTGTCGAACTGCACGATCCATCCGGCGCAGTCGTCGCCACAGAGCCGCTCAATGCGCGAGGCCGGTTTGCCTTGCATGCGAATGCGAAGGGCGAGGGCACGGCGATGTTCACGGTGAAGGTGCTCGATCGCGACGGCACTCAAGTCGACGCGGCGACGGTGCCGCTGTCGGTGCGCAGCGGCGCGCCGCTGAAGATCTTGCTGCTTGCCGGTGCGCCCGATGCGGAACTCAAGTATCTGCGCCGCTGGGCCGCCGATGCGGGGCTTGCATTGACCAGCCGCATCGCGTTGAGCGACGGCGTGGCGTTTACCGAAGGCATGTTCGCAGCAGACGTTGAGGCATGGCGCGCAGCTGACATCGCGATTGTCGATGAGCGCGCATGGGCCGCACTCGATGCAAAGCGCAAGCAGGTGCTGATCGCCGCGGTGCGCGACGGCCTCGGCCTGCTGCTGCGTGCGACCGGGCCACTGCCGGCGCCAGTCGCGGCGGACTGGGAGGGCCTCGGGTTTCATCCGCGTGCAGTCGATGCGCCAGCGCCGGTCGCGCTCGACATGACGCTGGGCCTTGCCGATTCCGGTCTCGCTCTCTCGCGCTCCGCGCTCGCGGTCGAAGCCGGTGATGCTGCGCCGTTGCTGCGTGCCGACGACGGATCGACGCTGGCCTGGTCGCGCAACTTCGGTTGCGGCCGCGTCGCGCTGTGGCTGCTCACGGACAGCTATCGTCTCGCGCTCGGCGGCGCAGCTACTGCCCACGGAACATTGTGGAGCAGCGTGCTCGCGGCGGTAGCGCGCGCGCGCGGCGAGGGCGATCCCTCGTTGCCGTCGTCGGCGCGTGTCGATGAGCGAGCGGTGTTCTGCGGTTTCGCTGCGGGTGCGACGGTCGAAGACGAGCTCGGCAAGCGTTCTTCGTTGAGCGTCGACGCGCGCGGCTGCGCGGCGTTCTGGCCGGAGGCGTCGGGTTGGCATACGTTGGTCGACGGCGCGCAGCGTTGGCCGTTCTACGTGCGCACACGCGGCGAGGCCGTCGGTCTCTCGATGGCGGAAAGTCGACGCGCGACACAAGCGTTGGTGGTCACGCCCGCGTCGACCACGGCTGTCGGGACGCGCGGCCAGCCGCTGCCGCGCTGGCCGTTCTTCCTTGCCTGGCTTCTCGCGGCTGCCGCGCTGTGGTGGCTCGAGCGCGGCGCCGCAACGGACTGACAGCGCGGCGCGGGGTCAGAACCGGTAGTTCGCCTCGACTCCCCACATGCGCGGCGCGGTGATGCCGGCGCTGGTCACGCCGAGCACATTGGTCACGATGTTGTTGAGGCCGGTGACGTACTGCTTGTCGAACACGTTGTTGACGTACAGAGCGACGCTCCACGGCACGTTGGGCGCGGACCAGCCGACGTGGAAGTCGGCGCGTGTCTGGCTGCCGCCAAGCTTGAACGGCAGCGTCGTGATGCACGAGCCTTGCAATGCCGAGTTCGAATTGCAGCGCGTGGCGCCGACCCAGGCGCCCTGCAAGGTAAAGTCGAGATCGCCGCCGGCGACGTTGCGCACGACGTAGTCGGCGCCGAGCGTGGCCGACCATTGCGGCAGTCCGGTGGGCTGGCCGGAAAGATCGACGCCTTCGGCCGTCTTGTAGCTGCTGTAGGTCTGGTCGATGTACGCAGCCGCGGAGGTGAAGCGCAGGTCGTCGGTCGCCTGCCAGCGCGCCTCGAACTCGAAACCCTTGGCCTCCTGGTCGCTCGGCAGGATCTGGTACTGCGGCAGGTCGCCGTTGCCGCCGCCGTTCGACACGAGGGTCAGGTTCGGCAGGTTGGAATATTTGTAATAGTATACCGAGGCGTTGAGCAGCAGCTTGTAGTCCGGGAACCAGCTCTTGATGCCGGCCTCGTAGCTGCGCACCGTCTGCGGTTTGTATACCGTGCCGACTTCAAGCGCATTGAAGCCGCCGGCCTGATAGCCCTTGGCCGCCGAGGCATAAAGCATCACGTCGGGCGTCAGTTTGTAGTCGAGCACGACGCGCGGGCTGGTATCGTTCCAGCTGCGGTTGATGCCGACCGGATGCTCGAGCGTCTGCGGCGTGGTGAAGTAGATGTTCTGCTGGAAGGTCTGGATCGGCACGCCGAGCGCGTCGAGCAGGCCGAGTGACTGCAGGCCCGCCAGCGTCGTGTCGAGTTCGTTGGCGACGCGCAGCGGCGTGTACCAGCTGAAGTCGCGCTCGTCGCGGGTGAAGCGCACGCCGGTGGTCAGATTGAGGCGGTCGTTGAGATGCCAGATCACGTCGCCGTAGACCGCGGTGGCCTTGGCGATGTTGCGGTTGTTCATGTTCTCCTGCCAGGGATCGCCGAGCAGCGAGTACTGGAAGCCCGCGGCCTGCAGCCCCTGCGTCAGCGGCCCGTACAGCCCGCCCGGCGCGATGCCGAGATTATTGAGCAGGGTGTCGATGCTGTCGGTGAAGAAATTGATCTGGCTGGTCTGGCGGCCATCGTCGCGGTACCAGCTCGCGCCGGCGACCCAGTCGGCGAGATCGGTCTTGCCGGCGAGCTTGAATTCCTGCGACCAGCTCTTGTGCCGTTCGATGTTGACGTCGTCGAAGTAGAGGTCGATGCGGTTGGTGCCCTCCTGTGCCTCGCGGTTGTAGGTGTGGTAGCGCTGGAACGAGGTCAGCGAAGTGAAGTCGCCGAACGGCAGCGGATGCTCGACGCGCAGCACGAAGGAATCGTAGCTGCGCGATTCGCGTGCGCCGACCGCTTCGTTGTAGAGCGGTGCGTTGCGCGGATCGATGAAGGTCGAATAATCGGGTGTGGTCGACGGCAGCTCGGGATAGGCGGGTACGGGCGAGACGCCGATCGTCGCGCGCGGCGGCTGCTTGAGCCGCTCGTGTTCCCAGGCGAGGTTGACGGCCGTGTCGCCGGGCGCGTTCCAGTGAAACTGCATGCGCGTGCCCCAATCGTCGTTCTTGTAGAAGTGCTGACCGGTGGCGGCGTCGCGCAGCCAGCCGTCGCTCTGGTTGTCGACGAAGCTCAGGCGGAAGGCGAGGGTTTCGCCGAGCGGCACGTTGAGCACGCCGTCGCCGTAGCGCTCGCCGTAGTTGCCGAGGCGCAGGCGCGCGTTGGCCTCGAACTGGTCGCTCGGTGCATTCGTCGTCACCGAGATCGCGCCAGCCGCGCTGTTGCGGCCGAACAGCGTGCCCTGCGGACCCTTGAGCACTTCGACGCGCTCGATGTCGTTGAACATCAGCAGCGCGCCGCCGGTCTTGCCCTGGTAGACGCCGTTCGCGTAAACGCCGACTGGCGCGTCGGTGCCGATGCCGAAATCGCCGGTGCCGATGCCGCGCAGGCTGAAGTTCGGCTGCGTCGGCTGGTCGCCGTTGACCGAGAGGCCGGGCACGTACATGTCCATCTTCGACAGGTCGGTCGCGGCGAGCTTGTCGATCGTCTGCGCGGTGATCACCTGCATCGCGATCGGCACTTCCTGCACCTGCTGGCTGCGGCTCTGCGCGGTGACGGTGACGTTGCCGAGCTGCATCGCGGCGTTGTCGGTTTTCGTCGGTTCGCTACCTTGCGCGGGTGACGATGCCTGTGCGTCCGCATTTGCGTCGGCCATTTCGGCGGCGAGTGCCGCGCCGCTCGCGAGCAACGTGGCCGCGCCGGCGAACAAGGCCAGTCGTACTTGTCGGGTCAGTCGGGTCGTTTGAATTGGTTTCATCGCAGCCTCCCTAGTTGATCTTGTTTTCAGGCGTCGCAGTTTCCGGACGTCGCGGCGATCCAGTCGCGGATCAATTCGACACCCTCTTTGTGCGTGGTATTGCGGCCCATCTCGGGCATCATCACGCCGGGTTCGTTCGACGTGACGCGGTAGAGCAGGATCGAATCGTCGGGTTTGCCCGGCACGATGTCGAACAGGCGGTCGCCGGTGCCGCGGCCGGCAGCGACCGGCGGCTTGCACAGGCCGAGGCGGCGCAGGTCGGCGTTGGCACTGCGCAGATCGAGCGCGGTCGTGTTGGCCGGCCCGGTCGGGCTGTGGCACATGCTGCAGTTGACGTCGAGCCAGGCGCGTGCGCGATCGGCGACGGGCGCCTTCGGATCATGCCAGTCGGCGTCGCGCGGTGCAGTGGTCGCATCGGGCGCGCCCGCGAGCATGCCGAGCCTGGTCCAGTGCGCGAGCTGGTTTTCGCTGCCGCTCGAATAGGCGTAGTCGCGATTGAGATGGCGCGCGCGCGGACCGAGCGGCTCGATCGCCTTGGCCTTGACGTTGGTGACGTGACAGCCGGCGCACTGGTTCTCGTTCGGCACGACGTAGGTGAATGCCTCGCGTGCCTTGGCCGGCGATTTATCGCCGGCGACGTTGGACGGCTCGACCTCATCGACGAGTTCAAGCGGGATCGCATCGCCCGTGCGTGCGAGTTCGGCTTCGGTCTGCGTGGCGTTCCAGACGTAGGGAATTGCCTCCCAGCCTTTTTCGCGATGGACGAGGATGCGCGTCTCGACCAGGCGCACCTTGGCGAGGTCGAGTGCCTCGTTCGCGCTGCCGGCAGCGAAGTCGCGCGAGACGTCATAACTGCGCGCGACGGCTTTCGCATCGCCGCCGCTTTTAGGATAGAAAAAGGTCTTCGTCAGCACCGTGCCGACCGGAAAGTCGAACGGGCCCTCGGCGTCGTACTTGGCCGTCGTGCCTTTCGGCATCCACACCGTGCGGAACTTGTGCGCGTAGTCGCTGAACAGCGGCGTATTGAGGTCGTAGGGCACGACGTCGGTATTGGCCACGAGCCTGCCGTCGCGCGCCTCGACCAGATGCCAGTCGCTGAGCTTGTCCGGCTTGCCTTCGGCAAACGAGTGCACCGGCTGCGGCGCGCGCGCGCAGCCGGCGAGTGCGGAGAGCGCAAGCATTGCGGAAGAAATCCGGGCGAACGACGACATCAAGCCTTGCCCTTCATTTCGACCGCAGCGAGCGGCGGCAGCTCGCAGTGGAACTCGTCCTTGAACACCTTGGGATTTCCGAACTTGTTCGGCCCGTCGACGTTGAGCACCTCGACCTCGCCGTTCTTCACGCAGATGCGCTGCTCGGCCGGGTACTGGCCGTTGACCTGTGCCTTGGTGTCGGCGAAGCCGTCCCAGAGCACGTCGGGGAAATGGCCGTTGATGCCGAACATTGACACCTTGAGCGCCTTCCAGTCGAAGCCGTCGGGCGCGTCGCCGCCGCCGGAGAAACGGTTGTCGTGGATGTAGATCGACTTCGGATATGGGTCGTAACCGTCGGCGGTTTTCGAGGCGGCGAAGTCGGTGATGAAGACGCTGGAGATGATCGTGTTCGCGGTGCGGTTGTCGGCGATGTCGTTGTCGAAGATTTCGACCTTCGGGTTCGACATGATCAGCACGCCCGTGCCCGCGGGCACGTTGGCCACGGCCGTGCCTTTCGCGCCGAAGTTGCCGAGGTTGTTGGCAATGATCTTGTTCTTGTACACGCGCGTGTGCTCGCCGTGCTGGGTCAGGTCGGGCATGTTGAAGACGAGGATGCCGCCGGTGTTGCCGGTCGCGGTGTTCTCGTAGACGTCGGCGCGCACCGAGTTCTCGATCTCGATGCCGGCGACGTTCTTCTCCGCGCGGTTGCGGCGCACGACGATGTCCTGCGACTGGCCGACGTAGATGCCGGCGTCGCGCGAACCGATCGCGACCGAATCCTCGATCAGCACGTTCCTGCACTTGACCGGATAGATCGCGTAAGCGCCGTTGTCCTTGGACGGGCCGGCGGTCCACTCGACGCGCACGTCGCGGATCGTGATGTTCTCGCCGTCGTTGACCTTGAGCCCGTCGCCCTTCGAGTCCTCGATCGCGAGATGCTCGATCGTGAAATCGTTCGCGTAGACGAGCATGCCTTCGGGGCCGGAGATCTGGTTCTTGAACGAGAGGATGCTCTTGTCCGCGCCCGCGCCGCGCACAGTGACGCCGTTCGCCCGCAGCGTGAGCACGCGCTGCAGCGAGTGCTTGCCCGGTGGAATCTCGATGACCGTGCCGGGCTTGGCGTCGAGGAACTGCTCCTGCAGTTTCTTCTCGAATGCCGTGTCGGCATCGCTCGGCACGGGCGGCGGGCCTTTCCCGCAACCGACGGCAAGGGCACAGAGGGCGACAATGGCAAGTTTGCGCACGGCGTTTCTCCCTTCTTCGAAATCAATGCGCCAATGTGCTCTCGAACGGGCGTTTGAAGCTAGGGGGGCACGGGCTACATCTGGGGGGCAAAACGGCCATCGCTTGCTGGCCGATTTTGCCACGGCGTTCGCGTTCCTCAACCCGCGCCGTGGCGCATCGCGGTCGGTGCGGCGCCGGTCCAGCGCTTGAACGCGCGGCGGAATTCGCGTGCGTCGGAGTAGCCGACCTCGCTGCCGATGTCGGCGATGCTCAGGGCGCCCGCGCTGAGCAGTTCGAGCGCGCGCTCGGTGCGCAACTGGTCGTGGATGTCGCGATAGACGCGGCCTGCCGCTGCGAGGTGGCGACGCAGCGTGCGCTCGGAAAGGTTGAGGCTGGAGGCGACGTCACCGAGCGTCGGATGCTCGGCCAATCGGCGGCGCAGGATGCGTTCGACCGAGGCGACGATCTCGCTCTGGCGCTTGATCTGCGCAGCCTGCTCGCGGCAGATCGCGAGCGCCTGCTGCGCACTGACCGGATGGTGGGTCGGCAGGCGCAGGTCGAGCCATTGCGCGCCGACGACGAGGCGATTGCGGCTCGCGCCGAAGCGGATCTCGCAGTCGAACATCTTGCGGTAGTCGGCCGCGTGCGCCGGCGCCGGGTAGGTGAGTTCGAGGCGCACGGGCTTGAATGTCGGGCCGACGAGGCTGCGCGCGAGCTGCAGAGTGCTCGCGAACAATTCCTCGCAGAGGAAGACGAGGATGTCCTCGTCGGGGAAGCGCGGCCGCGCGACGAGCGCGACTTCGCGCGCGTTCGGCTGATTCAATTCAATGTGTTCCATTTCCACGTCCATCAGCGCGCCCGTGATGTCGGCATGCTCGATGCCGATGGCCACGGCCTCGCCGAACGTGCGCGCGGTCATCATCGCCAGGCCCATGATGCCAAACGTGCCGCTGGACTGGTGTGCACCGACCTCGAGGCCGAAGCCGCTGCGCGGAATCGCGCGCAGCACGCGCTTGATGATGATGCTTGCCTGCCGGTAGGACACGCGCACGGCGGCATCGTCGATCTGCGCGCGCGTGATGCCGAGCCCGGCGAGCCACGGCTCGACCGCGACGCGCTCGGTGTCCGCGATTTGCGCGAGCACGGCGAGGATCGTCGTCGGGATCACCGCGGCGGTGTAGCGCGGGTCCGTCGGGGCGTGGCGCGAGGCGGGCTTCGTCGCGCCGGGGTTGCGTTTGCTGGACGTCGATCGGGTTGGCGTCATCACGTGATGGTAGCGACTTGCCCTGACCAAGTCGCGACGCGCTGCGCCATCAGGGTCTCGTGGCGGCTCCCGTGCGATTCACGTAGATCGGATTGCCGATCAGCACGAGCTTGCCGTCGGCGCCGCGCACGTTCGCGCGCAAGGTGTGGCGGCCGCCGTCGCTGGTCCACGCGAATGTGAAGGCTTGCGACGCGCCGGCAATCTTCGGCTGGTCGATGATTTGCGCGACCTTGCCGTCGACGACGATTTCCGCGCTGCCGCCGTCGACGTTGGCGACCTTGAGGGTGAAATCCGCCTTGCCGTCTTTCGCGATCTTCACCTCATCACCCATTTCGACGTCGAAACCCTGGCCCTTCGCGGTGAATTCGAGGCTGCGGTCCTTGCTGCCGAAAACGTCGACGAAGACATGGCCCGCGCGCAGCGCGTCGAGCACGGCACGCTGGGAAAGACTGGTTGCGTGCACGACCGTGGTCGGCGTGCCGATGCCGACGCCGCCATGGCTTGCGCTCCACTGCTTCGCATTGTGATCGTCGCTGCCGCCGATCGCGGTGAGGCGGAATCCCTTGTCGAGCTGCGCCTGCCAGAACGGAACGCCCGAGATCGCCGTGTCGGCATCGTTGCCGTTGACGACTTCTATCGCCTGGACGAGCCGCATGTCGACCTCTGGCTTCGCGGTCCAGCCGCAGCCCATGCAGATCTCGCCGGAGAGGCGGATCGGGTGGTTGATCGAGACGAAGCCGTCGGATTTTTCCGCGTTGCGCAGCAGCGCGTTCCAATCGGGCACGTCCGTGCTGCCCACGCGGAAGTCGAGCGGAACCCAGGTGCCGAGCAGGTTGGCATGGCCGGTGAACGTGGTCAGTTCGCGCCCGGGGAGCAGCAGCAGGCGGTCGAAATACGGCTGCAGTTCGCGCACCGAGTTCGCCTGCGAGACCGTGTTGTGGTCGGAGAGCGCGATGAAATCGAGCCCGCGCTCGGCCGCGGTCTGCGCGGTCACGAACAGCGGGCAGGGCACCTTGCCCTTGCCGCTCTGCGGCGAGCACGAGCCGTCGCTGTGCGCGCCGTGCATGTGCAGGTCGCCGCGGTACCAGCCGGCGTCCGCACGCAGCGGCACGTCGAGCAAATCGGGGATTTTTCCATTTCTGGAAAAGTACACTTTTGCCGTGTAGTCGGCGTGTGCCTTCTCGCGAATATTTGGGATACCGAGCAGCAGGTTCCAGCGGCCGGGCGCGATCGGGCCGACGATATAGGACGGTGTCGCGTCGGTCGCGGACACGGTGAAGCGGCTCTTGTTGCCGCCGCTCCAGCCGCGAAACGCGTTGTTCCTGAAGCCACCCGGGCCGAGCAGGCCGAGGTCGATCGTGGTCTTCTCGTCGCGACCTGTGTAGGCGAAGTCGATCGTGATGCGATCGATGCCGGCCGGTACGTCGAACGGCACGAGCCTGTAGGTCTGGTTGTCGTGGCCGTCGAGTTTGCCGGTCAGGGTCAGGTCGGGCTTGTCGCTGGTCTGCGCGAACGCGGCGACGGAAAACAGCAAGGTCAGCAGCAGGGTTTGCAGTTTCACATGATCACTCGATCGGAATGCCGGCGCATTTTCCCGCCGCACGCACCGGATTGCATCGCGCGATCGCGCCGTCGTCGAAGCGTACCCGATATGGGCCGAAGCGCGGATCGGGCTCGAAGTAGTCGGTCGAGACGAATTGCGCGCCGCTCGCGAATGCGGCCTCGCGGCGCGCGATGTCGTTGCTCCTCGCCTCGAACGTGTCGGCGTCCGCGCGCGTGCGCACGAGCAGGCCCGAGGCGACCGCAGCCTTGATGCGCTCATGGTCGACTTGCGGGTCGTTGAGCGTGATGTAGCCTGCGGCGGGCGAATCTTCCTTGATCGTCGCGAACATCGCCCGGCCTTCGAGCGATTTGCGCGCACCACGGTAGAGTGCGATCTTGTCGTCGCTCTCGTCGAGCGCAAACAGGATGCGGCCGCGCGCCTGGCCGAGCGTGGGCCAATGGCCGGCGTGTGCGCCGTCGCGCAACGTCGGGAATTTGCCCTGGACGTCGTCGGGCGTGATCAACTGTGCCGGCTTGAACACGCTGCGGATTTCGGCATCGAGGCGGTCGAACGCGGTCTCGTCGAACTTGAGCGCGGCTACCGAGCCGGGGCCGAGTTTTCCGTCCTTGGCGTTGATCAGGATCATGATCGGTGCGTGTCGCGGATGCGCGGCGGACCAGTCGCGGATGATTGAAAGGCAGGCAACGAAGGTCATGCACGTCGAGCGGAAATCGATGTCGGCGAGATGCATGACCTTGAAGCCCGGCCGGGCCATCTGCGCGGCCTGCGCGGCTGGCCAGGGCGGCGAGGAAAAGCCTTTGCGCAGCGCGCCGGGCGGATGCAGCCAGCGACCGCCCTGCGGATCGTCCCAGACATCGAGTTCGAGCTCGCGCATGCCGGCGTCGAGCTGCTCATTGAGCGGACGGTGACCGTAGTCGAGGGTATCGGCACCGTGTGCGTCCAGCGCGTGATGTGCGGCGAATTCCTCGGGCGGCATGTGCTGCTTGTAGCTGTTGTGCGTGCCGATCACCTGGATCTCGTCGAGGCGCAGGTTGGCATCGATCCAGGCGCGCGCACAGGTCTTGTCGCCGGCCTGGGCGGCATTTGTCGCGGATAGATTGCAGCCGGTTTTCGTCGTCGCGAAGCAGGGAGAAGCCAGCGTGCCGATGGCGAGCAAGGTACCGGCAAGTCTGGCAGCGGATATACGGGAATGGCGCATGGCGCGAAAGAATGTCTCGAAAATCTCTCCCCCGACCGAGGCCGGGGGAGAGAGGACTTGCGGGCGCATGTTATTGGTTTGCGACATTCACCGCGTTACGCGGTCAGAACTTGTACATGAACGACAGGCGATAGGCGCGACCGAGCAGCGGGCGTGCGAGGAACACGGTCTTGCCCGCGTCGGTCGAGATCACGTCGCCGGAGCGCGGATTGCCTTCGGTCAGGCCAACGGAGTTGTTGAGGTTGTCTACGTAGCCGAAGACGCTCATGCGCTCGTTGATGTCGTACTCCGCACTCGCGTTGATGACGTGGTACTGGGGCAGTACCGACAAATTGGCCGTGTCCGAATAGCGCTTGCCTTCGTACTCGTACGACAACTGCAACTGCAACTTGTTGTCGAGTAGAATGAGGCGCGGCGCCAGGCGATAACTCACCTTCGGCACGCGGATCAGCTGATTGCCGCTGAAGTCGGAAATCGTCGGCACGAGGTTGCCGCTGGAATCCTTGCTGTAGATCGTCGCGCGCAGATTCCGGTATTTCGGATCTTCGATCGTCGCCGAAAAATGCAGGTCGAACCAGGAAGTCGGGGTGACGTCGCCTTCGAGTTCGAAGCCGGTGGTCTTGGTCTGGGCGACCGCGGTCTGCGCGAGCAGCGTCACGTTGTCGGGCGCGAGAACCTGGGTGCTGAAGGTGACGTTGTCGTATTTGGTGTAGAACCAGGTCGCGTACAACGTCGCCCATTCGCTGCCCCACTTGGCACCGATCTCGCCGAGGTCCATCGTCTGCGTGATCGGCAGCGCGAGCGAGTTGGCGATGAACGTGCTGAAGTTCGGCAGGCGATAAGTCGAGGTGTAGCGCGCGAACAGGCCGGCACGATCGGTCAACTGGTAGTTCGCGCCGATCGTCCAACCGGTCTTGCTGAAGGAGTGGTCGGTTGTGGTGAACGGATTGTTCGGGTTCGCGCACGCCACCTGGGTATCGGCGAACAGCCCGTCGTTCAGATTGCAGAGATAGTTGCCACCCTGGTTGTAGTAGGTCACCCCGTTGTAGACGAAGCTACTCGTAGCCGGCAGGCGCGTCGTGTTGACGTTGTGCATTTCGTTCTTGTCCCAGCGCCAGCCGAAATCAAGGCGGAAATCGTGGGTGATCTGCCATTCGTCGCCGAGATAGAACGCATAGCTGTCCTGTTTGCCGGTATCGCGCTCGAATTCCGAACCGTTG
>NZ_DASVOK010000177.1:0-9758 GCF_036383415.1 Rudaea sp. | reverse complement strand
CGGGGTCGAATGCGGCGCCCGTTCCGAGTGCGGACGCGGCGGCGGTTCCGCCCGATGTCGCGCCCGCGGCCGCATCCGCCGGTGCCTACCGGCTTTGGTTCAGCGGCCTGCGTTCGGCCGAGGACTATGCGCGCCTGGTCGGCGCGCTCGCGGGCAATTCCGAGGTGCGCGGATTGCGCATCGAGCAGGCGCATGGCAACGTCCTGCAGGCGCGCGTCGATGCGCGCGGTTCGCTGCAGGGTCTCAGCGAAGCGCTCAACGCTGCGCGGATTGCGCATCCGACGAATACGAAGCCGCCGGTCGAGGGCGTGGATGCGGTGCTCGACTTTGAGCCGTGAAGTGTCAGCCGACCCGCGCATGCCGCCCACGACGAACAGCGACTCGCCCTGGCGCCACCTGCCGAACGCGATCACGCTGGCCCGCATCGCGCTGGTCGCGCCGCTGGTCTGGCTGATCGCGAACCGTCGCTTCGAGGCGGCCCTCGTCGTGGTGGCCGTCGCCGGCGCGAGCGATGCGCTCGACGGCCTGCTCGCCAAGCGCTTCGGCTGGCAGAGCTGGCTCGGCGGCGTGCTCGATCCGCTCGCCGATAAATTGCTGCTGGTCGCCTGCTTCATTTCGCTCGACCTGGCCGGCGTGATCCCGGACTGGTTGATGTGGCTTGTCGTCGGCCGCGACCTCGTTATCGCCGCGGGCGCGACCGCGTACCATTTCCTGATCGGCCGCGTCGTGCCGCAGCCGTCGCTGCTGTCGAAGATCACCACGTTCATCCAGATCGTCTGCGCGCTCGCCCTGCTGCTGAAGCTGAGCGGCCTGCTGCCGCTGCCGGACTCGATCGATGAGACGCTGATCTGGCTCACTGCGCTGGCGACGATCGCAAGCGGCGCGCACTACGTCATCGTCTGGTCGCATCGGGCGCTCGAAGCCAAGCGCCGGGAGAACGCATGAATTCGACCAACAACCTGCACTGGCAAATGCTGGCCCTGTTCGTGCTGCTCGTCGCGGCGCTGTATTTCCTCGCGCCGGTGCTGACGCCGTTCGCGATCGCGGCGATGTTCGCCTACCTGTTCGATCCGCTCGCCGACCAGCTCGAGCGCTGGAAGCTGTCGCGCAGCGCAGCGGTCGGCATCGTCTTCCTCGCGTTGAGTCTGGTCGTCACGCTGATCCTGCTGTTGCTGATTCCATATCTGTCGCGCCAGGTCGCCGCGTTCATCGCCGCGCTGCCGCAATGGTTTGCGTGGATGCAGAACATCGCCGTGCCGTGGCTGCACGAGCGCTTCGAGCTCGATTTCGAGATGCCCGACATGCAGCAGGTCGTCACCGTGCTGCAGAATCATTGGAAAGAGGCCGGTGGCCTCGCGACGACGATCGTCGCCGGCATCTCCAAGTCGGGCTTCGCGGTGATCTCGTGGATCACGCGTCTCGTCGTCGTCCCGGTCGCATTCTTCTACCTGCTGCGTGACTGGGACGTGATGATTGCGAAGATCCACGACCTCCTGCCGCGCTCGATCGAACCGACCGTCTCGCGCCTCGCGCGAGAATCGGACGACACGCTGTCGGCCTTCGTCCGCGGCCAGCTTTCGGTGATGATCGCGCTCGGTGTCATCTACGCTGTCGGCCTGTGGGCGGTTGGGTTGAGCACGGGTCCGTTGATCGGCCTGATCGCCGGCCTGATCAGCTTCGTGCCGTATCTGGGCAGCATCACCGGCATCCTCATGGGCGTGATCGCGGCGATCGTGCAGTACGGCGACGTCACCCACGTCGCCCTCGTCGTCGCCGTGTTCGTGGTCGGCCAGTTGCTCGAAGGCTACGTGCTCGTGCCGCGCCTGGTCGGCGAGAAGATCGGCCTGCATCCGGTCGCGGTGATCTTTGCCGTGCTCGCCGGCGGCGAACTGTTCGGTTTCCTCGGCGTGCTGCTCGCATTGCCGGTCGCCTCGGTGCTGATGGTGCTGTTGCGCTACGCGAACGAGCGCTACCGCACGAGCTTGCTCTACGCCCACGAAGGCCCCGCGCCAGCGGCGGCGGAAGGCGATGCTAGTACCCCGTTACCACCTGCGGCAGCGCAAGCCGAAGTGAAGCCGCCGCCAACGCCGCCTGCCCCCCGCGCATGAAACCCGACCAGCTTCCGCTGGCGATGCGCTGGCCGGCGCAGCAACGCTTCGAAACGTTCTTCGCCGGCGACAACGGCGCGGCGCTCGATCTCGTACAGCGTGCTGCGACCGATGCCGACGCACCTTGGGTCTTCGTCAGCGGCACGGCGGCGAGCGGCAAGACGCATCTGCTGATTGCCGCGTGTGCCGCGGCGACCGCGACCGACCGGCGCGCGCAATATCTGTCGCTGCGCAGTCTGTCCGGCGGCGCGCCGGATGCGATCCGCGCGCTCGGCGGCAGCGATCTGCTCGCACTCGACGATCTCGACGCGATTGCCGGCCGGCGCGAGGCCGAACATGCGCTGTTTGACCTCTACAATCGCGGCAAGGCGGAAACGCACACTTTCCTGTTCGCCGCCTCGCGCGTGCCCGCGCAGCTCGGCATCGGCTTGCCCGACCTGGTTTCGCGCCTGTCGGCGTGTACGCAGGCGCCGCTCAAACTGCTCGACGACACCGCACGCCGCGAAGTGCTGCGCGAGCGCGCCGCAGCACGCGGGATCGAACTCGACGAAGCCGCGCTGGCCTGGCTGTTCGCGCGCACGCAGCGCGACCTCGGCAGCCTGACGACCCTGCTCGACCGGCTCGACCGCGAATCGCTCGCGGCAAAGCGGCGCGTGACCATCCCGTTCCTGCGCCAGGTGCTGGGGTCGTAGCGCCGTCGCCGGCGCCCGACATGCGCCTTGCATTCGATCGAAGCGCACACACATCGGTCAGGCAGGCAGCGAACCTGCGATAATCCCGTTTCGATCCGACTGCAACGATTTCATGGGCGGCTACAGCAACACCTCCGAACCGATCGTCTTCGAGCGCGACTGCAACGCCGTCATGGTGCCCCAGGGCGAAACCGTCAGCCTGCCTGCTGGGCAGAACGGCTACATCACCCAGGCGCTCGGCGGCAGCTTCACCGTGTTCGTCGACGGCAACCTGTTTCGCATCGACGGCAAGGATGCGGATGCGATCGGCAAGGAGCCGCCGACGCCGATCGAGCTCGACGCCGATGCCAGTGAGGAAGAGGTCGAAAAGCTCGTCTGGCAGCAATTGCGCACCTGCTTCGATCCCGAGATTCCGGTCAACATCGTCGACCTTGGCCTGGTCTACGAATGCAACGTCGGCAAGGTCGAAAATGGCGAGCGCAAGGTCGAGGTGAAGATGACCCTGACCGCGCCGGGCTGCGGCATGGGCGACATCCTCGTCGACGACGTGCGCAGCAAGATCGAGGCGATCCCGACCATCGCTGAGGCCGATGTCGAGCTGGTATTCGACCCGCCGTGGAACCACGCGATGATGTCCGACGTCGCCAAGCTTGAAACCGGGATGATGTAAACCTCCTGCGCCGGCTGTGGCTGGCGTTCCGCGGCGATCCTGCATGCCGCTTCCGGTTCAGCCGGATAGGGACGACGCGGTCGTTCGACCGGGCCGCCGGACACGAATCTGCGCAATTTCTGCAATATTGCCGTCAAAGTCGCCGATTCGCTGCGTTGCGGCAAAACTTCTCTATAGAAACGTTTCCAGCAGCATCCTGTTCGCGCCAGGCCAGCCGCGGCGCGAGCTTTCCATTGCAATAATGCGTTATTACATTGCCCCACGAATTGCCGGTTGATTGGCGATTTCAGGAAGATTTAACGCGGCGGATTGTCTTCTTCCGCCCGCGCTCGCTCCGCTTCGGAGCCGGCGCGAATTCCGCAATGATCCGCCGCCGTGAAACATGGGGATGTGGGCAGGCGCGCGGATCATGACGAGGCACGGCGTTTCGTTCCCATCGCAATCGGGGCCATCCCGGCGGCGCGGGCGACTGCGTGTCCGAAAAAGGGAGGAACCAGCGCGGATTCAGGGAGCCATCAAGAGCAAAGCTAGCGTCATACGTGTATCCGCTTCGCCGCCGTTTTCGGCGGCTTTCGACATTAATCGAATCTGGAGACAAAGCGTGACCCAATCAAAGCATGCATCGTGGCACCGCAAGACCAGCTTGACCGCCGCCGCACTCGCCGCGCTGATCGCCGGCGGGCTGAGCGTGGCCCATGCCGATCCCGGCAATGGCAACGGCAATGGCAACGGCCTGCGCAACTGGACCGAGAACCCGCATCATCCCGCTTATGACCACCCTTGGCGCCATGGCGCCGTGCCGACCCTGGAAAGCAAGGCGGCGATGGACAGGTGGAACCAGGAGTTCTATCACCACGGTGCAGCCTTCGCCTCGACGCAGCCTTCGGGTTCAGCGGGCGCGCTGACTTACGGTGGCGGCGTCAGCGGCGTCGGTGTCGGCTCGGGTCAGGTCAAGGTCTACATCGTTTTCTACGGCACGCAGTGGGGCACCTCCAGCACCGATGCAAATGGCAACCTTGCGTTCACCGGTGACTCCTACGGTGCGGCATCGGCCGTGCAGCAGATGTTCAAGGGCATCGGCACGAACAACGAAACCTGGCAGGCTGACCTGACCCAGTGGTGCGATGGTCCGAACGTGGCCAACGGCGCGTCCAGCTGTCCCTCGAATGCGAGCTTCGTTCCGTATCAGACCAATGTCGTTGCCGGCGTGTGGTACGACAATTCGGCCGCTTCGCCGAGCTCGGCGACCGGCACGCAACTCGCCCAGGAAGCGATCAAGGCCGCCGCGCACTTCGACAACACGGCGACCGGCTCGAACCGCTACACCTACTACATCATCCTCTCGCCGCACGGCACGAACCCGGACAACTACCAGAGTCCGACCCAGGGCTACTGCGCATGGCACGACTACACCGGCGACGGCTACGGCGTGACGGCTCCGGGCGGCGATCTTGCGTTCAGCAACCAGCCGTACAACATGGACATGGGCTCGAGCTGCGGCGTCGGCTTCGTCAACGGCAGCGCGAACGGCAAGCTCGACGGCTACACGATGACGCTCGGCCACGAATGGCACGAGATGATGTCAGACATGTTCCCGGCTGGCGGCTGGACCAATCATACGGGCGGCAGCTACAACGGCCAGGAAAACTCCGACGAGTGCGCATGGCTCTCTCCGGGCACCGCCGGTGGCGCGGCCAACGTTGCCTTCTCGACCGGCACCTTCGCCGAGCAGGCGAGCTGGTCGAACGACACGGCGAACTGCGCGATCTCGCATGCGATCCTGACCCATGGCGGTGGCACCGGCGGCACGCCGACGGCCAACTTCAGCTTCACCACCAACGGGCTGGCGGCGAGCTTCACCGACACCTCGACGGACTCGGGCGGCACGATCGGCACGCATTCGTGGACCTTCGGCGACGGCGGCACCTCGACCACGGCCAATCCGAGCCACACCTATGCGGCAGCAGGCACCTACAGCGTGACCGAGACGGTGGCGGACAGCGTCAACACCAGCGCGACGAACTCGACCACGAAGTCGGTCACGGTGACCTCGTCGGGCGGTGGCGGCAACACGCTGACCAATGGCGTTGCGGTGACGGGCTTGTCGGGAACCTCGGGCATGTCCTCGGTGTACACCTTCACGGTCCCGGCCGGTGCGACCAATGTGAGCATCGCGATCTCGGGTGGCACGGGCGACGCCGATCTCTACGTCAAGGCCGGCTCCGCACCGACCCTGTCGAGCTATGACTGCCGTCCGTACCTCACCGGCAACAACGAGACCTGCGGCAGCCTCTCGGCAGGCGTGACCTATTACGTCTCGCTCAACGCCTATGCGGCCTACTCGGGCGTGAGCCTGGTGGGCAACTACACGACGGGTGGCGGCGGTGGTGGCGGCAACACGCTGACCAATGGCGTGCCGGTGACCGGCTTGTCGGGAACCAGCGGCACGCTGTCGGCCGATTACACGCTGACCGTGCCCTCGGGCAAGACCTCGGTGACGATCAAGATCTCGGGCGGCAGCGGTGATGCCGACCTGTACGTCAAGCTCAACGCCGCGCCGACCCTGTCGAGCTACGACTGTCGTCCCTACATCACCGGCAACAACGAGACCTGCACGTTCACGCCGCCGTCGGCCGGTGGCACCTACCACGTCAAGCTCAATGCCTATTCGACCTACTCGGGCGTTTCGCTGACCGGCAGTTATAACTAAGCGTCGATAAACCTCGCACACTTCTTCCCCCGGCCAGCGATGGCCGGGGGATTTTCCGCGAGGTGGGGAAAATGAAAGCGGACCGCGCAACGCGGCCCTTTGCCTTGCTTACCTTTCTCGATCATCGGAGGCACCATGACGCAATCCAAACTGATCCGATCCGCCTTCGCGCGCGGAATTTGTTTGACTCTTGCACTGTCGTTCACGCTGGCCGCCAGCTTGGACCTGTCTGCGCAAAGTCCTTCCCGCGGAGCGATACAGTCACGGCACGTGCCTGCCGCCGTCGCGCAGGGTACGGCGCTGTCCATCGACCGGCTCGATCCGCAGCAGCATCTGAAGCTCGCACTGAGTCTGCCCGAACGCAACACGGCCGAGCTCGATGAGCTGCTGCACAATTTGCAGGATCCGCACAGCCCGCTCTACCACAACTATCTGAGCGTCGAGGAATTCACTTCGCGCTTCGGTCCTGCCCAGGTGGACTACGACGCCGTCGTTGCCTGGGCGGGCGCGAACGGCCTGACCGTCACCGAGACCACGCCGAATCGTCGGCTGGTCGACGTCGAAGGCTCCGTGGCGGCGATCAATCACGCGTTCGGCGTGCAGATGACCCGCTATCAGCATCCGAACGAAGATCGTGCGTTCTTCGCTCCGGATCGCGAACCGGCACCAGTCGGGTTGAAGGCCGAGCTTCTGCATGTTTCCGGTCTCGACAATTTCAGCTTGCCGCAAACGCACCTGAAGCAGGCGAGTACCGCCGGCACGAATGCGGGCGGATCGGGTCCTGGCGGCCAGTTCCTGCCGAGCGACATGCGCGCCGCCTACTACGGCAACGGCGCCCTGACCGGCAGCGGCCAGTCGATCGGCATTTTCTCTTTTGCCGGCTACAACGCCAGCGACGTGCAGCTTTTCTACCAGAAGACCGGCATGACCTCATCGGTGCCGATCAACAACGTGCTGGTCAACGGGTTCAGCGGCGCCTGCAACGGTTGCGACGACGGCGAGCAGGTGCTCGATATCGTCAATTCGATCGGCATGGCGCCCGGCATCACCCAGATCCTTTTTTATGAAGGATCGAGCGCGACCAACATCCTCAACAAGATGGCCAGCGACAACATCGCGAAGATCTTGAGCTGTTCGTGGTACGGCGCGGATTTCAACAACCCGACCGACGATCCGATCTACAAGCAGATGGCGGCACAGGGTCAGACCTTCATCAACGCCTCGGGCGACATGGGCGCCTACAACAACAAGTCCTGGGGTTCGCCTTCGGCCGATCCGTGGGTGCTCGAAGTCGGCGGTACCGATCTCGTCACCAATGGCGCCGGTGGCTCGTGGTCATCGGAGACCGCCTGGGTCGATTCCGGTGGCGGTTTCTACAGCGGGGCGGGCGAGGCGACGCCGAGCTACCAGCTGTTGGCCGGCGTGCTCAATTCGAGCAACAAGGGCTCGACCACCTATCGCAACGACCCGGACGTTTCGGCGGAAGCGAATTTCGACAATCCGACCGTCAGCAAGGGCCAGTTCCTGACCGGTTACGGTGGCACCAGCTTCGCCGCGCCGCGTTGGGCCGGTTTCCTCGCCCTGGTCAATCAGCAAGCCGTTGCCAAGGGCCACGGCCCGGTCGGCTTCGTCAATCCGGCGCTGTACAACGTCGGTCTCGGCACAAACTACGTGATGTCGTTTCACGACATCATCAGCGGCAGCAATCCGGCGACGAAGGGTACTCATGTGAGCTACAACGCCGTCACCGGATTCGATCTGGTGACCGGCTGGGGCAGTCCGCAGGCGGCACTCATCAATGTGCTGGCTCCGTAGCTGCTCGGCATTCTGCTGAAAAAAGGGCCGCGCAATGCGGCCCTTTTTTTGTTCGTCCATTAAGGAGGAAGTCTCGAAGTGCCTCCCCCGGATCGCACAGTGCGATCAGGCGGCTTCGAACCGATTCGCATCGCGGTTCTTGCGCACGCGCAGCGGGTCCCAGATGCGCCCGTTCATGGCGACGTAGACGCCGTCGGGCAGGGTCTGCAACGCGCCGACCGCGCAGCCGATGTTAAACACCGCGTCCGATCCCTGGAAGCGCGCCGGATTGAGCGCGCCGGTCAACACGATGACCTTGCCGGGAATCGCCTGCAGCACGTGCGCGGTCTCGACCATCGTGTCGGTGCCGTGGGTGACGAGGATGTGACGGTGCGGCTGCGCCTCGATCGAACGCTTGATCAAGTCGCGGTCTTCCTCGGTGATGTGCAGCGAATCCTTGCGCAGCAGGGCGATCACGTCGAAGTCGAAGGCCACGCCGAGCTGCTTGAGGATGTCGCCGATCGCCGGCGCGCCGATCTGAAAAGTGGATTTGTCGTCAAAGTATACTTTGTCGATCGTGCCGCCGGTGGTGACGATGGTCAGGTGCTGGAGCATGGCGCGTTCCGCAGGGTCAACGTGGTTGCGGAGTTTATCAGGCGCCACCGGGCTTTCGGCTAAACTCGCCGGCACCGTACCTTCCGTGCTCAACCACCATGACCGATCGCCGCCGTTTCCTCGCCACCACTCTGGCCGCCGGTGCCGCTGCACTGCCGGGCGTATCCTGCGCCGGGTCTGCGGCGCAGGCAGGAAAGCGGCGTCCGCGCATCGTCTCGACCTGGGATTTCGGCGTCGCTGCCAACCAGGCTGCCTGGCAGGTTCTGAACAAAGGAGGCAGCGTGCTCGATGCGGTCGAGGCCGGTGCGCGCGTGCCCGAGGCCGATCCGAAAAACCACAGCGTCGGCCGTGCCGGCTATCCCGATCGCGACGGCCGGCTCACGCTCGACGCGAGCATCATGGACGGCAACGGCGACTGCGGCGCGGTCGCCGCGATCGAGCACATCGCGCACCCGATCTCGGTCGCGCGCCGGGTGATGGAGAAGACGCCTCACGTGTTGCTCGTCGGCTACGGCGCGGAGCAGTTCGCGATCGAGCGGGGTTTCCCGAAGGAGGAACTGCTCACGCCAGAGTCCGAGCAGGCTTGGCGCGAATGGCTGAAGAAGAGCGAGTACAAGCCGTCGGCAAACAGCGAGAACAAGACCTACGGCAAGGGCAAGCCTGGCGATGCGAACAACCACGACACGCTCGGCCTGCTCGCGGTCGATGCGCAGGGCCGTCTCGCCGGCGCCTGCACGACCAGCGGCATGGCGTGGAAGCTGCACGGTCGGGTCGGCGACAGCCCGATCATCGGCGCCGGCCTCTATGTCGACAACGAAGTCGGCGGCGCGACCTCGACCGGCGTCGGCGAGGAGGTGATCCGCACCGCGGGCAGCTTCCTCGTCGTCGAGTTGATGCGCCAGGGGCGCACGCCGCAGCAGGCTTGCGAGGAAGCCGTGCGCCGTATCGTGCGCAAACGCATGAAGACAGCGAGGGATCTGCAGGTCGGGTTCCTCGCGCTGGGCCGCAACGGCGAGGTTGGCGCGTATGCGATCCAGAAGGGATTCACCTACGCCGTCTGCGACTCGGGCAAGCAGGATGCGTTGTTCGACTCGACGAGTGCGATGTGACCGGGCGACTCAGGTAGACAACAAGTCGGCGAAACGCTGCGCCGCGGCGAAACGCGCGCC
>NZ_DASVOK010000176.1:0-5666 GCF_036383415.1 Rudaea sp. | reverse complement strand
CGATCACGCGTCGGGCAGCGATCGCCTTGCCGAGTGCGCGGAACATCTCGGCTGGGCCGACGAGGCGATCGTGGTCAACCTGCAGGGTGACGAGCCGCTCGCGCCGGCAAGCGGCATCCGTGAAGTCGCTGCGGCGCTTGCCGGGAGCGGCGCACCGATGGCGACGCTGGCAACACCGGTCGCCAATGTCGAGGAATTCCTCAATCCGAATTGCGTCAAGGTCGTTTGCGCAGGCGACGGTCACGCACTGTACTTCAGTCGCGCCGCGGTGCCGTGGCCGCGCGATGCATTCGCGAAGTCGCGCGATGCATTGCCGCCGCACATGCCGTTGCTGCGCCATATCGGCATCTACGCGTATCGCGCGGGTTTCCTGCGCACCTTCGCGCGGCTTGCGCCGACGCCGCTCGAACGCGCCGAATCGCTGGAGCAATTGCGCGCGCTCGAGCACGGCTATCGCATTGCCGTACGCATCGCGCCTGAACCATTTCCCCCGGGGGTCGATACTGCCGAAGATCTCGATCACGCGGAGAAGCTGCTGCGGGAATAGCGCCGGATTTTGCTGGCGATCGCTTTCAAGCCGTGTCCGATGTGGACTGGCGCGTCACCACGCAGACCGCGGTGATGTCGGCAGTAACGTTGCCAGCCGTGCCGATGGCATCGGGAAGTGCATCCACGGCGAGCATCAGCGCGAGCGGCCCGACCGGTACACCCATCGCCTGCGCCACCGGCATGTTGGTCGCGAGGAAACTCACCTGTCCCGGCAGGCTGACCGCACCGAGGCTGATCACTACCGCGAGCGCCGCACCCGCGACGAGTTGTGCGGGACCGAGATCGATGCCGAGCGCCCAGGCGATGAAACACGACGAGGCGATGTATTGCACCGGGCTCGTCAGCCGGCACAGGCTGACCGCCATCGGCAACACCAGCGCCGCGATTCGTTGCGGATAGCCCAGACGTTGCGCGCTTTCCAGCATCGCCGGCAGCGCTGCCAGCGAGGACTGCGTGCTCGCGGCGACGATCTGCGCCGGTACGAGCGCCGGCACGTAGCGGCGCAGGCTTTCGCCGCCCCACAGCCAGGCGACCAGCAGCATCAGCAGCGTTGCCATCACGTACAGCGTGCTTTCGACGAGCACGTAGACGCCGAGCGCGCCGATCATGTGCATGCCCGCGCGTGCGCACACCGCGAGGATCAGCGCGAACACGCCGAACGGCGCCGCCTCCAGCACCCAGCGCACGGTGACGATCATCGCGTCGGCAATCGCCTGGAAAAACGTCACCAGCAGTTCGCGCCGCGCCGCTTCGATGCGCGACACGGCAAAGCCGAAGAACAGGGCGAACACGACCAGCGGCAGCATCGCGCTCTGCGCCGCGGCCATCAGTGCGTTGCTCGGCACGATGCCATTGAGCCAGTCGGCCCAGCCGACCTGTGTTGCGGACGGCGTACCCGCGGACACTGCGCCGCCCAAGGCCGCGGCCAAGGAAGGGTGGCGCGTGAACAGGCCGTACAACATCGGCGCGGCCACCGCCGCCACCGTGACGCCGATCGTCAACAGCACCACGAACACGATGAGCGCGCGCCGCGCGATGCGCCCCGACGCGGCCGCATCGCTCGCCGCATTGACGCCGACGACGACGAGCGCGAACACCAGCGGCACCACGGTCATCTGCAAGGCGTTGAGCCACAGGCGGCCCAAGGGCTGGATCCAGTCCGCGACCTTCACCGCCACGGCGGAGTCGTATGCATCGAGGGCGAGTCCGGCGAGCGCGCCGAGCACCAGTCCGATCAGCACGCGCGTCGTTGCGTTCAAGGTTGCATCTCCGCTGGTGGCAGATCCCATTGTGCCTGCAGGCGCGCGTATTCGAGCTCCGGCAGCAGCACGAAGATGGGCGCATCGTCGCGCTTGAGCCAAGCGAGCATGGACTGCATCGTCGCATCGCTCATCGCCGTGCAGCCCGTCGTGGTGTCGGTCGGCGACTGCCACAGATGGGCGAAGATGCAGCTGCCCGCGCCGCGCTGGCCGGCCGCATTGTGCTCGATGACGAAGCCGAGGCGGTAGCGCCGGTCGCCGTTCATGTGCAGGTCGCGGCGCATCGGTTCGGTCGAACCTTTCGCATCGACCGCATTCGCATCGACGATGCGGTTGTATTGCGGCGAGCCATCGACATCGACACAGTAGTCGGATGCCTGCATCGCGCGATACGCAAGCCCCGTATCGGCGTGATCACCGTAGCCGAATGCGTCGCCGATGCGGAACACTCCGGCTGCGCTGCGGCCGTCGCCTTCGTGTTTGATCGGGCCGTCACTGTGCGTTGCGTTCAAGCCCAGGCCCCAGGCGGCGCCCGCGTGGCCGATCGTGACCGGTTGCGACGCATTCACGGCACGCCAGTGTCCGCCATCGCGCGCATAGGTGCGCAGGCGGCCATGGTCGGCATTCCAGTCCGCAATGACCACGAGCACGAGTTGGCGCGAATTCCGCCAAGGCAGATCCCGCGGTGTGGTCTGCGTGGCACAACCGGTGAAGCACAGGGCGGCCGCGAGAAGCAACGAAGAGATGTAGGCGATGCGATGGCACTTGGCGAACATGCGAACCCGCGGAAGTGGAAGAACGATCAATTCTGTTTCGACGGCAGGATTTTCCAGCTGAATTCGTAGTTCCATTTGTCGTAGTACAGGTTGCCTTCGTCCGATTCGATTTCGCCGCGTTGCGAATCGACGGTGTCGGAGCGGAAGAAACGCTTGGGCGGAACGAACTCCTGCGAGAAATCGTCGTTGAAGGCGATGCGGAAATTGTCGAGGCCGCCGAGGTAGAACCATTTCAGCGCCGGGTAGGCGGAATCGAGGCGGCCATAGGTGACGTCGACCGGAATCCAGCCGTACGGAGCGAGATAGATCTCGCCCCAGTCGTGGATGTTCTCGTAGTCGCCATTGGTGAAGGTCCAACCGGACTGCCAGCGCGCGGGGATGCCGTTGAGGCGCATCAGCGCGATCAGCAGCAGGGTCTGCTCGCCGCAGTCGCCATGACCCGCATGCAGGGTGTAGTCGCTGAGGTTGGCGATCGTCGAGTACTCGCGCGCACCGGCCCAGGGAATCTCGTCGACCGCGGCGAAGATTTTCTGCGCGATGCGGTAGGGGTTGGTTTCGTCACCGACGATTTGCCGGGAGAACAGGCGCAACGATTCGGTGAACACTATGTGCGGCGTGCGTTCGGCCACGAATGGCGCGAGTTCGGGCGTGATCTTCGCAGGCACCACCTTGTCCGCATCGATCGCGTGGTACTGCGACTGCAGCGTCACTTCGTAGGTGGCCGAAAACACGGTCGGCTTGCCGGCCTGCGCCTTGTGTTCGAGGTAGGTCGTGCGTTGCAAGGCCGATTCGGGTGCAATGCGGTGCCTGGAAGGTTCGCTGGATACGAAGCGTATATTCTCCTGCTGGCCCTTGATCGCACGAGGATAGGGAATCCATGCGCGCAGTATTTTGCCGGCGGGCACGGCATCGGCATCCACGGTCAGCTTTTGCGTCACCCGCACACGCTGCGGCAGCACGCTGGAGCGTCCCGTTGCCAGCGCCTGCCGGATCGTCTGCTGATCGAAGTCGAGGTAGTGATCGTTGACCTCTTTCGGCAAGCCACTGTCGGCAGTTGCAGCGAGTCCTTTGCCGCGCGCACGTGCTTCTGCGCTCAAGTGAAACAGATTGGATGGTGAACGTTTGAAATACTTGCGCTCGCCGTCGATGACCATGAACTCGAACAAGCCTTGCGCATCCCAGCGCGCGAAATCGGCATCGGTGAGGTCGGAAATCTTCTCGCGCAACTTCGATTCGACCTGATCGGAGTCGAGGCTGAAGTCGTAGCGCATGCGCGCCATGCGCTCACGCTGGAACTCGAATGCACGGCGCGTTTCCGCAGGCAGATCCGGCTGCTTCAGTCCGGCATCGATGCGCGCTTCCGCCGCCTGGAATTGCCCCGCGGTCACGAGATCGACGACCGCGCCCGGATCGCTGCCGTCCGCAGCAACGGAAGCGGCTGCCGACAACCCCATCGCCAACAGCGCGGTCAACATCGCGGCATGCAGGCGCGAGCCGCGTTTCGCCTCAATGGGCTTCCTGTGCATCGATGTTCGCCTCCTTCTCGGCTGCGCCATTGTTTGCCGCGTCACGAGCCTTTGCCAACCGGTTTCGGCGCAAGGATCTTCTGCAGGTAATCGGTCTTGCCCGGGACGCGGACCAGGGTGGGATATTTGAGCCCGCCGTCGTATTCGACCGCGTGCAGCTCGCTGACACCGTCATGTTCCATACGCAGTTGCAACGGTTTCTTGTCCCGTTGTGCACGGATGATTTCCTCGCGCAGCACTGCAGCACTGAAGGGGCGCTCGCCAATGGAAACGAGCTTCATGCCGGGCGCAAGGCCGGCCTTGAACGCCGGGCCGTCCCAAAGCACGTCGACGACCTTGCCGTCGTCGTGCAGGAACACGCCGATCGTGGATATGGCATTGATGCCCTTGCCTTCGAGCTCGCCATTGCCGACGTTTTCGAGCGCGTTCTGGTAGCCGGACGGCTTGTCGGTGTAAGCCAACTTCCAGCCGCTGGCTTCGATGCCGGACAGCAGCGGCGCTTGCCGTTCGTCCGTGCCGTTCACCCAGCCGTGCAGGAAGTTCGTCCAGTCCCAGGGTTGCACCTTGTTCAACGCGGCGACGACATCGTCGAAGGTATAGGCGTGGGTGACGGCACTGCCGTCGTCGACGCCGAAGAAGATTTGCGCGAAATCGTCGATCGAATGCTTGTCGTGGCTCAGTTCGCGGATTTTCATGTCGACTGTCAACCACAGCAGCTGACCTTCGCGATAGAAGTCGTTCTGCCGACGCCAGTTGGCCCACGCGTTCGGCGCGGAGTAGTCGACGGCGACGGTGGTATCGATCAGCGGCCGCCAGGCGCGGCCGGTGCGATGCGCCATTTCCTCGGCGCGGTAGGCCACGGCGCCGCGCCAGGTGTCGGCCGACCACAGGCCGCTGCGCACTGTGAGGACGTCGCCGAGGTAAACCGTGAGTCCCTCGTAGACCCACAGCAGCTCGGGACGCATGGGCTGTTCGAAGTCCGATGTCGCGAGGCCGGCAGGGCGCATGAACTTACCGTTCCACGAATGCGCGTATTCATGCGGCAGCAGCGAGCCGTCGAGCATGAAGTGGTCGGCGTCGGTAAACATCTTCGCGCCGCTGCGCGCGCGGTCGTCGCTCGACTGCAGATGCTCGAGACCACCGACCGAAGTGTGATCGCTCAGCGTCAGCAGCAGGTGATAGCTGGCGTAGTGATGCGAACGGAACAGCGCCTGCGCCTGCGCAATCAGATTGCGAAAGCCGGCGAGCTGCTTGTCGGAAATTGCGATGGCCGCTGCGGAATCGCCGACCATGTCGAGCCAGCGCGGTACCTTCGAATTTTTCGGTGTGATCTCGATCGAGCGGAAATATTTTCCGGCAATCACCGGTGACTCGACCAGCGTGTCGCACGGCACGGGCTTGAACGCGATGCGACCGCGGTCGCTCGTCGCGGTATCCAGCGCAGTTGCGTATTTCCAATCGGCGGGAATCACGAGCGTTGGTTGAAAGAGTTGCGCCTTGGCCGGAGACTCCGCCCGGTACAGCGCGACGTGATCCCAGGTGAGGTCGATGAGGTT
>NZ_DASVOK010000175.1:0-6600 GCF_036383415.1 Rudaea sp. | reverse complement strand
CGAAAAGATGGCTGCTGGCGCGCGCAAGTACGCGCAGGCGCGCGCGGTGAAAGTGAAGTTGACTGGCGAACTCGACCTCGACATCGCGCGCGTCAACGCCGTGCGCGCGGCGCGGCCCGAGGTCTGGCTCGGCGTCGATGCGAATCAGGGCTACGACGCGAGCGAGTTGCGTGCGCTCGTCGATGCGCTCGTCGCGACCAAGGTCTCGCTGCTCGAACAACCGATCGAGCGCGGCCGCGAAGCCGATCTCGACGGCTTCGCCTCGCCGATCCCGATCGCCGCCGACGAGAGCGCGCTCAGCCTCGCCGACGTGCCCGGACTCGTCGGCCGCTTCAACGTCGTCAACATCAAGCTCGACAAGTGCGGCGGCCTCACCGAGGCGCTGGCGATCGCGCGCGAGGCGCGCCGGCTCGGGCTCGGCATCATGGTCGGCAACATGGTCGGCACGAGCCTGGCGATGGCGCCGGCGTTCGTCGTCGGCCAGCTCTGCGACATCGTCGATCTCGACGGACCGATCTTCCTCGCTCAAGATCGTAAACCCGCGATCCGCTACGACGACGGCCTCGTCTGGTGCGGCGACGAGGTCTGGGGTTCGCGCAAAGCGGCGGCAGCGTGAGCGAAGCGAGAAACCGCGGCGCGGCAATGAACGAACCGAACTGGTTCGGCCAACCGCGTGGATTGACGATCCTGTTCCTGACCGAAATGTGGGAGATCTTCTCCTACTACGGCATGCGCGCTCTGCTGGTCTACTACATGACCAAGCAGCTCGCCTTCGCCCAGGAAAAATCCTCGCTGATCTACGGCGCCTACACATCGATGGCGTTCTTCACGCCGATCCTCGGCGGCATCCTCTGCGACCGCTGGCTCGGCAAGCGCCGCTCGGTCATCATCGGCGGCGCGACGATGGCCGTGGGGCATTTCATGATGGCGTTCGTGCCGCTGTTCTATCCGGCGTTGGCGACGATCGCGCTCGGCAACGGCCTGTTCATGCCGAGCCTGCCGAGCCAGATCAACGATCTCTACCGGCCCGACGATCCACGCCGCAGCTGGGCCTACAACGTCTACTACGTCGGCATCAACCTCGGCGGCTTTCTCGCTCCGCTCGTCTGCGGCACGCTTGGCGAATTCTACGGCTGGCATGTCGGTTTCGGCGCGGCCGGCATCGGCATGCTGCTCGGATTGATCGTCTACCTGCTCGGCGGCAAGTATCTGCCGGAACCGCAGCCTACTCCACGTGAAAGCGGTAACGCGCCGCCACTGCGCAACGGCAAGCAGACCTTCCTGCTGCTGCTCGGCGTCGGGCTCGCGGTGACGGTGTTCCGCGGCGCCTACGAGCAGATCGGCAACACGGTGCCGCTGTGGTCGGACGCCGGCGTCGACCGCGCGTTCGGTTCGATGACGATTCCGATGACCTGGTTCCAGTCGCTCGATCCGCTGTTCGTGTTCCTGATGACGCCGCTGCTGCTCGCCTTCTGGCAACGTCGCGCGCAACGCGGCAAGGTCTCCTCATCAATGCGCAAGATGGCGAGTGGCGCGCTGCTCGTCGCGATTTCATATCTGCTGCTCGCGCTCGCGGCACGGCTTGCTGGCGACGGCCGCGCGCACTGGCTGTGGCTGGTCGCGTATTCGGTCGTGTTCACGCTCGGCGAGCTGTACGTGCTGCCGACTGGGCTCGGGCTGTTCGCGCGTCTTGCGCCGCCGTCGCTCGGCGCGACGACGGTCGGCGCCTGGTATCTGTGCATCTTCAGCGGCAGCCTCGCGGCCGGTTTCGTCGGCACATTGTGGAGCCACGCCAGCCACGCGGCGTACTTCGTGCTGCTCGCGCTCATCGCCGGTGTCGCCGCATTGCTGTTCCTTGCGCTCGATGCGAACGCGCACCGCATCGAAACCGCGCGCGCCACCGAGATCGCTGCGGTCGACGTGCATCACGCGGAAGCAGTTGCCTGATGCACATTGCCGGCGCCAGCAGTTCGTGGTTCCAGCGCTACCTGCTGCCCGGCTTCGCGTTCAAGGCCGTCATCATCGGCGGCGGCTATGCGACCGGACGCGAGCTGGCGGAATTTTTCCTGCCGGCCGGTCCCTGGGGCGGACTCGCCGCGATGCTGCTCGCGATGCTGATATGGAGCCTGGTCTGCATCGCAACGTTCCTGTTCGCGCGCGCACACGGTGCACGCGACTACTTGAGTTTCTTCTACGCGCTGCTCGGCCGCGGCTGGGTCGTGTTCGAGGCGGCCTATCTCGTTTTCGTCGTGCTGATCCTCGCCGTGTTTGGCGCCGCCGCGGGCGAGATCGGTGCGGCTTTGACCGGGCTGCCGCATCTGATCGGCACGCTGGCCCTGCTCGTCGCGATCGCGGGTTTCGCGATGTTCGGCAATGCTTCGGTCGAGCGTCTGTTCAAATACGTCTCGTTCCTGCTCTACGGTGTGTACTTCCTATTCGTGGTCTTCGCGTTCACACGCTTCGGTGAGCGCATCGCCGCCGGCTTTGCGAGCGACATGCCGGCGACGGCGAACTGGGCGCTCGGCGGAATCACCTACGCGAGCTACAACATCGTCGGCGCGGTCGTCATCCTGCCCGTGCTGCGCCATCTGCGCAGCGCCCGCGACGCCATCGTCGCCGGCGCGATCGCCGGTCCACTCGCGATCCTGCCGGCGATCCTGTTCTTCACCTGCATGATCGCGTTCTATCCCGCGATCGGCGCGGAAACGCTGCCGTCGGATTTCCTCCTGCGGCAAATGAACCTGCCGCTGTTCCATCTGCTGTTCCAGCTCATGATCTTCGCCGCGTTGCTCGAAAGCGGCACCGGCGCCGTGCATGCAATCAATGAGCGCATCGCGAAGACCTGGCTGGCTGCGCGCGGTACGGCGCTGTCGGCGCGGGCGCGCCTGCTGATCGCACTAATCCTGCTCACCATCTGTATGCTGCTTGCGGATCGCATCGGCCTCGTCACGCTGATCGCGAAGGGTTATCGCCTGCTCGCAATGCTTTTCCTGCTCGTCTACGTCCTGCCGCTGCTCACGTTGGGCGTCGCGCGCCTGCGTCGCCGTTCCGCCACTATCGAGGAGATCCCATGAAGCGCTCGCTGCCGCTCGCGTTGCTGCTCACCCTGCCCGTGTTCGCCGCCGCCGCGCCGCCCGACGGTTTCGAGCAGCGCGTCGAATCGCTGCGCAAGGAGATCGGCGTACCCGGCATGTCGATCGCCATCGTCGAAGGCGACAAGGTCGTGTTCGCGCAGGGCTTTGGTGTGCGCAAGCTCGGTTCGCCCGAGAAGGTCGATGCCGACACGCTGTTCGACACCGGCTCGACCGGCAAGGCGATGACCGTCGCCGATCTCGCCATCCTCGTCGACCAGGGCAAGATCGGCTGGGACGACAAGGTCATCGATCGCCTGCCCGGCTTCCAGATGTATGACGCCTGGGTGACGCGCGAGATGACGATCCGCGACCTGCTCGTGCATCGCAGCGGCCTCGGCCTCGGCGCGGGCGACCTGATGTTCGTGCCGCGCACGAACCTGTCACGCGCCGAATCGGTCAAGCGCCTGCGCTACATCAAGCCGGCGACGAGCTTCCGCAGCGGCTTCGCCTACGACAACGTGCTCTACATGGTTGCCGGGCAATTGATCGAAGCGGTCACCGGCGAGACCTGGGAACATTTCACGGTCGAGCATCTGTTCAAACCGGCCGGCATGCTGCACGCGGTGGCCGATCCGGAATCGCATTTCGCCGATCCCAATCGCGCCTGGCCGCATGCGCGCATGAACGGCGGCCTGCGCGGCGCCGGCGACCAGCAGGTGCTCGACGAGCGCGACGAACTCGGCCGCAATGCCGCGCCGGCCGGCGGCCTGTCGATCAGCGCGAACGACCTGTCGCGCTGGCTGCGCATCCAGCTCGCCGGCGGCAAGCTCGTCGACAGCGACGCGCATCTGTTCAGCGAAGCCGCGCAGAAGGAAATGTGGAAGCCGATGGTGCTGCAACCGGTCGCGCCGCGCCCCGATTCGCTCAAGGCCACGCAGCCGTTGTTCGACACCTACGCACTCGGCTGGGACGTGCGCGACTATCGCGGCGCGAAGATCATCTGGCACGGCGGTGCGGTGTTCGGCGAACTCACCGCGGTCGTGCTCCTGCCGGATAAGAAGGTCGGCTTCTCGATCACGATCAACAGCGAAGACGGCGAAATCATCAACGGCCTGATGTTCGAACTGCTCGATCATTATCTCGGCGCACCGGGCAACGACTGGCCGGCGAAGTTCCGCGATTTCAAGAAGCAGCGCGTTGCCGAGGGGCTCAAGGCCTACAACGCCAAGGCGGCGACACCGGTAAAGGTCGGCCCATCGCTGGCGCTCGCGCACTACGTCGGCACCTACAACGACCCGTGGTACGGCAACATCGACGTCGGCCTTGCGAAAGGCAAGCTGACGATCGACTTCAAGTCGACGCCGCGCATGAGGGGCGCGCTCGACCATTGGCAATACGACAGTTTCGTCACGCGCTTCGACGACAAGACGATCGAGCCGGCCTATGTCACGTTCGCGATCAACGCCGACGGCAAAGTCGAACGCGTGACGATGAAACCGGTTTCGCCGCTCGCCGATTTCAGTTATGACTATCAGGATTTGTCATTCACCCCGGTCGAGACCAAGAAATGATCTGCACTCCCATGCGCTTGAAGTTTCCGCTTTTGTTCGCCGCGATCGCCGCGACGCTGGCCACGGCACCGGCCTTCGCGGCCGGCGACGATGTCAACGCCCGCGTTGCGCGCGTGCTTGCGCAGACGCCGCTGATCGACGGCCACAACGACCTGCCGTGGGAAATCCGCACGCGCTTCGCGGGTGATCCGGCGAAGATCGATCTCGCCGCGGACACCTCGAAACTTCCCGCGCCCGAGGGCGAAGCGAAATTGATGACCGACATCCCGCGCCTGCGCGCTGGCCATGTCGGCGGCCAGTTCTGGTCGGTGTGGATTCCGGTGTCGCTCAAGGGGCCCGAGGTCGTGCAGGTCACGCTCGAGCAGATGGATATCGTCAAGGCAATGGCGGCGCGCTGGCCGCGCGATTTCGCGATGGCCTACACCGCGGCCGACATCCGCCGCATCCACAAGGAAGGCCGGATCGCCTCGCTGATCGGCATCGAGGGCGGCCACCAGATCAACAATTCACTCGCCGTGCTGCGCGAGTACTACGACGCCGGCGCGCGCTACATGACCCTGGCGCATTCGTCGAACACGGACTGGAGCGACTCGGCGACCGACGCGCCCGCGCATCATGGCCTCACGCCATTCGGCAAGGAAGTCGTGCGCGAGATGAACCGGCTCGGCATGCTCATCGATCTTTCGCACGTGTCCGACGACACGATGAACGCCACGCTCGACGTGTCGCAGGCACCGGTGATTTTCTCGCACTCGTCGGCGCGCGCGCTCGACGACCACCCGCGCGACGTTTCCGACGAGATGCTGCGCCGAGTCGCCAGGAATGGCGGCGTGGTCATGGCCAATTTCGCGCTGGATTACGTTTCCGACGCGTACCGCCGCTGGGATGCCGATCGTTCCGCCGAGCAGGCGCGCTACAGCAGCCCACCGTTCGGCGGCCTGTACATCGGCAATCCCGAGCGTGCCAAGGCCGCGCTGGCCGAGTGGGAGAAGGCGCACCCGGCGCCGAAAGTCACGCTCGCCGAAGTCGCCGACCATATCGAACACATCGCCAAGATCGCCGGCGTAGATCACGTCGGCATCGGTTCGGATTTCGACGGCATCCCCGAGGCACCGCAAGGCCTCGAAGGCGTCGACAAGTATCCCGCGCTGCTCGCCGAATTCGCGCGCCGCGGCTGGAGCGACGCCGATCTCGCCAAGCTTGCGGGCAACAACGTGCTGCGCGTGATGGCGCAGGCCGAAACGCTGGCGGCGAAATTGCGCGCCGAGCGCGGCCCGTCGATGGCCAGGATCGGGCAGCTTGACGGGGCTTCGGTAAAGACCAAGTGAGGCGCCGACGGCGCGCTCGTCAGCAGTGAGGAGCGGGAAAGACTACCCCGCTCCCCGCGGGCTCATCAGCGCGGCGCGTAGGCGCGCAGGAAGAAATCCACTGTTGCGTTGAGGTGCTCGTTGACCTCGCGCGCGGTCGGCGGCTCGCCGCAACCGAACTCCTTGCGCGCATGCAGCTCGCCCTTGAGCAGGCAGAAGAACTGCGAGGCGGCGCGATGCAGGTCGGCGATGTCGAGCTTGCCTGCTTCGACCTCGGTGCGCAGGAACGCTTCAAGTCCTGCCTGCACGCGCAGTGGCCCGGCCTGCCAGAACCGGTCGGCCAGTTTCGGCGAACTCGCCGCATTGGCGACGATGGTGCGATGAATCGCGATCGCATCCTCGCTCGTGATCAACGCGAAGAACGCGCGCGCGATCGCGAGCAACTGCTTGCGCAGCGGGCCCTTGAGATCGGCCTCGAACAACTCCTCGGGCATCAGCGTGTCGCACTTGCTGCGCACGGCCTCGGCGAACAGCGTTTCCTTGTCGCGATAGTGGCTGTAGACGGTGAGCTTGGACACGCCGGCCTTGTTGGCGATCGCGTCCATGCTGGTGCCCTCGAAACCCTGCTTGACGAACAGTTGCTTGGCC
>NZ_DASVOK010000174.1:0-27691 GCF_036383415.1 Rudaea sp. | reverse complement strand
GACGGTCGCGTTCACGCTGGCCGGCGCGATCGCCTGCATGTCGGCGATCGCGACCGGCGTCTGCACGCAGTGCGGGTCGTCCGCGGCGCATGAGGTCGGCGGCGTACAGCCCGCCTCGGTGCAGCCTGGCGGCAGCGGCGGTGGCGTGCAGCCAGCGGCCGTGCACGAATGCGGCTGCGACATCAGGTTGGCGATGAACAAGGTGCCATCGGGAATCGATGCGTCGACAACGAAGCTGGCCTTCACCGTCGCCGTGCCGTTCGCCGACACGCTGGCGAAGGTGATCGAACACAAGGTGCCCGCCGCGGCGCCGCCGCTGCACGTACTCGTCGCAGTCGTGGAACCGCTGCCGACCGCAGCGAATGTGGTATGCGCCGGGACGACGTCGCTGATCGTGTAGTTCGCCACCGTGCTCGCACCCGAATTGGTCGCGGTGAACAGATAGGTGACGGTCTGTCCGGCCACGATCGGTGTCGAGGTCGTCGCGTCGCGCGTCTTCACCACGTTGATCGTCGCCGCCGTATTCACCGTCGTCGTCGTGCTCGCGCAGTGGGCGTCGCCGACGGCGCAGCTTCCCGGCGTCGGCGGGTTGCCGCCGTTGTTCGGATCGCCGCCGCCACCTACCGAGGCGTTGTTGGTTACCTGCGCGCTGTTGCCGCTCGCGATCGCCGCGGCGCCGACGCTCACCGGCAGGGTGATCGTGTCACTACCGTTGGCGGCGAGGCTGAAGCCAGCCAAGCTGGTGCAGCTGACGTTCTGGCCGGCGTGCGTGCAGCTCCAGCTCGCGTTGCTCGCCAGCGGATCGGTCCAGTTCGGCGTGATCCCGTTGGGCATCGCGTCCTGCACCGTGATCGTGCTCGTCGTCGCCGTCGTCGCACTGGCGTTCGTCACCGTCAATGTATACGCCGCGCCGCCCTGGCCCACCGTCCATGCGCCGTTGCTGTTCTTGCTCAGCTGCAGGCTCGGCGCATCCACCGTCGTGACGATCGTCGACTTGCAGTTGTCCGTCGTCGGACAGGTCGGATCGCCGCCACCCTGCGCCGTCGCCGTGTTGCTCACGCTCGGCGAGGCGCTCGCGGTCGGTGTCACCGGGATGACGAAGCTCTGCGAAGCGTTCACCGCCAGACTCGCCGTGATCGTGCACGTCACCTGCTGGCCGACGTTGCCGCAACCCACGGGCATCGCGCCCAGCGTCAGCGAACCGGGCACGACATCGGTGATCGTGATGTCACCGCTGGTCGGCGCCGTACCGGTGTTCTGCACCTTCAAGGTATAGCTCGCCGCAACGCCGACCGCGAACACGCCGCTCGCCGTCTTCGTCATCTTCAACTGCGGCGCGTTGACCGGATTGGTCGTGCCGTCCTTGCAGCGCGCAGGCAGTGCAGCGGACGCAGTGCCGTCCGCACAGCCCGGATCGCCGCCGCCGGTCGCCGACGCCGTGTTCGTCACCGACTGGCCGTTCACGCCGACCTGCGGCGTCACTTGGATCGCGAAGCTCTGCGTCGCGTTGACTGCGAAGCCGCTCGCCACCGTGCACGTCACCGTCTGCCCGCTCGGATTGCTGCAGTTCGCCGGCAGCGGCGTCACGATCGCCAGGCCCGCCGGGATCGTGTCCGTGATCGTCGTCACTGCGATTGTCGCCGCGGTGCCGGTGTTCTGCAGCGTCAGCGTGTAGGTCGCCGGCTGGCCGACGACGAATGTGGCCGGACTCGCGCTCTTGGTCAACTTGAGCTGCGGTGCCGTCACCGTGTCGGTGGTCTGGCCGCTGCAATGGCCTGCGTTCGGGCAGGTCGCGTCGCCGCCGCCGCTCGCCGTCGCCGTGTTCGCCATGTTGTTGCCGACCGCGGCCACGGTCGGCGTCACCGGGATCGTGTACGTGTGCGATGCGCCCGTCGCCAGACTCGCCGGCACCGTGCACTGGATCTGCTGGCCGCTCGGATTGCTGCAATCGGCCGGCAGCGGGGTGCCGATCGTCAGGCCCGCCGGGATCGTGTCGGCGATCGTGCCGCCCGCGATCGTCGCTGACTGGCCGTTGTTGGTCACCGTGATCGTATAGGTCGTCGACTGGCCGACGACGAAGCTGCCGTTCAACTGCTTCTTCACGTCGAGCTGCGGCGAGTTCACTGCCGTCGTGATCGTCTTCGAGCAACGCGCGGGCGGAGTCGCGGTGGAGCACGTGGCATCGCCGCCGCCGCTCGCCTGCGCCGTATTCGTCACGCTCGGTGCCGCGCTCGCATCGATCGTCACCGGCACGTTGATCACCGGCGCATTCGAGCCGGGCAGCAGAACCGCAGCAGTCGTGCAGGTCACCTGCGTCGCGGTGCTGGTCGAACACGTCCAGCCCGTTCCGGTCGGTGTCGCGGTGATCGTGATGCCGCTAGGCATCGTGTCCGTCACCGTGATCGTGCCCGAGGTGCTCGAACTGCCGCTGTTCGTCACCGTCAACGAGTACGTGCCGTTCGCGCCCACCGCGAACGTGCTCGGCGTCGCCTGCTTGTCGATTGTCAGTTGCGGCGCACCGCCATTGCTGTTCGTCACCGTGCTCGATTTCGCGCAGGGCGGCGTGCTGCAGCTCACCCCGCCCGGCGGCGTCGCCGTCGCCGTATTCACGATGTCGCCTGTCGCGCTCAACTGCGCCGTGCCGCTGATCGCGAGCGTGATCGTCGCGCCGGAGGGCAGGTTGACGTTGTTCAACGCGATCGCATTGGTACTGCCGCTCGCGCCGGTGCCGCCCGCCGTCGTATCGCAGTCCGCGCCGACGCTGGCCGTGCAGGTCCAGCCCGATACCGTCACCGTGCCCGGCACCGTGTCCGCCACGCTGACGCCGTTCGCATCGCTCGGTCCGTTGTTCTTCACCGTGACGGTGTAGTTCAACGCCTGGCCGGGCACGTAGCTGTTCGACGGGCTCGCCGTCTTCGTCACCACGAGGTCCGCCTTCGGTGCCGTCGGCGTATTCGAGGTCGAAGTGTTGTTGCCCGGCGTCGGATCGCTCGACGTCGTCGTCACCGTGGCCGTGTTGTCGAGGCTGCCGCTGAAGCTCGATGCCAGCGTGCCGCCGATTGTGTACGTCTTCGTCGCCGCGTTCGCCAGCGTGCCGAAATTGCAGCTCACCGTCTGACTGCTGATCGAGCACGAACCCGCGTCCGTTCCACCCAGCGAGAGGCCACTCACTGCCGCCGGCACGACATCCGACGTCGTCACCGCCGTCGCCGCGTTCGGACCGTTGTTCGTCACCGTGATCGTCCACGCCACACCCTGCCCCGGCACCGCCGGGTTCGGCGACGCCTGCGTCTTCACGATAGCCACGTCGGCCGAGGCGTTCACCGTCGTCGTCGTGCTCGCACAGTGGCCCGGGGTGTTCGCATCCAAGCTCGTGCAGCTCGCGCCGGGAGTGGGCGTCGTGCCGCCATTGAACGGATCGCCGCCGCCGCCCACCGAGGCGTTGTTCGTCACGCCCGGCGCCGCGGCCGCAGCCACGCTAACCGGCAGCACGATGCTCGCGAGACCGCTCGTTGCCACCAGCGAGGCGGCACTCGTGCAGGCCACCGTCTGGCCACTGACCGTGCAGGACCAGCCGCTGTACGTGCCGGTGGTCGCCGTGATTCCGTTCGGCAGCACATCGGAGACGGAGATCGTTCCGCTCGTCGCCGCGCTGCCGACGTTCTTCACCGTGAGCGTGTATGAAGGCTGCGGGCTGGCTTGGCCCACCGCCCACGGCGCGTTGTTCGCCGTCTTCGCCAGGGTCAGGTTCGGCGCACTCGCGGTCTTCGTCACCGTGCAGGATGAGCAGGTGCTGCCCGTGACCGCGACAGTGTTCGCGATCGTCGCGCCGTCTGTCACCGGAGTTTTCACCGTCACGGTGAACGTCGTGCTCGCGCTGCCGCCGTTCTTGGCGACACTCTGCGTCGCGGTGCACGACGTACCCGCGGGAGCGTTCGCGGCACACGACCAAGCGCCGCCGTCCGGCCCGGTGTAGCTCGTATTCGCCGGCACCGTCTCGGTCAGCGTCACATTGCCTGCGGTGCCGCCGCTGTTGGTCGAAGTGATCGTGTAAACCAATACGTCACCCGCCTTCACGTTCGCGCCCGGCGCGTTGCCGTTCACGCTGGTCAGCGTCTTCGTCGTCGTGATCGAGGCCGGCGTGGCGATGTTGGTGATCGTGCAGTTCGCGCCGAAGTTGGTGTTGTCGAGGTTCGCCGTGATCGTGCGTCCGGTGACCGTGACGTAGCTCGCCGCCGAAGACACGCCGTCGGCGGCGGTGCAGGTAATCGAAGGAGTCGCACTCCAACCGCCGAGCGCGCTCTCGGTGATGACCAGTTGACGCGTGGAAGAGCCGGCGAGGTCGATCTGGACCTGCTGGGTGGCGCCCGCGGTCAGGTTGAAGGACGCCGGCGAGACATTGCCGAGGTTGCTCGGATTGGAGGCGGTGAATGCAAACGTGTCCGTAGCGCCTGCCGGATTGGTCTGCTTAGTCACATTGACCCAACCGCGCACGGTGACCGGAGTACCGGTAGAGGTTTGCAGGCTCGCGGAGGCTGCCTGGCATTTGGATTTCGTTCCGGGCGACAGCCTGTTGTCCGTGTCACCGGTGACCACCACCTGGCCCTGATTCCAGGTGATCAGGTAGGGAATGAGCAGAGCGCCCCCCGCGGTAGCGCTGCACTGCACCTTGACGCCTTGGATCAGCCACTTCTCGACGCCGCCCGCCGCGTAACTGCCCGCCGTATTGCCGGCAAGGGTGGGAGCCAAGAATCCCGTACCCGTCGAGCTGGTCGGGAAGCGTGCCACGGAGCACTGGCCCGTAGTCTGTTGAGGATCGTTGCCGGCCTGGCCGAAGAACAGGCCACCGTCATAGCGGAGGGTATTCGTGCCGGACAAATCCGCCTCGATATCCACGGTGATCGGTTGCCCGGCCACGCAAGTGGTGATTCCGCCAGCAGGCTGCTTCACCGTAGTCACCGCGGTGAATTCGTTGGCGGTGCAATTGAGCGCCCCCTGTCCGGTGAGGGTATTGAAGCGAAAACCCGTGCAGGTCGTATCCCGCGTGGCAGTGCTTGTCGCCGTGATCTGCGCTTGCGCTGCCGCGCACATCGCCAATACCGAAAAGGCCAACGACAAAACCAAAACCCAGCGCGTGAAAGCATGCTGGCGCGAATGCGATTGCGCGCTTATCGAAATACCCATCGTTACCCCTTGTGAGCGTGCAACACCCCGCGCGCGGACTTTTTCAGTTCGCACGATCTCGACGAGACAGGTGTTGGTGAAATTGAACTGCGGTTGAAGAGCAAGACTCATGCCATGTGTATCGGCACTCTATGGACCATCACTCCTCAACGCTTCTCGGCTAATCGATTTTGATGCGACAACTCCTTGCAAACGTCCTTGAATGACCAACCGCGTCACCTTTTGTTACCGGTTGCGTCACATGACCATGGCGAAAATCGCACAAACGGAATTCCGCTCGCGAACCTTCCCGCTTTTCGCGAGGCGAAAGCTCCGCGTTTCATGCGCCGCGTTTCATATATCGCAGAAACGCGACGAATCCGGACATGGTGTGGCCGGCGAAGATCAGAATTTTCGCGCTGTGGCGGATCTTGCCCTGCGCGCGGGTGCGAGCCGAATTTCGGTAATGCAATCGGCGAACCGCCGTTCGCAGCGTTGCGAATCGCTACAATCATCGGAAGTGAAAGCCATATCCATTTGAAATTCTCATGATCGAAACCCCGGATTCGAACGATGAAGTCGTCCTTGATCGTTTGCGAGAAACATTGGATGGTGCGATACGCGATCCGTCCCACAGCCTGGCCTCGATGATGACCGAGGCTTATCGGAGCTTGCTGCGCGTGGCCCATGTGCAGCGCAATACTTTTGGCGCCAGCCCCACCCTGTCGACGACGGCGCTCGTTCACGAGGTTTATCTCAAGCTGCAGGAGTCACCGGACCTGAAGGTCACGGACATCCACCATTTCCACTACCTGGCCATCCGCGCGATGCGCTTCGTGCTCACCGACCATGCGCGCAGAAAGCTGGCACAGAAGCGCGGCAGTGCCATCCCGACGGAAACGCTCGATGAGCACGCCGGTTTCGATGCCGACGACCGCCACGCCGAGCAAGTGATAGAGCTCAACGAAGCCATCGATCGGCTCGGGCAGACATTTCCGCGCATGGCGCAGATCGTTTCGTTGCGGTTCTACGTAGGCTTGAGCGATGCGGAAATCGGCACAGCACTGGACATCGACGAACGAACGGTGCGCCGCGACTGGATAAAGGCCAGGGGTTGGATGATTGGACGGTTGCGAGAAACCGACTGACCTCGTGCATTCCGCAACGGGATGTTGAAGTCGATGGCAGGCGGCTTTTCGCCTGCCAGTCAATGTCCGTCTTTGCGGCGAAATTTCGAATGTGTTTCCATCCCGTTGAACGATACCGATTCCAATCATGCCACCCAGCGATCCAACCCCAGATTGGCAAGCACTTGAAAATCAGCTCGATGCGCTTCTGGATTTGCCGGAAGAGCAGCGGTCAACACGTTTAACCGAGCTCGACCAAAGCGAACCCGACCGCGCTCGCGCGCTGCGTCAATGGTTGTCGGACATGGAGCGCGCGGAGCGCGATCCGCTGGTACAGACGCACGACGGCGAGCGCGTCGGTCCTTGGCGGGCCCTGCACCGGCTCGGCCGCGGCGGCATGGGCGACGTATGGCTGGCCGAACGCAACGACGGCGCCTATAAAAAGCACGTCGCAATCAAATTTCTGTACGGTGACTCGCCGCAATTGCGCGTGCGCCTGGAAGTGGAACGCCGTCTTCTCGGGCATCTGCAACACCCCAATATCCCGCGCCTCATCGATGGTGGCGTGACAACGGGCGGGCAGCCTTATCTCGTCACGGATTTCGTCGAAGGCGTAGCGCTGGACAAATGGAGCCTGATTCAACAGACGGCTGATTTCTCCGCGCGCATCGGCGTATTCCGCCAGATCGCCGCCGCCGTGGCTCACGCGCACGACCACTCCGTCGTGCATCGCGACATCAAACCGAACAACGTTCTGGTCGACCGCGACGGCCGCGCCTACCTGCTCGACTTCGGCGTCGCGCGTCTGCTCGACGAGGAACGCAAAACCGACACGCTGCAGCCGCTGACACTCGAATACGCCGCGCCAGAGCAAGTGCGCGGCGAGATAGCCAGCGTGCGCACCGACATCTACGGCCTCGGCGGCCTGTTCTACTTTCTCATCTCGAGGAAGCCGCCGTTCGACTTTCACAACATGTCGATCGCGGCGTGCGTAAAGATGATCGGCGAAGACACGCCGATGCGTCCGAGCACGTTGGCTACGACCCCGGATCTGCCACGCGAGCTGGCCGCCGACTTCGATGCGATAGCGCTGAAAACGCTGGCGAAATCCCCGGACGATCGTTACGCCAGCGTCGCCGCCTTTTTGCAGGATATCGACAACGCGCTTGCCCACCGCCCGATCGAGGCACGCAACCTGGACGGCGGCCTGTATCGCGCCCGCCGCTTTGCCCGGCGCAACAGGTTGGCGCTCGGCATTTCCGCCGCCATCGCGCTGAGTCTGACCGTGGGATTGATGTTGGCAGTATGGCAGGCACGTCGCGCTTCGGAACAACGTGACGCTGCGCAGGCGGCACGCGCCAGCGCGGAAGCGGAGCGAGCCAATGCGCAGGCGCAAGCCGCACGTTCGGACATGACCGTCGACTTTCTGCTCTCGGTGCTTGGATCGGCCGCGCCGAACAACGCGGCGATCAAAATCGACGATCTGCTTGCGCTGGCGGCGCAACGTGTCACCCAGGCTGCAGAGAGACACCCCGAGCTCTATCCCCAACTTTTCGACACGCTCATTCAAGCCTACGAGCAACGCGGCAACGGGCAAGCGCTCGAACCCCTTCTGCTGTCCCTGCTCACCGACCCGAAGAAGAACCTGCCGCTTTCCGTCACTGCCGAACTTTCCTGTTCGCTTGCCGATTTGGAATGGAGTATTCGAAAGTGGGACGAAGCACGCCATTGGGCCGAGACCGGCCTGCAGCAGGCCGCAGCGCTTGCACCGGAACAGGCCCGCGATATTCAGTCAGGCTGCCAGCGCATATTGGCCGAGCATCAGTTGCTGTCGGGCAAGCTCGACCAGACCTTGAAATTCTATCGCCAGGCGGTCGTTGCCCTGGGCAGCCCGCCGCGCGACACGCGCAAGAACGCGCTGTTCCTGGGCACCTACGGGGTGAAGCTCGTACTAGCCAATGAACTGGTTGAAGCGCGGACCCAATTCCGCAAAGCAATCGACATGTACGCTCGTCTCGGACGCGAGAACAGCGCCGATGCTCTGGCTACGTTGGGCCAGATGGCGTACTGCACCGCCCGCGTCGGCTTGCTGATCCAGGCGTTCAGCGATATGCGGCACAGCATCGAGCTGAACTTGAAAGCCACCGGCCCCACCGCCGACATCGCCATGATGTTGTATGGCCAAGCGCAAATCGCTATAGACCTGGCGCGACCTCAGGAAGCGGCGGCTTTGCTGGATCGGTCGCAAGCGATGGTCCGCGACTTTGCACCCGATCAGAAGACACGCTTCGGTGTCCAGTGGGCGACGCTAGGTTTCCGTATCGCAGCGCTTTCCGGCGACGAGACCTTGCGCACAATGAAGATCGCCGAAGCACACGAAGCGCTCGACAAACTCAAATTGCCGCCGGAAGCGATCCTGCGCCTCGCGACACGAGAATTGGAAATAGCCAGTGCAACCACCGCCGAAGCAGCCGGTCCGCAGGAGGCACTCGCTCGATTCGAACACGCGGAAGAAGAATTGCGCGCCATGAGCAGCAGATCGAAACCGGCATTGGCTCGGGTCATGCTGGGTACCGCGGAGACCGCGCTCGATCTCGGCCAGACCGACTTGGCCGGAAAGAAGATCGCAGAGGCACAGGGAATATTCGCGAACTCTGTCGACCCCGAGAGCTGGCAACTGGGTGTTTGCGATGCCGTCGCGGCCTTCATCGACTGGCAAGGCGGCAAGGACCGGTTGCTGGCACGCGCCAACCTCGAACGCGCCATTGCGCGCATGCAGGCCGCGCTCGGCGCGGAACATCCTCGCGTGCTCCGGTGGCAAGCCCGCCTCGAGCGACTCGGTGCGTCCATGGCAGACGCAACGACGCCCCTCGAAAGAAAAGCTTACCTCCAGCTCCCTGCCATCAACGCAGCGTAAGCCCGCATGCATCTGAAACAATCTTCAGAAATGCGATGCGGCATGAGCACGGGTGCCCGGATCGAGCTTCGCGAGCAGGCGTGTCGTCTATGCGAACACGCCCGCTGTCATCCCACCTTGGCTGGCACGCGACCGTAGCGATCTTCCAGGCGCACGATGTCGTCCTCACCGAAGTAGTCGCCGCATTGCACCTCGATCAGGTGGATATCGGCGTCGGTCGGATTTTCCAGGCGATGCAGGGTCTCGACCGGGATGTAGCAGGACTCGTTGCGCTCGAGCAGGAATTCCTTGTCGCCGACGCGCACCTTGGCCGTGCCCTGGACGACGGTCCAGTGCTCGCTGCGGCGATGATGCAACTGCAGGCTCAGCACCTCGCCCGGCTTGACGGTCAGGCGCTTGACTTTGCAGTCGTCCTCGTCCTCGAGAATCGTGTAGCTGCCCCAGGGGCGGTGCACGGTCTGGTGGTGACGCGTGCTTTCGTGGCCGTCGTCGCGCAGTTGCTCGACGACCTGCTTGACCTGCTGCGCATGCTCACGGTCGGACACGAGCACGGCATCGCCGGTATCGATGATGACGAGATCCTTCACCCCGACCGCGGCGACGATGCGCTTGTCGCTCTGGATGTAGCAGTTCTCGCTGCCAACGACGACGGCCTTGCCGAGCACGCGGTTGCCCGCAGCATCGGGCTCGGTCGCGGACGGAATCTCGCTGACCGCTTTCCACGAACCGACATCGCTCCAATCGAAACCCGCGGCGACCACGGCACGGCGCGGTGCGCGCTCCATCACCGCGTAGTCGACCGAGATGTCGGGCTGGGCGAGGAACTTGTCCTTGTCGTATTCGACCGGGCTCTCGTGCGTGCGCGCGCTGGCGTGGCAGGCCTGCGCGGCGGCGAGCACGTCCGGGCAGGTCTGTGCGGCGGCAGCGAGCAGCACGTCGGCACGGAAGCAGAACATGCCCGAGTTCCACACGTAGTCGCCGCTGGCGAGATATTCCTTCGCCTTGTCGAGGCTCGGCTTCTCGACGAATGCAGCAATTTCCCTTTGTCCACTTTTACCAATTTGCGCACCTTGGCGGATGTAGCCGAAGCCGGTGTCCGGATGCTGCGGAGGAATACCGAAGGTGACGAGCCAGCCGTCCTGCGCCAGCGCCTGCGCACGCGCGACGTCGGCGACGAAGGAGTCGACGTCGGCGATCAGGTGGTCGGCGGCGAGGATCAGCAGGCTCGCGTCCGCGCCGAAGTGCTCACGCACGTGCAGCGCGGCAAGGACGATCGCCGGTGCCGTGTTGCGCCCGGCGGGCTCGAGCAGGAAGCGCATGCGATCGATGTCGGCATCGGGATGGCGCGCGTACTCGTCGCGATTGAGGAAGTAGAAATCGCGACCGGTAACGGTGAGCACGTCACCCGTGCTCGCCACGCGCAAGGCGCGCGTCAGTGTCTTGTACAACAGGGATTGGCCGTCGGCCATGCGCATGAACGGCTTCGGATACGCACTGCGCGATACCGGCCACAGGCGCGTTCCGGCACCGCCGGAAAGGATTACGGGAATCAACATCGCTGTACCTCCATCTTCTCGCGATCGTCATCGATCGCCTGATTCATTCAACGCCCCCTCACGCTCGTTTCGTGGCTCCCTGTTTTCTATTTGCTGTCGTTGGCTTCGGCCAACTCGCCGATCGCGGCATCCAGTCCACGCGTCCATTGGGGCATCGTCAGGCCGAAGCGTTCACGCAGCTTGGCCGTGTCCAGCACCGAATATGCGGGCCGGCGCGCCTTGGTCGGGAAGTCCACCGTGCGGATCGCCGCCACTTCGACTTCGCGCGGGATCAACCCGGCCGCGGCCGCGCGCGCAATGATGGCACGGGAAAATCCGCACCAAGTGGTCTCGCCGCCCGCGGCGAGATGATGGACGCCATTGTACGCCGCGCGCTGTGCCGCATCGCCATCGCGCCACTGCTTGAGGACCGCGGCCGTCGTCGCCGCGATCAAGCGGCTCGAGGTCGGCGCACCGCGTTGGTCGTCGACCACGGTCAAACGATCGCGTTCGCGTGCGAGGCGCAGCATCGTGCGCAGGAAATTGCCGCCGCGCGCGCCGTAGACCCATGCGGTGCGCAGGATCAGATTCGCGCAGCCGGATGCATGCAACGCTTCTTCGCCCGCCAGCTTGCTGCGCCCATAGACGCCAAGCGGCGCGGTCGCATCATCCTCGCGGTAGGGGCGCGTGCCCTGACCGTCGAACACATAGTCGGTCGAATAATGGACGACAAGCGCCGCGTTGCGCGCGGCCCACTGTCCGATCTGCGCCAGCGCTTCGCCGTTGATTCGCTGCGCGAGCACCGGTTCGTCCTCGGCGCGATCGACGGCAGTGTAGGCCGCGGCGTTGACGATGATGTCCCAGCGTGCGCTGTGCAGAACCTGCGCGAGCGAGTCCGTGTCTGCGAGATCAGCACACAGATCATCGACGTTGCCCGGCAACTTGCCGCTACGCGTCGCCGCGGCGATGTCGCCAAGCGGCGCGAGCGCGCGTTGCAACTCGAATCCCACCTGACCATTGGCACCGAGCAGAAGGATTTTCACGGTGCGTACACCGGTAGCCTTTCCGCGGGCACATCGCGCAGAAACGGCGCCTTTTCGTCCTTGCCCGACAGTTGCGGTGCGCTGAGCGGCCAGTCGATCGCGACATCGGCGTCGTTCCAGCGGATACCGGCGTCGGCGGCGCCGTCGTAGAGCGCGGTGCATTGATAGGTGAAGGTAGCGAAGTCCGAAAGCACGGCGAAACCGTGGGCGAAGCCCTCGGGTATCCAGAAATGTCGATGGTTCTCGGCCGAGAGCACAACCGCGGCCCAGCGTCCGAAGGTCGGCGAACCGCGGCGGATGTCGACGGCGATGTCGTAGACCTCGCCTTCGAGCACGCTGACGAGTTTGCCTTGCGGATTCGGCCACTGATAGTGCAAGCCTCGCAGCACGCCATGCGCAGAGCGCGAGACGTTGCTTTGCACGAACACGCGGTCTATTCCGGCATTTTTATACTTTTCAGCATTGTAGCTTTCGTAGAAAAATCCGCGCGCGTCGCCGAATACCTGCGGTTCGAGGATGAGGCAACCGGGAAGATTCGTCTCAATCGATTTCATTCGTGCGTCCTTGCTTGACGAGTTGCTGCAGGTACTGGCCATAGCCGTTCTTCGCCAGCGGCGCAGCGAGGCGCAGTACCTGCTCGGCGTCGATCCAGCCATTGAGATACGCGATCTCCTCGGGACAGCAGACTTTGAGGCCCTGGCGGTTCTCGATCGTCTCGATGTAGTTCGACGCCTCGGTCAGCGATTCGTGCGTGCCGGTATCGAGCCAGGCGTAGCCGCGGCCGAGCTTCTCGAGCATCAGCGAGGCATCGTCGAGATAGCAGCGGTTGAGATCGGTGATTTCGAGCTCACCGCGCGGAGACGGTTTCAACGCCGCGGCGAAATCGCTGGCGCGGCCGTCGTAGAAATACAGGCCGGTCACGGCGTAGTTCGACTTCGGATTGTTCGGCTTTTCCTCGAGTCCGGAGACCTTGCCGGTCGCGTCGAACTCGGCCACGCCGTAGCGCTCCGGATCGCGCACCCAGTAACCGAACACCGTCGCGCCATGCTCGCGCGCTGCCGCACGACGCAGCACGTCGGTGAGCCCATGGCCGTAGAAGATGTTGTCGCCGAGGATCAGGCAGCTCGGTTTCGCATCGACGAACTCGCGACCGATCAGATAGGCCTGCGCCAAACCATCGGGCGAGGGCTGCACCGCGTAGCGGATCGAGATGCCCCACTGCGAACCGTCGCCGAGCAGCTTCTGGAACAGCGCCTGCTCGTGCGGCGTGTTGATCACGAGCACCTCGCGGATGCCGGCGAGCATGAGCGTCGACAGCGGATAGTAGATCATCGGCTTGTCGTACACCGGCAACAGCTGCTTGCTGATGACCTGGGTCAGCGGATACAGGCGTGTACCCGAGCCGCCGGCGAGGATGATGCCTTTCTGCGTCTGTGCTGTTTGTATCATCGGACCTTCCCTTGCGCCTGCTCAGGCCACGCCGAGGCGTTCCATGCGATAACTGCCATCGAGCACGCGCCCCGCCCATGCTTCGTTGGCCAGATACCAGTCGACGGTGCGAGCGATGCCGGTTTCGAACGTCTCGGACGGTTTCCAAGCGAGCTCACGCTTGAGCTTGGAGGCGTCGATCGCATAGCGCCGGTCGTGGCCGGGGCGATCGGCGACGAAACTGATCTGCGCCTCGCGCCTGGCGCCATTCGCGAGCGGCCGGCGTGCGTCGAGCAGCGCGCAGATCGTGCGCACCACGTGGATGTTCTCGCGCTCGGCGTCGCCGCCGACGTTGTAGACCTCGCCCGGGCGCCCGGCGTCGAGCACGCGGCGGATGGCGCTGACGTGATCGCCGACGTAGAGCCAGTCGCGCACGTTCTTGCCGTCGCCGTAGACCGGCAGCTTCTCGCCGATCAGCGCCTTGTGGATCATCAGCGGGATGAGCTTTTCGGGAAACTGGTACGGACCGTAGTTGTTCGAACAGTTTGTCGTCAGCGTCGGCAGGCCGTAGGTGTGGTGGAAGGCGCGCACGAGATGATCGGACGAGGCCTTCGAGGCAGAGTACGGCGAGTTCGGCGCGTACGCGGTCGTTTCGGTGAACTTGCCCTCGGCGCCGAGCGAGCCGTAGACCTCGTCGGTCGAGACATGCAGAAAACGGAACGTGGCTTTGTCCGCATCGCTCAAGGCCCGCCAGTGCTTGAGCGTTGCCTCGAGCAGGCCGAGCGTGCCGACCACGTTGGTGTGGATGAACGCGGCCGGGCCGTCGATCGAACGGTCGACGTGCGACTCGGCAGCGAAGTTCACGATAGCGTCGGGTTTGTGCTCGGCAAGCAGTTTGCCGACGAACTCGCGGTCGCCGATGTCGCCCTGGACGAAAACATGGTTCGGATTGCCCTTGAGCGCGGCGAGCGTGTCGAGATTGCCGGCGTAAGTGAGCTTGTCGAGGTTGACGACGCGATGGCCGTCCTTGACCGCGCCGAGCACGAAGTTGCCGCCGATGAAGCCGGCGCCGCCGGTGACCAGAAGGGTTTTCATGCGATAGAGAGTCTCGTTGCGCCGCGAAGGCGGAAGAATCCGCATCGGCGATGCGGGCCGGCATTTTAGCCCATGCACCGGGCATGCCCAACGACCTGCAAGTTAAATTTCTGATTTTTCAGGAATTGTTCATCGCCAGACTGTCGCTCGCCATGAGCCTGCTACACTGCGGCTCGCATCCCCATCCGCCGCGGAATGATTACCGAAGTCGTCTTGGTCGTTTTCCTCGCCCTGCTCAATGGCTTCTTCGCCCTGAGCGAAATGGCGCTGATGACCTCGCGCAAGTTGCGCCTGAAGCAGCTCGCCCAGACCAGCCGCCGCGCGCGCGTCGCGCTCGATCTGGCCCAGCAGCCCGAACAGTTTCTCTCGACCGTGCAAGTGTTCATCACCCTGCTTGGCATCGGCACAGGTACCGCACTCGGTGCGAGCATCGGCGAGCAGATCGCGCATTGGCTCAATGCGCTGAGCCTGCCGGCCGTCGCCGAGTACGCGCTGCCGATCGGCGTCGCGCTCAGCATCTCGGGCATCACTTTCGTCAACATGCTGCTCGGGGAACTAATCCCAAAACGCCTTGCCCTTGTCTCGCCCGAGAAGTTCGCCGTCGCCGTCGCCATCCCGATGCGCGTGCTGACCTGGGTCGCGATGCCCTTCAGCTTCGTCCTGATCTGGATCACGCGCCGACTGCTGCATCTGTTCAAGCTCGACCAGGCCAGCGGCGAGCGCGTCAGCGAGGAGGAGATCCGCCTGCTCGTCTCCGAAGGCGCCGAACAGGGCGTCATCGATTCGGACGAGCACAACATGGTCAACCGCGTGTTGCGCCTCGGCGACCGCAGCGTCGACTCGCTGATGACGCCACGCCCGCGCATCGCCTGGCTCGACGTCACCGCGCCGCTTGCGGAGAACCTCGCCGTGATGCGCGAGTCCTCGCACTCACGCTACCCGGTCATGCGCGGCAGCGACAAGGACGTGCTCGGCATCCTCGAAGTCAAGAACCTGATCGACACGCTGGAAAACACCGCGGCCGACCGGCCAGTGGATCTGTTCCGCACGCTGGCCAAACCGGTCTACGTGCCCGGCACCGCGCGCGCGCTCGACCTGCTCGAGGAACTGCGCGACGCGGCCACGCCGATGGCCTTTATCGTCGACGAATACGGCGACATCGAGGGCTTGGTCACGCTCAACGACCTGCTCGGCGCCGTCGTCGGCAAGGCCGCGCTGCCCGCGGTCGAAGCGCACGGCAACGACGACGCGCCGATCGTCACTCGTGACGACGGCAGCTGGCTGATCGACGGCGCACTCGGCATCGACGACTTGCGCGAGCTGACCGGCATAGCGCGTTTCCCGCACGAGGAAGACGACGACTACCGCACCGCCGCCGGCATGGTCATCGCCGAGTTTGGACGCATTCCCGCTTGCGCCGAGCATTTCGATTGGTCGGGCTTCCGTTTCGAAGTCGTCGATCTCGACGGCGCACGCATCGACAAGATTCTGGTCAGCCGGCTCAGCGAAACGGCGGCCACCGAAGACGAAACCGGCTAGCTGCGCTCTTTCGCCATCCTCGCCATGCGCTGCGCGTCATCGAAGATGCCGCGCAGGATTCGAACCTCGCGCTGGTCGAGGTTCGCGTGCAGGAACAGCTTGCGCAGACGCTGCTCGATCGTCACCGGCGAGCGTCCCTTGTGGAAGTCGATGTCGTTCAGTGTCTGGAACAGGTGGCCGAAGAAATATTCCATCTGCTCCACTGTCGCCGCGGGATCGGCTTTCGCGCCGAGAACGGCCGGCGGCTGGCTTTCCAACTGCGCCAGGCGCAATTCATAAGCCAGCACCTGCACGGCCTGGGCGAGATTGAGCGAGGAATAGCTGGGGTCGGTCGGAATATGCACGGCCGCATGGCAACGCATGAGTTCCTCGTTCTCCAGACCCGTGCGCTCGTTGCCGAACACGATCGCGACCTCGCCCGTCGCAGCGGCTTCATGTGTTTGCGCCGCCGCCGCGCGAGGTGTGATTTCGGGCAACGACACCCCGCGCCGCCGCGCGGTGCAGCCGAGCACGAGACGGCAATCCGCGATCGCCTCGACCAGCGTCGGCACGACGACAATGCCGCCGAGCACATCGTCCGCGCCGGCGGCCATTGCTGTCGCCTCGGCATGGGGGTACTTGTGCGGCGCGACCAGCACGAGCCGCGTATAGCCCATCGTGCGGATCGCGCGCGCAGCGGAGCCGATATTGCCGGGATGCGAGGTGCGGACGAGGACGAAGCGGATCGGCTGCATGAGGTGAAAAAATGGAAATGGATGCGGAGAAAGCTTACACGTTCGCCGTTCCTGCCCTTATCGGAAAAATACCCGGGAGCGGCCCAGTCCGAGTCCCCGATTCGGCTTTGTGCTACCCTTCGCGCCCCGCGGGCCCGACCCGACGGGTTGTTCTTTACCAGCCATCGATTCGGAGTTCCACCATGCCCCGCCCCGCCGTCAATGTCGCGGTCAAGGCCGCGCGCGCCGCCGGCAATATCATCCTGCGCAACCTCAATCGCGTCGAGGGACTCAACATCGAGGAGAAATCCCGGCACGATTACGTCAGCGAAGTCGACAAGCTGGCCGAGGCCGAGATCATCAAGGAACTGCGCCGCGCCTATCCCGACCACGGCTTTCTTGCCGAGGAATCGGGCCAGAAAGGTAGGACCGAGAAGGTGTGGATCATCGACCCGCTCGACGGCACGCACAATTATCTGCGCGGCTTCCCGCATTTCTGCGTCTCGATCGGCTTCCGCGACCACGGCGACCTCGTCTACGGCGTGGTCTACGATCCGCTGCGCGACGAGATGTTCACCGCGAGCAAGGGTGACGGCGCCTTCCTCAACGACCGCCGCATCCGCGTGACCAAGCGCGAAGGCCTCGCCGGCGCGTTGCTCGCCACCGGATTCCCCTATCGCCAGCGCCGCCATCTCGGTCCGCAGCTCGACATGACCCGGGCGCTGCTCGGTGAGGCCGAGGACATCCGCCGCACCGGCTCCGCCGCGCTTGATCTCGCCTACGTCGCCGCAGGGCGTCTGGACGGCTACTTCGAAACCGGCCTGAACCCGTGGGACATGGCCGCCGGCGTGCTGCTCGTGCGCGAAGCGGGCGGGCAGTGCAGCGACTTCGCCGGCAAGGCCGGCATGCCCGACAACGGCAACCTCATCGCCGGCAACCATTTCGTCGCCGCGGCGATGGCCAAGGTGATCTCGGCGCACTCGCCGCCGACACTTCTATAAAAATCCACTGGATTCCCGATCCAACCGGTTTGCCGTAGTGCAAGCTGCGCGGCGCCCGAAAATGTGCTGCAATCGATTCGCGGTCTTCGTCACAGTCCCCAGGTGACGGGTTTGTTAGGGGTAACCGGTACCGCGATTCACAGGGGTAACTTTCGGGAGTTCAACATGAGATCGAGAAATCGATTGCCGCTTCGCGCGGCAACGCAACGGGCGGCTTTAGTCGCCGTTTTTGCCATCGTTTCCCCGCTCACCTTCGCAACCACGCCGCAACTGGCATCGAAAGACGGGCTGCTCGTGCTGCCCAACGTCAAGATCGCTGCGGTCACGCCGGCGCAGGCCGACGGCCTGGCCAAAGCTCCGGGTCATCGTGAAAACGGCTTGAAGGCGTACAAGGACAAGGACACGGGACAACTGCGCAAGGCCAATCCCGAAGAACTGCTCGATGAAGCCGTAGCCGCCGCTCGCTCGAACGACGCGTCCACGGTCGAAGTACACAGCAATCCGTTGGGCGGGGAAGTGGCCGTGCTCAACGACTCCTTCATGTCCGATCTCGTCGTGCACAAAACGGCCGACGGCAAGCTCGAAGAGCAATGCGTGACCGGCGATGAGGCCGCTCAGCGCGCACTCGTCTCGACGACGAAGAAGGAGGCCACGAATGAAAAATAATCTGCGCAAGATCCTCGCCGGCGTGCTCGCCGTCGGGTTGCTCGGTGGCGGCAGCGCCGCGCATGCGGCGATGACGATTACGATCGTCAACGGCAATGCCGCCGGCGTCGGCTTCAACGATCCCACGCCGGTCGCCCCGGTTGGCGACAATCCCGGCACGACCCTGGGCCAGCAGCGACTCAACGCTTTCCAGTACGCCGCGAGCATATGGGGCGCCACGCTCGACAGCAATGCTGCCATCCGGGTGCTGTCCACATTCGAGCCGCTGAGCTGCAACGCGACCAGTGCGGTTCTCGGCTCGGCTGGCCCGACCCAGATATTCAGAGATTTTCCCGGCGCCCTGGTGCCTGGCGTTTGGTACCACGCCGCGCTCACGAACAAGCTTTACGGGAGCGTCGCGGATCCTTCGACCGCCGAAATTCGCGCGCGCTTCAACAGCAACCTCGGCAACGCCGGATGCCTCACCGGATCGCCGTTCTACCTTGGTCTCGACGGCAACGCCGGCAGCAAGGTCAATCTCGTCGAAGTGCTGCTGCACGAATTCGCGCACGGCCTGGGTTTCTCGACCGTGACCAGCGGGACGACCGGCGCCTATCTCGGCGGCTATCCCTCGATCTACGACACGCTCGCCTACGACAACACGCTGGGAAAGACCTGGACGCAGATGACCGCCGCCGAACGCAAGTTCTCGGCCGTCAACCCGCGCCAGCTTGTCTGGGTCGGCGCCAACGTGACCGCCGGCGCGCCATCGGTGCTGGTCGGCGGCACGCCGCAGTTGCAGATCAACGCGCCCGCGGCCATCGCTGGCACCTACCTCGCCGGCCGCGCCCAGTTCGGCCCCGCGCTCGACTATCCCGGCGTCAACAAGCAAGTGATGCCGGTGGTCGAGAACGGTCAACTCGGGCTCGCCTGCAATGCGCTCGATGCGGAAAACGCCAGTGCGGTGAAGAACCGCATCGCGCTCGTGCTGCGCGGCACCTGTGCGTTCACGGTCAAGGTGCTGAACGCGCAGAACGCGGGTGCGCGTGGCGTCATCGTCGTCGACAACGTGGCCGGCTCGCCACCACCCGATCTTGGCGGCGCCGATCCCAACGTCACGATCCCGGCGGTGCGCATCAGCCTCGCTGACGGCGTGACCCTGCTCAGCGGCATGAACCTGACGCCGGGAAATCGCAGTTCCGGCGTGGTCGCGCGCATCGGCATCGATCCCGCCCAGCTTGCCGGCGCGGACAAGGCCGGTCACGTCATGCTGTACACGCCCAATCCGTTCCAGAGCGGCTCGTCCGTGTCGCATTGGGATACGAGCGCGTTCCACAATCTGCTCATGGAACCGGCGATCAACGCCGATCTGACCCAGCACCTCGATGCGCCGTACGATCTGACCCTGCCGTTCATGAAGGATATCGGCTGGTAAGTCGCGCCTTCTTCACGACGTCGCAAAAACGGGGATTTTATTGAGAAGTGCGGCCAAGGATGGCCGCTTCTTGATTCTGGCGATCAAGGACGAGCGCAAAATAATTTCGCAGACGCAAATCTGCGGCGTTTTCGTTTGCGCCGGGGTTAGCGTGCGTTGGCTACGGCGCGCGCGGGCAGAAAGGACGCGGCGCGATCCAGCGCCGCATCAATGTCCACACTCAAATCCTCGATCGCCTCGATGCCGACTGACAGGCGCAGCAGGCCGTCGCCGAGACCGGCGACGCGGCGCGCTTCGGCGTCCATCGCCGCATGCGTCATCGTCGCCGGGTGCGCGACGAGACTCTCCACTCCGCCGAGCGATTCGGCGAGCGTGAAGCTTTGCAGGCCGTTGACGAATGCCTCGACCGCCGGCACGCCGCCGGCCAGATCGAAGCTGACCATCGCACCGAAACCTTTCTGCTGGCGCGCGGCGAGCGCGTGCTGCGGATGGCTGGCCAGGCCCGGGAAGTAGACTTTTTCCACCGCGGGATGCGCATCGAGGATTTCGACGATCGCCGCGGCATTTTCCTGATGTGCACGCAGGCGCGGCTGCAAGGTGCGCAGGCCGCGCAGGGTCAAATAGCTGTCGAACGCGCCACCGGACACGCCGAGGCAGTTGCACCACCAGGCGAGCTGCTCGCCAACCGCGGCATCCTTCCAGATCACCGCGCCGCCGACGACATCGGAATGGCCGTTGAGGTACTTCGTCGTCGAATGCACGACGATGTCCGCGCCGAGCGAAATCGGCTGCTGCAGCGCCGGCGACAGGAAGGTGTTGTCGACCACGACCAGCGCGCCGACCTGATGGGCGAGGCGCGACACCGCGGCGATGTCGACGATGCGCAGCAGCGGATTGCTCGGCGTCTCGATCCAGACGATCTTCGGCTTGCATGCGAGCGCGGTCGCGAGCGCGACTGTGTCGTTGAAGTCGACGACCGCGCAGCGGTACAGGCCGCGCTTGGCCTGGTTGACGAACAGGCGATAGCTGCCGCCGTAGCAGTCGTGCGGCACGATGATGAGATCGTCGGGCGACAACTGCGAGGTGACCAGCGTGATCGCGGCCATGCCGGTCGCGGTGACGACCGCGCCGGCGCCGCCCTCGAGATCGGCCAGCGCGCCGGCGAGCACGTCGCGCGTGGGATTGCCCGAGCGCGAATAGTCGTACTCGCGCTTCTTGCCGAAGCCTTCGAAGCTGTAGTTCGTCGACAGGTACAGCGGCGGCATCACGGCGCCGTGCGCGGCATCCTGGTCGACGCCGGCGCGGGCGGCGATCGTGGCGGCTTGGCGGGCGGGCTTCTGGGCGACGTGACTCACTTTGCTTCTCCGTATTTTTTCAGGCTTGCAGACAGCGTTCGAACAACGCACCCACGATCGCTTCTTCCTTGAGGAAGGCGTCGTGGCCGTAGTCCGAGGAAATTTCGACGAGTTCGCAGGCGGCGCCGGCGCGGGTCTGGTATTCGCGCAGCAGCGACAGCGGCACGGTCAGATCTTCGCGCACCGCGAACAGCGTCGTCGGCACGCGCACCGCGGCCGGGTCGATGTCGTGCGCGTCGAGCGAGCGGCCGAGGCAACGGTAGGCGTCGGCATCGAAGCGGCGCACGAACTTGCGGCCGTGATGATCGATCCAGCCAAGCACACCATCCGCATGCGCATCCGCCGGCGATTCGCTGCCGAAACGCTGCTCGACGCCTTCCGCCGTGCGATAGCCGAGCACGGCGAGCGAACGCGCCAGCGCGAGCGCTTCGATCGAATCGCTGCCGAGATCGAGGATCGCGCGCTGCACATGGCGCAACGCGAGGCCGAACTGCGCGGCCTTGTGCGCCGCGCTGAGCAGAACGAGGTGGCGCAGGCGCTCGCCGAGCAGCGCGGCGAGCTGCTGGGCGACGTTGCCGCCATAGGAGGCGCCGACGACGAGATGCACGCGGCGCACGCCGAGGCGATTGAGCAGCAGAAGCACGGCGCGGGCTTGGTCGGCCGTGGAGATGGCGGGAAATTCCGCTGCGCTCGCGGACGACTTCGGCCCGGTCGAGGCATCGCAGCCGCCGAGCCAGTCGATGCCGACGAGGCGGTAGTGGTCCGTGTCGAGCGCCTTGCCCGCGCCACACTGCGATTCCCACCAGCCTCTGCCATCGCGCGCGACCGGGCGGCGATGCGCGGAAATTCCGCCGAGCACGACGATCACCGGCGCATCGGCGGGGCCGACGCTGGCCCAAGCCAGCCTGGCATCGTTGAGCGAGGCGCCCGATTCGAGCGTGAAAGATTGCGGCAGCGCGAGCTCGCCTTCCAGCCATTGCACGGCTGGCGCGACGGCCTCGGCGTGATAGTGGAGTTGCGGTTCGGCGCTCATTTCGGTCTCGTCTTTCATCTACAGCCCCAACGAGACGAATGCAGCGGAAACCTTGCGCTCGCCTCATCTTCACGGGGTCCACCGCGGCGTGAAACTTCCGCGGACCTCGCAGGATTTGGCACCAATCGCGAACCTTGTTCAGGTTTCGTGACGGTTGCCCCGGCGTCGCTGGGCCTGTCCCTCAGCCGGTCTTGATGAGTACGGGGCGTATGCTACGGGTACATATTTTGGATGTCAAGACGTTTAGGCGTTTAGACGTCCAAACTTTATGGATGAATACTATCCGCGCCCGCGCTGGCTGGCGACGAAGATGCCAAGCAGCGAAAGCGCGAGGCCGATCCAGTCCGTCAGCGCCGTCGGCCGCGCGAACAGGATCACGTCGAGCACGAACGACAGTGCCGGCTGCAGCAGCAGGAGCAGACCGACGAGCGAGGCGGGCAGCACCGGCATCGCCTGCGAGATCAGCACCCAGCCGAGCACCTGGCCGAAGAAAGCGAGCGCGAGCAGCGCTGCCCACGACTGAGCGTCGGGAATCGCAAAACTCTGGCCTTCCGCAACCACGGCGACGGCGAGCATCACCGCACAGATCAGGCTGACGCCGCACAGGGCAACCTGCGGCGTCAGCGTGGGCCGGCGCAGTTGTGCGCGGCGCTGGGTCAGCATGTAGATCGCGTAGGCGATTCCGGTGAGCACTCCGAGGAGCACGCCGAGCCGATAGTCCGAACTCAGCGCCGACCAGCCCTGCCCCACGATCAGCCACAGGCCGAACACGGCGAGCGCAAGTCCGAGCGCAAAACGCCAGCCGAGTTTCTCGCGGTAGAACACGACGCCGGCCAGCGCCATGACGAAGACCTGGAAATTGCCGATCAACGTCGCCAGCCCGGGCCCGATATAGTGAATGCTTCGGTGCCACATGATCAGGTCGACGGCGAAGGCCAGCGCCGGCACGACCAGCCACAGCGCATCGCGCAGGCCGAAGCGCCTCCACTCGCCGCGCACGACGAGCAGGCCGAGCAGCATTACGCCGCCGAAGGCGAGGCGATAGAACGCGGACACGGTCGGCGCGACATGGGCGTAGCGCACGAAGATGCTGGTCGTCGAGATCAGCGCCGCACCCGCGAGCATCTTCAGGAACGCGCTGCGATAGGCCGCGCTGCCGGCCGTGGCGGTGGCGTTCACGGTGTCGTCTTCTCGTGTTCCGCCGCCAGCGGCTCGGTCCTGGCCTCGGCCAGCCACTCCTGCAATGCGGGCACCGCGAACAACGCATCGCCATAGTCGCGCTCCGGCGCGCCGAGTTCGACCGTATAGCTGACGAAGCGCGACGCCACCGGCGCATACATCGCGTCGGCGATCGAGAACGTGCCGAACAGGAATGGTCCGCGCGCCGCATGGCGCTCGCGTGCCTCGCGCCAGATCGCGCGAATACGCGCGATGTCGGCGGCCGTGTCGGCACCGATCGCGGGCGTGGGGCCTTGCCGGCACATGTTCATCGGCAGATGCGTGCGCAGCGCGGAGAAACCGGAATGCATCTCCGCACTGATCGCACGCGCGCGGCCGCGCGCCGTGCGTTCCGCCGGCCAGCCACGACCTTCGAGAAAATAGTCATTCGCGTATTCGCAGATCGCCAGCGAATCCCAAACCTGCGCATCGCCGTCGATCAGCACCGGCACGCGTCCGGCCGGCGAGTAGTCCTTGATGCGCGCGTAGAACTCCGGCGTATCGAGCGGCAGCTTGACCTCGTCGAAAGCTACGCCGAACTGGCGCAGCAGCAGCCACGGGCGCAGCGACCACGAGGAATAGTTCTTGTTGCCGATGACGAGAGTGGGTTTGGCGCTCATGGATCCGCTCGCTGTGCAGGGCAGCGGATTCCATCACACCCGCGCGAGGCGATGAAGTGCCGGTTTCAAACGGCGTCGGCGGCCCAATCGTCGTTGTAGCCCGGATCGGCGCGCCGCTCGGCCAGGTCAGCGTCGATGCGCTCGGCGATGGCGCGGGCGCGCGGCCAGTCGGATTCCGCCACCATGACGTTGACCAGCCCGCCAACCGGCAGCTCGCCCGCGGCGCCGGTCAAATAATGGCCGCTGACATAGGCCGCGATGCCATCGTCCGCCAACGCGTTCCTGACGAGATTCGCGTCGATGATGCTTTCTGCGCGGTAGACGATCTTCATACGGCTCGCACGCTAGCGCATCCGCCCGTCCGGGCAAAGCCTGTCGAATTCGGGCGCCGGATCGGTATACTCCGGAATCCCGTCGGAAAAACCCGGACGACAACGGCCACAGAGCCGCGCGCACAGCAAAAAAATGAGCAGCAACCCCCCGATTCCCAACAACTTCATCCGCCAGATCATCAACGGCGACCAGGAAACCGGCAAGCACGGCGGCCGCGTCGTCACGCGCTTTCCGCCCGAGCCGAACGGCTACCTGCACCTCGGCCACGCCAAGTCCATCTGCCTCAACTTCGGCGTTGCCGGCGACTATGCCGGCGTCTGCCACCTGCGCCTGGACGATACCAATCCGACGCGCGAGGATCCCGAATTCGTCGAGGCGATCAAGGCCGACGTGCACTGGCTCGGCTTCGAGTGGGACGCGCTGCGCCATGCCTCGGACTATTTCGAAGTCATCTATCTCTGCGCGTTGCAGCTCATTCGCGATGGCAAGGCCTTCGTCTGCGACCTCTCGGCCGACCAGGTACGCGAATATCGCGGCACGCTGACCGAACCCGGCCGCAACTCGCCGTACCGCGAGCGCAGCATCGAAGAGAACCTTGACCTGTTCCAGCGCATGCGCGCGGGCGACTTCCCCGACGGCGCGAAGACTCTGCGCGCGAAGATCGACATGGCTTCGGGCAACATCAACCTGCGCGACCCGGCCCTGTACCGGATCCGCAAGACCACGCACCAGAACACCGGCGACGCCTGGCCGATCTACCCGATGTACGACTACGCGCACTGCATCTCGGACGGGGTCGAAGGCATCACCCATTCGCTGTGCACGCTCGAGTTCGAGGACCATCGCCCGCTCTATGACTGGTGCCTCGCGCAAATCGACCTGCCCCAGCACCCCGAACTCGTGCAGCCGCTGGTCGATGCAGGCCTGTACATGCCCGTGTCGACGCCGCAGCAGATCGAGTTCGCACGCGGCAACCTCGACTACACGGTGACGAGCAAGCGCAAGCTCGCCGCGCTGGTCGAAGACGGCCTCGTCAACGGCTGGGACGATCCGCGCATGCCCACGCTCGCCGGCGTGCGCCGGCGTGGCTATCCGGCCGCCGCGATCCGCAATTTCTGGGAACGCGCGGGCGTATCGAAGCAGGTGTCGACGATCGAATACTCCGTGCTCGAAGCCTGCGTGCGCGAGGAGCTCGACACCGCGGCGCCGCGCCGCCTCGCGGTGATCGATACGCTCAGGCTGGTCATCACCAACCTGGCGGACGACCACGCCGAGACGCTGACGTTCCCCAATCATCCGAAGAACGAGACCTTCGGCACGCGCGCCGTGCCGTTCTCGCGCGAATTGTGGATCGAGCGCGAGGACTTCCTCGAAGAACCGGTGAAGGGCTTCCATCGCCTCGTGCCGGGCGGCGAAGTGCGCCTGCGCGGCGTCGGCATCGTCAAATGCGTCGAGACGAAAAAGGATGCAAGTGGAAAAGTGAGCGAAGTGCATTGCACGCTCGATGCGACTTCGCGACCAGGGCAGGAAGGCGCCGAGCGCAAGGTCAAGGGCACGATCCACTGGGTCAGCGCGCGCGATGCGGTCGAAGCCGAGGTGCGCCTGTACGAGCGCCTGTTCACCGTCGCTGATCCCGACGACGACACCGACGGCAAAACCTACCGCGACCATATCAACCCGAATTCGCGCCGCGTCGTGCGCGGCTTCGTCGAGCCATCCGTCGCCGAAACGCAGCCCGGCACCGCGCTCCAGTTCGAGCGCCTGGGCTACTTCGTCGCCGACAGCCGCGACCATGCGCCGGGCCACCCGGTGTTCAACCGCATCGTCACGCTGCGCGATTCGTTCGCCAAGGCAGCGAAATGAACACCCTGCCGTCCTTCGTCGAGCTGACCTTGCCTGACTGGGTGTTCCGCGAGGTCGACGCGACGAAGATCTATGCCAGCGACGAAGAGCGCATCGCACTGGCGATCCGTCTTGCCAATCGCAATGTCGAGGAAAAGACCGGCGGCCCGTTCGGCGCGGCCGTGTTCACGCGTGCGGGCAAACTCGTTTCCGCCGGCGTCAACCGCGTCGTGCCGCGCAGTTGCTCGGTCGCGCATGCAGAAATGATGGCCTACATGCTCGCGCAGGCCAAACTGCGCCGCTTCCGCCTCAACGAGCCCGCGCCGGGCGAAGCGCGCGAGGAATTCGTCCTCGCCACGAGCGCGCAGCCGTGCTGCCAGTGCTACGGCGCAACGGTCTGGGCCGGGGTCGACGAACTGCTGATCGGCGCGCGTTCCGAAGACGTCGAGGAATTGAGCGAATTCGACGAAGGCCCGCTGCCCGCCGACTGGATCGGCGAGCTGGAAAAACGCGGTGTGCGGGTCAAGCGCGACATCCTGCGCGACTCAGCGCGCGAGGTATTCCTGCGCTATCGCGAGGCCGGCGGCGCGAACTATTGAGCCACGGCGCATCCGCGAAGTGGAGCGGGTGAAGGGAATCGAACCCTCGTCAGTAGCTTGGGAAGCTACAGCTCTACCATTGAGCTACACCCGCGCGGTGAACAGGCACTGCCTGTGGCAAAGCTTATCGGTCCCGCCGCGCGGAAAGCAAGAACGGACCGCAGCGAAGTTTCAGGCGACCGCGGAGACGAACGCGGGGTTGCGTGACGATGCCGACGAACGCGTGGACGCCGGCTTGACGACGCGCCGCAATTCCGCCGGCAGCTCGCAGGCAACAGCTTTGGCCAGAGCGCGGATTTCGGGCAGGCCGCTGCACTCCCACATCGATCCGCGCAGCAGCGTGCCGAGGCAGCGCAGGCCGTGCCGCGGCGTGCCGTCGGCGCGCAGCAGGCGGCCTGCGGCGTCGGTGGCGAGGCCGAGATCGAGTTCATCAGGGTGGGCGATGCCTTCATGGACCATCTGCTGGATCAGCGGATGGTCGGTGGCGTTGACCGAGATGTTGAAGCCGGTGGCCTGGATGACGAGGTCGGCGGCGAAGCCGCGCACGCTCTCGGCACCGCGCGGCTGCACGCGCACTTCGAGCTGGTCGCGCTCGTCGGCGCGAACGTCGATCGAACGGATATGCGCGGCGAGAATCTTCAGTCGGCCCTGCGTGCGCAGGCGCGCGAGCTCGTTCGTCGTCTGTTGCGGCAGGCGGTGGCGCGCGGATTCCCACAACCAGCGCAGATGACGCAGGAAGCGGTCGCGTTCGCCGGCGTCGAGCAGGCGCCAGAGGTTCTGCGTTTCCGCGCGCAGGCCGTCGATGACGGAGCGCCATTCGACGTCTTCGTCGTCCATCGCCGCGCGGATCTCGCGTAGCCAGTGCGCGACCTGCGGCTGCGAACGCAGCGCATCGACCAGCGAGGCCTGGTGTTCGTACGGCTGGCCCGGCGCGGAATTGTGGCTGCGCGGCAGGCGACCGTGGCGCGAGATCGCGGTGAGCTGCGCGTTCGGCCACAGGCGCGCGGCGCTCTGCAGCGCGTCGACCGCGGTCAGGCCCGTGCCGAGGAC
>NZ_DASVOK010000173.1:0-9323 GCF_036383415.1 Rudaea sp. | reverse complement strand
AAAGTACGCCCTCCGCGATGCCGATGCTCATCAAACGACCTTGATCCGAAGATCAGGTGGGAGGGCTCGCTGGTCGTCAGGCTTTCCGCACACGGCGGACATGCTCACGGACTTTCGCACCGCCATCCCGGGGTCGTATATAGGACCAAGGCGATATGTTTGGATGCGCTGTCGCACACCGCAGGGGACGCAGCGCTATTTTACGTGCGCGGCCAAGGCCGTGTCGAGCTTGCCGCGCAGCATCTGCAAATGCTGAGCCAAGGATCCGCCGTCGATGTCGGCGCGCTGCTTGCTCTGCATCAGCTCGTGCGCGATGTTGAGCGCGGCCATCACCGCGATGCGATCCAGGCCTTGCGTGCGCGTATTGCCGCGCACCTCGCGCATCTTGCCGTCGAGATACGCCGCCGCCGCGATGAGGCCGGGCCGTTCTTCGGGCGTGCACGCAATGAGGAATTCGCGGTCGAGAATGCTGACCGCGACGGGCGTCGCCTCACTCATCTAGCTGCCTCATGCGTTGCTCTCCAGGGAGCGCAGGCGCACGATCATCGCCTCCACGCGCGAGCGCGCCTGCTCGTTCTTCGCCATCAGGTTCGCACGCTCGGTGTTTAGCTGTTCCTGGCTCGCCCGCAGGCTGCGATTTTCCTCGGTCAGGCGGTGCACCAATTCGACCAGACGATCCAGTCGCCCGCTGATTTCGGCGAACTCGCTGACGAGGTTGGGCGTTTCGGCCATGACCGCACTATATGCAAGCGGCGGGGTACGGTCAACGCGTGACCAACCGGCGCGATCGGCGGCGCACGCGCGCTGCTACAATGCAGCGATTCCACGCAATCCGGGCCAACGGTGTCGACCACGGCGATCAGCTACAGCGAACTCGGCGACGCACTTGCCCGCGTCCAGGCCGGCGTCGGCGCGAGTGAGCTGCAGGGTTCGCTCGTCGGCTATCTCTGTGGCGGCGGCAGCGCCGATGCGCGAAATTGGTTCGACGTGCTCGAACTCGACCACGACGGCGAGATCGCCCGCGCATTGCCGCCGGGCCTGCTCGAACGATTGCATCGCGACTGTTCGGCCTGGCTTGCCGATCCTGAACTCGGTTTCGAACCCTTGCTCCCCGCCGCGGAAGTGCCGATCGATGTGCGCGCCGATGCGCTGGTCGAGTGGTGCCGCGGTTTTCTCGGCGGCTTCGGCCTCGCCGGTGGCGGTCATCATGGCTCGCTGTCCGCTGATGCGCAGGAAATCCTCGCCGACTTCGGCACGATCGCCGCGACGCGCTTCGAATACGCCGGCAACGAAGATGACGAGGCCGCGCTCGCCGAAGTGATCGAATTCATCCGCGTCGGCGCACTGCTGCTGCATGCCGAACTGCATGCGGCGCCGCAATCCGGCGCCACCCTGCACTGACATCGCCGCATGATCGAAGCCAAGGAATACGCCCGCCGCCGCAAACAACTGATGCGCATCGTCGGCGACGACGCGATCTGCATCGTGCCGGCCGCACCCGAGCGCGTGCGCAGCAACGACTCGCACTATCCATACCGCCAGGACAGCGATTTCCAGTACCTCACCGGCTTCGGCGAACCCGAGGCCGTGCTCGCGCTGATTCCGGGCCGCGAGCACGGCGAGGAAATCCTGTTCTGCCGCGAACGCGACGCCGAGCGCGAGGCCTGGGACGGCGCGCGTGCCGGCACCGAGGGCGCGGTCGAACGCTATGGCATGGACGATGCGTTCCCGATAGTCGACATCGACGACATCCTGCCCGGCATGATCGAAGGCCGTTCGCGCGTCTACTACCACTTCGGTCGCGACGTCGAGTTCGACACCAAGCTGATCGGCTGGGTCAATCGCGTGCGCGGCGAGATTCGCCGCGGCGCGCGCGCGCCACACGAGTTCGTCGCGCTCGGCCACATCCTGCACGACCTGCGCCTGTACAAGACGCGATCCGAACTGCGCGTGATGGCGCGCTGTGCGAAGATCGCCGCCGAGGCGCACCTGCGCGCGATGCGCGCCACGCGTCCCGGCATGAACGAGCACGAGATCGAAGCCGAGCTGCTGCACGCGTTCCGCAAGCACGGCGCGGTACCGAGCTACGAGCCGATCGTCGCCGGCGGCGCAAACGCCTGCGTGCTCCACTATCGTGCGAACAACGCACCACTCCGGGATGGCGACCTGCTGCTGATCGACGCCGGCGCCGAACTCGACTGCTACGCCTCGGACATCACGCGCACGTTTCCGGTCAACGGCAAGTTCACGCCCGTGCAACGAGCGCTGTACGACATCGTCCTTGCCGCGCAGCACGCAGCGATCGCCGAGGTGCGGCCCGGACGACCGTTCATTGCCTACCACGACGCCGCGGTACGCACGATCACGGCGGGGCTGATCAAGCTCGGCCTGCTCAAGGGCAGCGTGCAGAAGAACATCGACGACGGCACCTACCGGCGTTTCTACATGCACAAGACCGGTCACTGGCTCGGCCTCGACGTGCACGACGTCGGCGACTATCGCATCGACGGCGAATATCGCGAACTCGAGCCGGGCATGGTCGTCACGGTCGAGCCAGGAATCTACATCGCGCCCGATGCAAAGGGCGTGGATGCGAAATGGCGTGGCATCGGCATCCGCATCGAGGACGACGTCGTCGTCACGCGCGGCGAGCCGGACATCCTCACCTCGGCCGTGCCGAACGATGCCGACGAGATCGAGGCCTTGATGGCCAAAGCACGATGATCCGTTCTTGCTTGTCACTCGCATCACGCTTTTCGCTGGTGTTTTTTCTATCCTCCTTCCTTCTTCTCGCTGCCTGCGCTCGCGCTGAAGCCGCGACGACGCCCGTCCACTACGGCTTGTTTGGCGAAGTGCACGTCGCGACGCCCGCGGGCGATCCGAGTCGCACGGTCGTCTTCATTTCGGACAAGGACGGCTGGAACGCGCGCGCTGAATCGCTCGCCACAGCCCTGAGCACCGACGGCGCGCTTGTGTTCGGCATCGACTATCCCGCGTACCTCAAGGAAATGGAGTCGATCAAGAATGACGCCTGCCATTTTCCTTCCGCGCACATCCAGGAAATGAGCGACTGGATGCAGAAGAATCAGAAGGTGAAGAATTTTTCCTATCCGCTGCTTATCGGCGATGGCGCGGGCGCCGCGTTCGCCTACGCGGTCGACGCGCAGGCACCGAAAGGGACGTTCGGCGGCCTCGTCACGCTGGGTTGGGACTTTTCGCCACGCTTTCCGAAGCCGTTCTGCAAGGGCGATGCCGGCGAGATGTCCACGGCCGTAGGCAAGGACACGTTCCTTATTGCACCGGTGAGTGCGCTTCCGAACCGATGGCTGCCGTTGCCGTTCGCGAACGGCGCGCGCGCGGATGGTGCACTGTCGATGCTGCGCAATCTGCAGCAATGGATTGCATTGTCATCGTGGCTTGTGAAGCCGCGCGATGATGCCGGCACCGAACTGAACCACGGCATCGCGTGGCTGACTGCACCGGGCGTGGTCGCGAAGCCCTTGCCCGGTGACGTCGCCGATCTGCCGCTGATCGAAGTGCCCGCGCAGGGCGCGTTCGCCGAGCGCATCGCGATCATCCTCACCGGCGACGGCGGCTGGGCCGGGCTCGACGTCGCCGTGGCCGATCAGCTGAGCAAACGCGGCATCGCCGTGGTCGGCCTCAACACGCTGAAATTCTTCTGGCAGACACGCACTCCAGCCGAGGCCGCCGACGCGGTGACGCGCATCATCGGCCACTACGGCGGCGAGCATCCGCATGCAGACTTCGTCGTCATAGGCTACTCGTTCGGCGCGAGTCTCGCGCCGGTCGTCGTCAACCGCGTCGCCGATGCCGCGCGTGCGCGCATCGCGGCGCAGGTGCTGATCTCGCCCGACCCCGAAGCCGTGTTCGAGATCCACGTCGGCGACTGGTTCGGCTCCACCCATCACGAGGGCGCGATTGCGATTGCGCCCGAAATCGCGGACACGAAGGTGCCGGTGATCTGCGTGCACGGCGCCGAGGAAGGTGCCGACAGTTTCTGCGCGACGCTGGTCGGCAAACCGAACGTCACCGATGTGTCGCTGCCCGGCGGCCATCACTACGATGGCGATTATGATGCGCTTGGCAAAGCCATCGCGACTGAGCTTCCAGCGCGAACCACGAACAAGTAGGTACAAAATCCAAGTAGGTTACAAAATCGCGAAATGTCAATCGATGGCGGCGGCGATTCCGGATTGCGCCGCCACCCAGGAAGTCCGTAATCGCTACTTTTTCTGATCGAAGCAGCTATTCGTGAGATAGCCCAGGATCAGATCGTTCGTCTCACGTTGTTGGCGCGGATACCAAGGCATGCTGTGCGGCATATCGGCGATTTCCTTGTACTGTGCAGGCACGGTGCTCTTGACGGCATTGTAGAAAGGCTCGGCGTGAATGGCTCGCGGCGTGCGCACGTCGCGGTCGCCGTCGAACACCAGGATCGGCAAATGGGCTTTGCTCGCATTGCGCATCGGATCCATACCTTTCACGGTGCGGCCCTGCAGAATGCGCTGAAGGCGACTGTCGCTCCATGAGGTGCCCAAACGCCCGAGATCGGCCACGGGGGCGCCCGCGATAGCGCACTGGAATGGTGACGGTGAACGTACATCGGCGGCGATCGCCGCAAAGCCACCGTAGGAGTAGCCGAAGATCGCGATGCGCTCTTTCGCTGCGATGCCTTGCGACACCAACCATGCGGCACCATCATCGAGGTCGTCGGACATCGCCAGTCCCCATTGTGCATCGCCGGCCATCCAGAGCTTGCGGCCCAATCCATCGGAGCCGCGATATTGCGGGCGCAACACCGCATAGCCGCGCGAGGTGAGCATGGGCACCCAGCCTGGCGCGTCCCAGCCGGTGAAATCGCGCGCCCAAGGGCCGCCGTGCGGCATGACGATGGCGGATGCGGGCGCATCGGCTTTCTTCCAACCCGCCGGCAGATCCAGGATCGCCGGAATTTCCAGTCCGTCGCGCGCCTTGTAGGTCACCCAGCTCTGGGTGCCGGTCATCTCCGGCTTGATCTCGGGCCGTTCGCTGCCGAGGTCGACCACTTGCTTCTGGTTCAGCAGCATATGGAAGGCCGGCGGCGCACTTGCGCTTTCGGTACGAAACAGGACCTTGGAAAGATCGTCGGTATAGCTCGAAATGGAGATTTGCTGCCCGGGAAACGCCTGCGCGATGCTGGCCTGAATCGATTTCATGGCCGGGTCAACGAAAATCTGCTGCGAGTACGCTCCATCGACGACAAAGCCGACGATCTTGTTGAAGTTGCTCGTGCGCGTACTAAAGATCAGGCTGCCGATAGAGTAGTTTTTGTCAGCCACGAGCGGTTCGGCGTCGAACTTCTTCTGTGCCGGGTCATACACACGCGCCTGTACTTGATCGGAGAACTGATCGGTCAGCACATAGTACTTGCCACTCGCATCGTCGATCCCCGCCACGTTCACTTTGTGACGATCGGAAAGCTTGGTCGTCAGCGCCGACTGAACCACGAATTCCCCGGTTTTCGCATCGCGGATATGGATGCGTTGCTCGTAGTCATCGCCGGTTGCTTCGATTTCGGATTTGACCAGCACTTCACCGCTGCGTGGATCGAACAGTGTCGGCCTCGCGCGTGAGCCGCCGCGGAACACCAAGTCTTTGCTGCCGGTTCTCAGATTGTAGCGATAGTAGTCGGCGGCCATGCTGATCTGGTCGAGTCGTTCAATAATGACTCGGTCTGGATCACGCGGCAGCATGGCTGCCAGCGCGGCGGTGCCAGCGAGTTCGAGGCACTGTTGCTTGTCCTTGCTCTGTCCCAGGGCCTGAGCTTCACTGGCAAACGCTTCGTTGAATTTCTTTTGATCGACGTCGGTCAAATAGGCCTTGGTCACGAAAGTCATGGTCGAACCGGCCGCTTTGCCCTCTATGCAGCCGCCGGCATTGCCGGTCCATTCCTGGCGCGCAACCGCGAGGACTTTGTCCGCCTTCAACGCAGAGGCGGCGATGAATTTCATCTGGTCACCGGAGGGCGTGATCATTTTCGGCCCGGACGAAAGCGATGCCGTGTCCCAAGCGGCGAGCGCCGTCTCCTCCGGATTCTTGGGCGAGTGAATCAGGGCAACCAGGTGCTTGCCGCTGGGGTCCATTGATACCGATTGAATCGCCGGCAGGCGTGTCAAGACGTCGATGGAAATCGGCTCGGCCGCAATGGCGGTCGATGACGAAGAAATCGCGATCAATAAGCTACAGAACAACGCTCCGCCGATAGACATCCGCATCTCAAGTTCTCCGATTGAATCTCGTCGCCATTAAAAAAGGAGGCGACGCAATGTCGCCTCCTCAGAGCTTTGCAGGAACAAAACGCCTTGCGCTCAGAACGACATGTTCAAACGCACATAGTACGTGCGACCGAACCAGTCATATTGCGAAGCACCGAGCGGCGTATTGCCTTGTACACCGGCGAACGTGTCCGCGCCCGGAGAGACCAGGTCGGGTTTCTGGTCGAGCAGGTTGCGGATGCCGAACAGGATTTGGTACTTGCCGCCATTGTACTCAGCCGACACGCTATGGCGGAGCTGCCACTCGGCCTTGAGGTCACGCACGGCGTTCTTATAGCCCTGATAGGTGAAGACCGCGGGCAGATCCTTGTTCGATGTCGAACTGGTGTAGTTTCCTTGCCAGTAGAACGTCCAGTCGCCTCGCTTCAGGCTCGCATCGAAAATGCCGACCATATGCGGGCGGCCGATATAGCCGACGAGCTCGGAGGAGGCCAAACCGCTCGCCTCGGCGCTGTCGAACTGCTGGTAGATATCCGAGATCGTGTAGGTCAACTGTGCACCCGCCTTGACCTTGCCAAAGGCGAGATCCTGGCTGTAGTCCAGCTGGAAGTCGTAGCCGCGGGTGCGCTCCGAATTGACATTGATATAAGTGGCATGAACGTCCGTGATCATGTTCGGATTCGCCGCGTCGCTCGGCGAATTGCGGTGGAACTGGGTGCAGAAATTGTTCGGATACACCGGCAAGCCATAGCAACCGGACAGAATGGAACTTGCCCCGAGACTGGCGATTTCGCCGTGGATGGAATAGTCAAAGTAATCCACAGCCACGTTCAGATCGGCGAAGGTCGGCGACCAGACGAAGCCCGCCGATTTGGCGCGCGAGGTCTCGGGCTTGAGGAAACCCTTGCCGCCGCCCTGGTAAACGGTAGCCGAAGGATTGCCACTCGCACCGTAGTCGGCCGGGATACCGGCAGCCGCGCAGTTCTTTCTGATGAAGTCGTTGTTGCTGTCGCCCCAGTTGAGGCAAGGGTCGATCGAGGCTTGCGACAAAAAGCCCGATTGATTGCCCAGATACAACTCGTACAGGCCCGGAGCGCGATATGAAGTGCCGATCGTGCCGCGCAAACGGAACGACGGAATGATCTGCCAGTTCACCCCGTATTTCCACACGCTAGACGAGTCGCCTACGGATTGATACTTGAATTGGCGCGCGGAGCCATCCAGGGTGAGCGACTCGACACCGGGGAGGTCGTGCAACAGCGGGATGCCGACTTCGCCGAAGAACTCATGGACATTGTCACTGCCTTTGGTTTCCAGAGCGCTGGTCAGGCCCCAAGTCTCAGGGGGCGGCTTGTCGTCGATGGTGTAGTGGCGATACTCGACGCCGACCGCGGCGCTGACCGGACCAGCCGGAAGGTGAAACAGATCGCCATTGGCGATGGCATTAACCGTAGCTTGCGTGTAAACCGTATTGCCGGAAGCGACCTGACCGATGGCATTGACGAGCTTGTTCATGCACTGACCGTTCAAGATGCACGGCTCGAAATAGTTGATCAGCGGCTTGTCCAACATGTTTCCGTCATTGGCCAAGTCGCCGCTGTTGGCGAGGTTGATTCCCAAGGTGCTGTAGTCGCCACTCGAGCGCGAGTAGGTCCCATTGACCTGCCATGACCAGCTGCTGGAAGCGGTGAAACCGCCCGACAACTTGGTCGCGCCATAGAAATAATCGACTTCGGCCTTCGAATTGCTCGGGAACGGCATGATCGGTTCGAAATACGGCGGCTTGCTCGCATTTCCGGGTTTGAGGGGGTCGACCCAGCCAGCGGCTTGGTCTGCCTCCACAACCGGGAAGAACTGCCTGAAACTGTCGTGGCTGGCCTTGCGATTGTTGTAGAGAAACTGCGAGTCCCAGTTTACGTTGCCGAAGTTGAAACTCGTCGCCGCGTACAAACTCGCGCGCTGCTGTTCGTCGATCGCGTAGGTGCTGCCGTAGAACGGGAAATTGAGCTGGTCCTCGTAGTACGCCTGCGGTGAGTTGGCGTAGGTCTTAGTCGGATACGGGCGCAGGTGGTAACCGGGGAAAGGTCCGCTGGAACCGCCGCCGGGCACAAAGCGGTTGTTCGAATTCCAGTAGTAAATAACCGTGTTTGCGTACAGGTTGTTGCAGCCCGCAAGACTGGTGCCTTGCAGAACGGAATGATCTTGCCGATCGATGCGCTTGCCGTCGGTGCCCCAGACCATGTCTCGACCGCAGTTGAGGAAGTCGCGGTCACCGACCCTGAGCGGTTGCTGACGGTCGACTTGCGCGGCAATCATGATGTTGCCGTTGTCGAGATTCCAACCGGTGCCGATCGAGCCCAGCATCTGCTGACCACCGCCGTGCTCCGGCCCGCTGAAATAGAAACTCGTCTCGGTGTGGTCCAGGCGCTTCTTGGTAATCAGGTTGACAACGCCGGAGATGGCATCGGAGCCGTAGATCGAGGACGAACCGTCTTTGACAATTTCGATGCTTTGCAGGATGACCTGCGGAATGACGTTCAAGTCGAAGGCGCCGACCTGACCACGCGTGCCGGCCGGACCGGGGCGCTGGCCATCAAGCAAAACCAACGTGCGATTGGAGCCGAGGCCACGCAAATTGACTGTCTGCACGCCGGTGCCACCGGCGATGACGAAGCCGCCGAACTGGTTGTTGATCTGTGTGGAGCCGGCTGCAGCAGAGGTTGTTTGCAGAAAATCCGCCGTAGTGAACTGGCCGGCGGCGATATCGGCTTTGATATTGATGACCTGCACCGGCGTTGTCGTCTGGTATTCCGGCCGGCCGAGCAGCGAGCCCGAAACGGTGATGCCTTCCAACGAAGTCGCTTCTTCCTTCTTTTTCTGGGTATCGGCCTTGGCCGAGTTCGTTGGCTGATCGCCGGCGCTCTGCGCCATGGCGCTGCCGATCGCAAGGCTTGCATACAAGCCCATGATGATGGACGAGACGAGTACACGCTGCTTCATGTTGTTCCCCAACCGAAATGGTACGAACCCGGGCTTTTGTCGAACCGG
>NZ_DASVOK010000172.1:0-4372 GCF_036383415.1 Rudaea sp. | reverse complement strand
CGCGCGGTGAAGCCGAGCATGATCGACGACGGGAACGGCCAAGGCTGCGAGGAGTGGTAATCGCAGTCGACCACGCGCACGCCGGCCTCCTCGTACACCTCGCGCTGCACCGCGGCTTCGAGCGTCTCGCCTGGTTCGACGAAGCCGGCCAGCGCGGAGTAGCGACCTTTCGGCCAGCTCGCCTGGCGCCCGAGCAGGCAAGCATCGCCGTGCGCGACGATGACGATCATCGCCGGATCGGTGCGCGGAAAATGCTCGGCGGCGCATTGCGGGTTCGTGCACACGGCGCGGTGGCCGGCGCTTTCGAGCCGAACGGCCGAACCACAGACGCTGCAGTAACGCGTGCGTTCCTGCCAGTTGACGATCGCGCGCGCATAGGCGAACAGACCGGCATCGGCGACTTCGAGCGTCATGCCGGCGCTGCGCAGGTCGACGAAGTCACCGCCGATCCGCGCGGCGATCGCCGCAGCCGCGGCATCGCCTTGGCGCCACGCGAACCATTCGTGGCCCTGCACGTTGCCGAGATAGATCGTCGCCGCCTCCGCACCGCCGGCGCGGACAAAGTCGTCGCGACCCAGTTCCGCCAAACGTTCGCGGCCGGAAGTGACGAGCGCACGGCCATCATCGCGCAGGAGCAGGAATCGCGCTGCCTCGCCGCGCAGGCGTTCGTTGATCGTCGCGGTATCGCTGCGCCAGTCAGCGTCGCGTTCGATGTCGAGGGAAGAGAACGTGTTGCTGCGGCTGCGCGCGAGGGAGCTCATGGACGCCATTTTAGCGCGCGTATCTGACCGAAAAAGAAAAGCACCCGGGTGCGGGTGCTTTTTTTCAGGGATGGCGTCAGCGGATCAGATGCTGAAGGACGAACCGCAGCCGCAGGTCGTTTTCGCGTTCGGGTTGCGGATCACGAACTGCGCGCCCTGCAGGCTTTCGCTGTAGTCGATCTCGGCGCCCATCAGATACTGCAGGCTGAGCGGATCGACGACGAGGGTGACGCCCCCCTTTTCCAGGGCGAGGTCGTCCTCGGCGCGCGCTTCATCGAAGGTGAAACCGTACTGAAAGCCCGAACAGCCACCGCCGGAAATGTAGACGCGCAGCTTGAGCTCGGGATTATTCTCCTCGGCGATCAGCTCGCGCACCTTGTGCGCAGCCGCGTCGGTGAAGATCAGCGGCTGCTCGAGTGCGGTCTGGTAGCTGGGCGTGGTATCCATGCAGGTCTAGATCGTGCCGGTCCGCACGAAATCAAGTGTGCGCGGCACCGGACAGCGCGAATTCGTCCGTCTCTTCCGGCGCGGCCAGCTGCTTCGGCGCATCGCCGCGATGCACGATCTTGCCGTTGATCTGCGCGCCGGCCGACATTTCCATGACCTTGTAGTAGACATTGCCCTCGACGCGCGCGCCGGCGGCGAGTTCGAGGCGCTGCGTCGCGGTGACGTCGCCCTCGACTTCGCCGTTGATGACTACGTGCGGGGCGGTGATCTGACCCTTGATGCGCGCGCTGTTCGACAGGGTCAGCACGGCGTTGTCGCCTTCGCCGTGCAATGCGCCTTCGACACTGCCATCGACATGCAGGCGGCCGTTGAAGGTGACATCGCCACGAATCTGCGTGCCATTCGCGATCAACGAGGTGGTCTCGGCCGGCACTACCTGATTGGCCTTATTTCGATTCCCCAGCATGCGTCCCTCCCGACGTGGTCAATATTTCCCCCCATGCGAAATCGCGCGAACTCTTGCCGAACTCGGAACCGGCATCGGCCTCGACACGTACGCCATTCGGCGCGAAGCCCTCCGGCAGCAGAAGAGTACCTTTTATTTGTTGAAAATACTTGAAGGAAAATCCCATTCCCTTCGCATCGGCGTTGGCGGCGAGATCGGCCCAGTCGATCGTCACGAGCTTGTCGGCGCGCGTGCCGCTGACGCTGAGCCTGACCTGCCCGCTCGCAATCTGGCCCGGCTTGAGATTCTGGGTCAGGGTGAGGGAAAAATTGAACAGGCGCGGATTGTCGCGCGCCGCGACCAGGCTCAGCGCCTGCACGCTGAAGCCTTCGCGCTTGGCGTCGGCGCGGGTCAGGCTGCTGTAGAAGGCGAGGTCGGCGCGCAGCCCGGCGATCTCCGCCTGGCGTTCGCCGATCTGACGCTGCAGGTCCGCATTCGCCGCATTCCCCACCTGCTGCGCGCGCTCGAGCACGGCGACGCGCTGCTGCAGCGTCGCATTCTGATCGAGCGCGTGACGGAGCTGCGCGACGCCATCCGCCGGCACGTTCTCGCGCAGCGCCCAAGTCAGCGCGACCGCGACGAGGATCGAGGCGAACCAGAACAGGCCTAGCGTCGTCCACTCGCGCCAGCGCGAACGCTGCTCGTGCGGGCGGATGACCAAGGCGGGGGGCGGCGGGACGTGGGCCATGCGCGTGCGATGCAGTACGAGTCAGGAAGCTTAGCGAAAAACGCGGCCCCGCATCCATTCGCCACGGCTATACTGCCTGCCTGTTCACATTCGCCGCGCCCATGCTCTGGATCAAGGCCCTGCACATCGTCTTCGTCGTGACCTGGTTTGCCGGGCTGTTCTACCTGCCGCGCCTGTTCATCTATCACGTCGAGTCCGACAACGCCGCAGTGCGCGCGCAATTGCAGATCATGCAGCGACGGCTGCTCGGCATCACGCACATCGGCGGCGCGCTCGCGCTGACCTTCGGCATCTGGACGCTGATCCTCGTGCCAAGCTACCTGCATCAAGGCTGGCTGCACGCCAAGCTCGCGTTCGTACTCGGCCTCGTCGCCTATCACGTCTACCTGGCGCATCTGGTGAAACAGTTCGGCGAAGACCGCAACATGCACTCTTCGCGCTGGCTGCGCGTGTTCAACGAGGTGCCGGCGCTGTTCCTGATCGCGATCGTGCTGCTGGCGGTGGTCAAGCCCACATGAAGCCATGCCGGCACAGCCGGCATTTCATTTATCCTGGGCTCTTCGGCGTATCGCCCCGGTTCACGACCCCAGCTTCTGCTGCAGATACCCGGTTTCGCCGAGCTGCTTGACCAGGCCGAGTTGCGTCTCCAGCCAGTCGATGTGCTCTTCCTCGGATTCGAGGATCTCCTCGAACAGCTCGCGGCTGACGTAGTCGCCGACCTTCTCGCAATGCGCGATCGCGGTCTTCAGATCGGGATGCGCGATCTGCTCGAGCTTGAGATCGCATTTGATAACTTCGATCGGCGTTTCGCCGATCATCAGCTTGCCCAGCGCCTGCAGGTTCGGCAGGCCTTCGAGGAACAGGATGCGCTCGATGAGCTTGTCCGCATGCTTCATCTCGTCGATCGATTCCTTGTACTCGTGCTCGGCCAGTTCCTTGTAGCCCCAGTTCTTGTACATGCGCGCATGCAGGAAATACTGATTGATCGCGGTCAGCTCGTTGAACAACACCTTGTTGAGGTGCGCGATGACCTGTTTATCGCCCTTCATTGCCGAACTCCGATCGTGCGTGATGCGACGACTATAACGCGCGGGCACTTCGCGCGATGAAACGCGAATCGTGAGCATTTGCGGTTTTGGGGAGCGGCAATCGCGCGCACGATGCGCGCAGACGTCAGGCTGCCTGCGCGATCAGCGGCAGGCCGAAATCCAGTCGCGGCTTGCGACGAACATGCGCCTCGCGCAGCACCTCCTCGGCGAGATCGGCGCAGCTGCCGCAGTCGCCCGAGCAACCCGTGCGGCGGGTGAGTTCGCCGAGGCTGCGCACACCTTCGGCGGCGGCCTGACGGATCATCTTCTCGGTGACGGCGTTGCAGATGCAGACGTACATGGACGTTAACATGGTGGTGCGACGGCCATATTCAATTGCAAATGAGAATGATTGTCAAATACTTTCGGCTTCGTGAAATACCGGCCGAAGAATTGATCTCGACCAACAAACTCCGTAATCGACAAATGAAATCCGTATGGAATTCTGGCGTCAACACCCAGCCTGAGCGAGGCTGCGGCAGCGTTTGCGGGCTCGGCAGTTACGGAGTTTGTTGTCCCAGAGGACTCAGGGGATCAGAAAGTAGCGCGCGCATCGAACACGCACGGACAACCGAAGGACGGCGCGAAAAGAACCAAAAGCAAGAACTGGATTCCCGTTGACTCGCGCCATCCAGACGCTCGCCCCTCGGGCCATCCGCTGCGCGAATGTTCGCTACGGCATCATGCCCGCGCCGTGCTGCCCGCCGGGAATGGCGGGCGCGGAGTCGGGGTAGGATAGGGCGATGGACACCCAATTCCTCCACACGTTCGTCAGCGTCGTCGAGCGCGGCTCGATGGCCGCGGCGGCGCGCGTGCTCGACATTACCCCGGCGGCGGTCGCGCAACAGATCCGCACGCTCGAACGCGAGTTCGGCGTACCGCT
>NZ_DASVOK010000171.1:0-8311 GCF_036383415.1 Rudaea sp. | reverse complement strand
GTCGCGCGCCGGCTCGATCGGCTCGTTGAGCTTGCGCATCTGGTTGCGCCACTGGAATTCATTGTCCATCGTTCACCTCGCCGCCCGTCGCAACGGGCTCAACTCAAGCCGCTTCAAGTGTAGTCCGCAACAGGCCGCGCGCGCGGTGCAACTGCGCCTTCGACGACCCGACCGCCATGCCCAATTCTCGGGCGATCTCCTCGTGCTTCCAGCCTTCGACATCGTGCAACACGAGCACCGCACGCGCACGCGGCGGCAGTTTCGATACCGCCCGCTCGAGGTCGCCGCGCTCGCCGGCGCAGAACGGCACTTCACCGCCGGCGGCCAGCTCGATCACGGCATCGTCGACGTTGATCTCGTCGCGCCGGCCGCGCAGGTCCATCAACGCGATGTTGACGCCGAGCCGGTGCAGCCAGGTCGAAAACGCCGCGTCGAAGCGGAAACTCGACAGCTTGCGCCAGGCCTGGATGAACGCTTCCTGGGTCAGTTCCTCGGCACGCGCGCGATCCATGCCGACCAGGCGCAGGATCACGCCGTGCACGCGGCCGGCGTGGCTGCGGTAGAGCCGCTCGAACGCGCGCGCATCGCCCGCGAGCGAGGCACGCACGAGCGCATGATCGTCACTGCGATCCGGGCGTGCTTGCGAGCCGGTATCCAAAGAGGTTGCCTGCATGCTGAGAACGGCGCCATCCATTTGTCAGCTTGGATGCGTGGGGGGCCAGTATGGTTTAGATGGAAGCGCCTTTCGAGTCCTTCTCCTGAGGCGGGCAGCAGCCGCGCCAGCGCGCCATTCCGGAGCAGGCCGGAATGGCGGCATCGAGGAAAAAGATCGTTTGCCCGCGAACGGTGAGGACTACGGCGTCCCCACCGCGCGCGCCTCGTTCTGCGCGGCTTCGAGCTGCGCGCCAATGCGACGGTGTTCGCGCAGCAGGGCCTGCGGGGTGCGTGCGCCGAACGAGGCGAGGTATTCGCCGATGTTCTCGTATTCGGCCTGCCAGCCCTCGATATCGACGTCGAGTAGTTCGTCAAGCTTGGCGCGCGACAGGTCGAGGCCGGCGAGGTTGAGATCTTCGGCATGCGGCAGGTTGCCGATCGGCGTGGCCAGCGCGTCCTCGCTGCCGGCGCAGCGGCCAAGGATCCACTCGAGCACGCGCATGTTGTCGCCGAAGCCCGGCCAGAGGAACTTGCCGTCCTCGCCCTTGCGGAACCAGTTGACGTGGAAGATCTTCGGCAACTTCGCGTCGGGCTGGTCGAACGACAGCCAGTGGCCGAAGTAGTCGGCGAAGTTGTAGCCGCAGAACGGCTTCATCGCCATCGAGTCGCGGCGCAGCACGCCGACCGCACCGGTCGCCGCGGCCGTGGTCTCCGAGCCCATCGCCGCGCCGGCGAGCACGCCGTGGGTCCAGTCGCGGGCCTCGAACACGAGCGGCAGCAGATGCTCGCGGCGACCGCCGAAGATGATCGCCGAGATCGGCACACCCTGCGCGTCCTCGGCATGCGGCGAGAAGCTCGCGCACTGCTTGGCCGCAACGGTGAAACGCGAGTTCGGGTGCGCCGCAGGGCCGCCGGCCGGCTTGCCATTTGCGATGGTCACTTCTCGACCCTGCCAGTCTTTCACCGGCACGCCGGGCAGGCCTTCCCACCACGGATCGTTGTTCGCGTCGACCGCGACGTTGGTGAAGATCGTGTCGTGGTCGAGCATCGCGAGCGCGTTCGGATTCGTCTTCGCGCTCGTGCCCGGCGCGACGCCGAAGAAGCCGGCCTCGGGATTGATCGCCCAGAGGCGACCGTCCGCACCGGGCTTCATCCAGCAGATGTCGTCGCCGACCGTCCAAACCTTCCAGCCGGCTTGGCGGTAGCTTTCCGGCGGAATCAGCATCGCGAGATTGGTCTTGCCGCAGGCGGACGGAAATGCGGCCGCGATGTAATGCGTCTCACCCTGCGGATTCTGCACGCCGACGATGAGCATGTGCTCGGCCAGCCAGCCTTCCTCGCGCGCCTGCGCGGAAGCGATGCGCAGCGCATGGCACTTCTTGCCGAGCAGCGCGTTGCCGCCGTAGCCCGAGCCGATCGACTTGATCGAAAGTTCGGCCGGGAAATGCATGATGAAGCGCTTCTCGGGATCGAGCTCGCCGGTCGAGTGCAGGCCTTTTACAAACGTGCCTTCGCGCTCTATACGCGCGAGCGCGGCCGCACCCATGCGCGTCATGATGCGCATGTTGGCGACGACGTAGGGGCTGTCGGTGATCTCGACGCCGCAGCGCGACAGCGGCGAATCGATCGGCCCCATGCAGTACGGGATCACGTACAGCGTGCGCCCCTTCATGCAGCCGGCGAACAGCGCGTCGATCTTCGCGTGCGCCTCGGCCGGCGCCATCCAGTGATTGTTCGGGCCGGCGTCGTCGCGGTTTTCGGTGCAGACGAAGGTGAGATGCTCTACGCGCGCGACGTCGGACGGATCGGAACGGTGCAGGTAACAGCCCGGATGGGTTTCCTGGTTCAGCGCGACGAGGTCGCCGCGCTTCTGCATCACCTCGACGAGGGCGGCGTATTCGGCGTCGCTGCCGTCGCACCAGTGGATGTTGTCGGGCTGCGTCAACGCCGCGACTTCCCCGACCCAGCGGTCGAGTGCTTCAAGCTTGCTCATTTGTTCTCCAACCGGCCAGTGGCCGAAAAATAAAAACTGTATTTGTATATTTCTATCTTTCCTTCCCACGAGAAGAAGGGAAGCAAAGCTATTGCGGAATCAAGGTCGACATCACATGTTCGACATATTCCTCCAGTTCCGCCTGATCGATGTGCGGCACGCCGAGTTGCAGCACGAGTTGCAGGAAGCCGACGTAGGCCGCGTAGGTCAGCTGCGCGCGATGCAGCGCGTCGGTCGGCGACATGCCGACCTCGCGATAGGCCAGCTTGAGGAAATCGAGCCGCCGCTGTGAGACGCGTTCCATCACCGGCTGCACGATCGGATGGTCGAGCGCGCGCAGCAGCGCCGAGTAGATGCCGTGCGTGCGCGCCTCGCGACCGGTGCGGCGAAACAGCTCGCGCAGGCGTTCGCGCGGATTTTCGATCGCGGCGATCTGGTCCATCGCCTCGTCGGCGTGCGCTTCCCAGTTCTGCAACGCCGCCTTGAGCAAGGCTTCGCGCGTGGTGAAATGCCAGTAGAAGCTGCCCTTGGTCACGCTGAGGCGGCGTGCGAGCGGCTCGACCGCGAGCGCCGGCACGCCCTGCTCGGCAATCAGGTCGAGCGCGCCGGCTTCCCAGTCGGCGGCGGACAGACGCGAGCGTTCGGCTTTTTCGGCGGCTTGCAGCATGACCTCATGGTAGCGGCTGGGGCGCGCAGGCGTAAGGGCCTGTGATGCTGCTTTGCAGCAGTAAACGTTTACAAGCTCTTGTTCGTGAACTGGTTTTCATTCAGTACGCTAGCGTATTGACAGTGTCACAATTCAATCACATACTGCGGCGTATGGTGTTAGTCGCCGCGAATTTGTCTACTGCGCTTTCCGACGCGGCTCGCCGGGCGGAAACGCTGACCGCGCATGACGGCGTCGCGCTGGCGATCGAACATTTCGGCGACGAACAAAATGCCGCCATCGTCTTCGCCCACGGCTTCGGCCAGACGCGCCACGCCTGGGACGGCACAGCAAACACGCTCGCGCAGGCCGGCTGGCATCCGATCACCGCCGATGCGCGCGGCCACGGTGACAGCGGCCGGCGCGACGACGGCGACTATCACTACGACCAGTTCGTCGACGACCTCGTGCGCATCGCGCGCGACAGCGGCGAAACGCCCGTGCTCGTCGGCGCCTCGATGGGCGGCCTGATCGGCCTCGCCGCGCAGGCGCTGCACGCGCCATTCCGCGCGCTCGTGCTGGTCGACATCACGCCGCGCTGGGAAAGCGCCGGCGTCGAACGCATCCTCGCCTTTATGCGCGCGCACCCAGATGGCTTTTCCTCGTACGACGAGGCTGCCGATGAAATCGCGCGCTATCTGCCGCATCGCACCGAGCGCAAGTCCGAAGCGAGCCTGCGCCAACTGCTCGTGCGCGATGATCAGGGCCGCCTGCGCTGGCACTGGGATCCGCGCATGCTCGACTTCGCCACGCGCGATGCCGAAACCCTGCAGCGCGACCTGCTCGCTGCCGCCGCGACGATCCGCGTGCCGGTGCTGCTCGTCAGCGGCGCACGCAGCGACGTCGTTTCCGCGGAAACGATCGCCGAATTCCTCGCCCACGTTCCACACGCGCGCCACGTGCGCCTCGCCGATGCCACGCACATGGTCGCGGGCGACGCCAACGATACGTTCACGCGCGTCGTGCTGGAATTCGTGCAAACGCTCCAATCCGAAACTGCACCATCGAATCCCCGCCCTCACCGCGGGCAATGACCGTAACGTAAACTCGTTCCAGCTTTGTTTGAGAGGTTAGTCGCATGAACTGGTTTCCCCTGCTCGCCGCCCTCGCCGCCTCGCTGGCCTGCGCGTATTTCCGCAGCAACCTGCGCACCTGGACGATCGCCGGTTTCGCCGCGATCTTCACCGTCGGCGTGCTTGCCGGCAGCCACTGGCTCGCGATTGCGCTGACCGCGCTTGCGTTCGGCCTGCTCAGCGTGCCGCTCAACCTCGACGACTTCCGCCGCAAGAAGATCACCGCGCCGCTGCTCGGCGTATACCAGAAGATCACGCCGCAGATCTCGGCGACCGAACGCACCGCGCTCGAAGCGGGCACGGTCGGCTTCGAGGGCGAGCTGTTCAGCGGCAAGCCCGACTGGTCGAAGCTGCTCGGCCAGCCGAAGCCGGAACTCTCGCTCGAAGAACAGGCGTTCCTCGACGGCCCGGTCGAAGAAGTCTGCCGCATGACCGACGACTGGCAGATCACGCACGAACTCGCCGACCTGCCGCCGGAAATCTGGGACTTCCTCAAGAAGAAGAAATTCTTCGGCATGATCATTCCGAAGCAGTATGGCGGTCTCGAATTCTCGGCGCTCGCGCAGTCGGCCGTGCTGCAAAAACTCATGGGCATCTCGGGCTCTCTCTCTTCGACCGTCGGCGTGCCGAACTCGCTCGGCCCGGGCGAACTGCTGCTGCACTACGGCACGCAGGAGCAACGCGATTACTACCTGCCGCGCCTCGCCGACGGCCGCGAGATTCCGTGCTTCGCACTGACCGGCCCGACCGCCGGTTCGGACGCGACTTCGATCCCCGATTACGGCATCGTCTGCAAGGGCGACTGGCACGGCGCGCAGGTGCTCGGCGTGCGCCTGACCTTCGACAAGCGCTACATCACGCTGGCGCCGGTGGCATCGCTGATCGGCCTCGCCTTCCAGATGCACGATCCCGAGCACCTGCTCGGCGACAAGGAACATATCGGCATCACCCTCGCGCTGATTCCGCGCGACACCAAGGGCCTCGAAATCGGCCGCCGTCATTTTCCGCTCAACGGCGCGTTCCAGAACGGCCCGCTGCACGGCAAGGACATCTTCATCCCGATGTCGCAGCTGATCGGCGGCGCCGACATGGCCGGCCAGGGCTGGCGCATGCTGGTCGAATGCCTCTCGGTCGGGCGCGCGATCACGCTGCCGTCGAACGCGTCGGGCGGCGTGAAGATGGGCGCGATTGCGACCGGCGCCTACGCGCGCCTGCGCAAGCAGTTCGGCATGGCGATCGGCCGCTTCGAAGGCGTCGAGGAAGCGCTCGCGCGCATCGGCGGCCACAGCTACGCGATCACCGCGCTGTCGAAGGCCACGGCCGCCGCCGTCGATCGCGGCGAAAAGCCGTCCGTGCCGTCGGCGATCGCGAAATACCACGCGACCGAACTCGGCCGCGCAGTCGCCAACGACGTGATGGACGTGCACGGCGGCAAAGGCGTGCAGCTCGGGCCGAACAACTATGCCGGCCGCGCCTACCAGACCGCACCGATAGCGATCACGGTCGAAGGCGCGAACATCATGACGCGCAGCCTCATGATCTTCGGCCAGGGCGCGATCCGCTGCCATCCGCACGTGCTCAAGGAAATGCAGGCCGCGCAGATTCCCGACTACGCCACGCGCCTGCGCGCGTTTGACCGCGAACTGTTCGCGCATATCGGCTTCGCGATCTCGAACGCCGCGCGCAGCCTCGTGCTCGGCCTCACGTTCGCGAAGATCGGCAACGCACCGGGCGACAAGTACACCAGGCGTTATTACCGCAAGCTCAACCGCTACGCGGCCAACCTCGCCCTCGTCGCCGACTCGGCAATGCTGCTGCTCGGCGGCAAGCTCAAGTTCAAGGAGTCGCTGTCCGCACGCCTCGGCGACGTGCTCTCGAACCTGTACATCGCGAGCGCGATGCTCAAGCGTTACGAAGACCAGGGCCGCCCGGTCGCCGACCAACCGTTGCTCGCCTGGGCGTTCCACGACTGCGCCTGGCGCATGCAGAATGCGCTCGACGGCGTGCTGCGCAATTTCCCGATCCGTCCGGCCGCGTGGTTGCTGCGCGCACTCGTGTTCCCGCTCGGCCGTCGCGAAGTGCCGCCGTCGGATCGCCTGGGCCACAGAGTCGCATCGATCCTGATGTCGCCGAATGAGGCACGCGATCGCCTCGCCGAATGGACCTATCTGACGCCGAACGCGAACAACGTCGTCGGCCGCATGAATGCGCTGCTGCCCGATGTCATCGCCGCCGAGCCGATCGAACGCAAGTTCGCCAAGGCGCGTGGCCAGCTCACGAGCCTCGATGCCGCCGCGCAACTCGCCGAAGCCGAGCAGCTCGGCGCGATCACCGCGGATGAGCGCAAGTTGCTCGAACGCGTGCGCGCGGCGACGGCCGAATTCATCGCGGTCGACGACTTCGATCCGGCCGAGCTGCAGTCGGCGGTGAAGCACGGCAAGTCGCCGGTGCTGCGCAGCGTGGCGTAGTCTCTTTGCTCGTCATTTCGGCGAAAGCCGAGACGACGAGCAAAGCAAAAAGGGACTCCGTGGCAGCATCGCCCCTTAAACTCTTCCGTTTGCTCGGTCGCACCGCGGCCGGGCGCTGGACGTTCACGCGCATCATCTGCGCGAAGGCGCCGTACTTCGCCTCGATCAAGCCGCTGATCGAGGAACTCGCGCCGGGCCGCTGCGTCGTCACGCTGCGCGACCGTCGCCGCGTGCGCAACCATATCGGCACCGTGCACGCGATCGCGATGTGCAACGCGGCCGAACTTGCCGGCGGACTTGCCACCGACGTCACGATCGCGCCGAGTCAGCGCTGGATTCCCAAAGGCATGAGCGTGCGCTATCTGAAAAAAGCTCGTGGCACGCTGACCGCGAACGCGCGCGTCGAAGTCCCGCCGGCCGATGCGCCGGCGCAGGAAGCGCACGCGCTCGTTGACGTGCGCAACTCGGCGAATGAAGTCGTGTTCGATGCCGACATCACGATGTGGATTTCGCCGCGCCGCGGATGAGCAGCGCGCGATCTCAAAAAGCGTAGGCTGCGCTCAGCACCCAGCGCTGCCGCTGTTCGGGCGAAAGGCTCGGATAGGCGTAGTTGGCGCGATTGACCGCGACGCGCAACAACTGCACATCGACGCGGCCGAACTTCGCGCCGACGCCGAGGCTGGCGTCGAGCGTGCGATCGCGATCACCGCCCAGCGTGGACTCGGCCTGCTGCACCCCGAGGTGGCCGAGCAGGCGCCAGCGCTCGTCGAGCGCATGCGCATAGTTGAATTCGAGATAAGTCGAACGCCGATGCCGGCCGAAATAGTTTGGCGCGTGATACAGGCGCAGATTCCAGTTCTGCGCGGACAGGCCGACGAAGGTTTCGGCATAGTTCCAGAACGTGAAGCCGCTGAAGATCGAATAGGTCGCGCCGATTTCCCAGCTCAGCTGCGAAGTCAGCGCGTGCGCGTAACCCGCATCGACGATCCACAGCGGCTCGGCATGGCGCTCGCTGTAGAGCCGCGTCTGTTCGACCTGGCCGCCGAGATACCAGCCGGTGGCGTCGTCGTAGTTGAACGCGGCGATCACCGCGGGCCGGCCGTCGTTGAGCGATACGCCGCGATAGACGTAGTCGCTGGCCGCGCCGACCTGTGCCGACCATTGCGCATGCGCCGCGCCGGCCAGCAGCAGGCCGCACACAGCGACACCACGCCTCAACGCGACACGCGCGCCGTTCCTTCGCGGGACGATGCGCAGTTCAGCGCAGGCGCAGCATGGCGCAAGGTCGCGCAGGCGTCGACGTAGCCTGCCGCACCATCGGGAGAGTTCGCCGGAAATCGCGCCCATGCGGAGGATTGTCGCATGTTCGGCGTGCGCTCCAACTCGCCTGCGAGCGCGAGCATGCCGGCGACCTGCG
>NZ_DASVOK010000170.1:0-7907 GCF_036383415.1 Rudaea sp. | reverse complement strand
CTGCGCCTGATCGCGCTCGCCGAAAGCGTGTTCGCTAACGCCAACCGTTTCGTGCGCGCGTGCATGGCGCTGGAGGCGATACTGCAGGACAGCCGCGAGCGGCCGGCACAGGAGCAAGTGCAGGCTTTCGCGCGCCGCATCGACGCCGCGCTCGGCGACATCGCCGACGGGCTGCGCCACGATCACCCGGTGCAGATCGAGGGTCTGCGCGCCTGCGAGCGCGATCTGGTCAAGACGCTGGCCGCCACGCCGCCCGACAGCGAAGCGCACGCTGTCGCGCTCGCCATCGCCGACGCCTGCGACCGCGCCACGGATTCGATCGACACGCTCGCACATCTGCTCGACCGCGACTTGGCCCGTGCCGCTGCCGGCGAATCCGCTTGAGTCCGATGTGGAGATGCATCGCGGTGCCAGACCGAAGTGCGGAAAACATTGGCCCTGAAAAAAATTGATAAATTGGATCGTGCACAGGGCCAAATGTCGCGTAGGTTATTGGCTGCCCCCCATCTCCACGAGTAACTACGCGCCATGCCCGCCTCGCTTCGCCCTCGCTCGATTTTGCGCTTGCTTCCCCGCCTCGCCGCACTCCTGTTTGTTGCCGCACTGCTCGGCGGAGGTGCCCCCGCGCACGCCGAAAGCGGACAGGATTTCGCCGCGCAGGCCGGCGACCACCTGCTCGGCCAGATGGCACCAGCGGTCAAGCTGACCACGATCGACGGCAAGACCATCGACCTCGCCGCATTGCGCGGGCGCAAGGCCGTGTATCTCAAGTTCTGGGCAACCTGGTGCGTGCCTTGCCGCGAGCAGATGCCGCACTTCGAGAACGTCTACCGCCATGCCGGCGACGACCTCGAAGTCGTCGCGATCAACATCGGTTTCGACGACACGATCGAACAGATCCGCGAATACCGCGGCAAGCTCGGCATCACGATGCCGATCGTGCGCGACGACGATGGCCACCTCGGCGAACTGTTCAGCTTGCGCGTCACCCCGCAGCATGTGATCGTCGATCGCGACGGACGCATCACCTACGTCGGCCATCTAGCCGACGCGCACCTCGATGCCGCGCTCGCGCAAGCGCGCAAGGGCGTCACGGCGACTGCGGCGACATCGCCCGCGGCAACGGATGCCGCCGCACAGGTCGCGCAGAAGGCGAAGACGCTCGACGGCGGCGACATTGCGCTGGCCGACCCCGAACACAAGCGTCGCACCGTGCTCGCGTTTCTGTCGCCGTGGTGCGAAAGCTACTTCGAGAAGACCCGTCCGCAGTCCGCCGCCCAGTGCAAGGCGATACGCGAGCAGTTGAGCGCGCATGGCGGCGACGCGAGCGTGCGCTGGGTCGGCATCGCCGCGGGACTGTGGGCCTCCGCCCAGGATCTGCGCGAGTACCGTGACAAGCACGCAGTCAAGGTGCCGCTCGTGCTCGACGGCGACGGTGCGCTGTTCCGCCGCTACGGCGTGCGTCAACCGGCAGCGCTGATCGTACTCGACGCGAACGGACGCGTTATGCGTCGACTCGATCCCAGCGCGTTGCAGGGCCGCAGCCTGGTCGACGCGGCACTCGCCGCCACGCCGTAGGCGAGACGCGTCGCAGCGCTAGGCCGCGAGCAACCCGAATGCCGCCAGCTCACGGCGCAGCGTGGCCGGATCGCGGAAGCGGATTGCATGCAGTCCGGCCTGGCGCGCGCCGACGACATTCGCCTCGCTGTCGTCGATGAAGACCGCGCGCTCAGGCACCACCTCGTAGCGCCGCAGCAGCAGCTCGTAGATCGCACGGTCCGGCTTGACCAGCTTCTCCTCGCCAGAGACGACGATGCCCTCGAACCAGTCGAGGAACGGAAAACGCCGGTGCCCGATCGGAAACGTTTCCGCTGACCAATTCGTCAGCGCGAGCAACCGTACCGGCTCATCGCGCAGTTCGGCCAGCAGCGCCACTGTCTCGTCGATCGCCCCGCCGAGGGTCTCTTCCCAGCGCTCGCGATAGGCGCTGACCAGCGTCGCATGTTCGGGGTGGCGCGCTTGCGCCTCCGCGATCGCCTCCCGCCAAGGACGCCCGGCGTCCTGCTGCAGGTTCCATTCGGGCGAACACACGTGCGCGAGAAACCATTCCATCGCCTCGTGATCGGCGCCGAAGAGCTTGCGGTAGAGGTGGCGCGGGTTCCAGTCGATGAGCACGCCGCCGAGATCGAAGATGATCGTGTCGATGCCAGCGTTGCGCTGCCGACCGTGCGGTCCCTCAGTCATCGTCATCGAAGCGTTGCGAACCGAACGGCTTGCGTGCTTTCTTCGCCGGCGCCGTGCCGCTGACAACACCTTGCCAGACGGCGAGCGCATCGCGCGTCGCGGCGACATCGTGCACGCGCACGATCATCGCGCCCTTCTGCACCGCGATCAGCGCTGCGGCGGCGGAACCGGCCGCGCGCTGTTCGACGTCGCGGCCGGTCAATGCGCCGATCATGCCCTTGCGCGAGAGGCCCGCGAGCAGCGGCACGCCGAGCGCGGCGAGTTGGTCCAACCCGCGCAGCAGAGCAAGATTGTGCTCGAGCGTCTTGCCAAAACCGAAGCCCGGATCGACGACGATGCGTTTCCTGTCGATGCCGCTCATCTCGCAGGCGAAGATGCGGCCGGCGAGGAAATTCTTCACCTCGCCGACGACATCGTCGTAGTGCGGCGCGTCCTGCATCGTGCGCGGCTCGCCCTGCATGTGCATCAGACAGACCGGCACCTTCAATTCCGCCGCCGCATCGAGCGCGCCGTCTTCGCGCAGCGCACGCACGTCGTTGATGAAGCCGGCACCCGCGGCGATGGCCGCACGCATCACCTCTGGCTTGCTTGTATCGATGGAAATCGGCACCTCGACGCGCTTCGCCAGCGCCTCGATCACGGGAGCGACGCGCGCGATTTCGTCTTCGGCGGCGACCTCGCTCGCGCCGGGCCGGGTCGATTCCGCGCCGACATCGAGCAGGTCCGCGCCCTGCTCCACCATTGCCATGCCTTGTGCGACGGCGGCTTCGATGTCGTTGCGCAAGCCGTCGCCGGAAAACGAATCGCCGGTCAGGTTGAGGATTCCGGCGATGCTTGCACGGTCAAGCTTGAGCGCACGGCCGGCGCAATCGAGGGTGGGAGTCGTGTCGAACATGGAACGAGTTTACGACAACGGCATGAGCAGGGAACCCGCCTTGCCGTTCACGGCAGCCCTTTGACGTCGGTCGTCGTCGGCAGGCCGACCCTCGACGCGAACGCGGCGAAGCGCGGGGCGGCGCCCGCGGAAGGCGAAGCAAGCTCCGCAAACAGAAGGCCGCCCGAGGGCGGCCTTACGGTTCGGTTCGATCGGTACGATCGCTTTCAATGCTGGGTCGCGGTGCCGCCGATCGGTGCGGCGGTCTTGTCTCCGCTGGCCGCATTGCCACCGCTGCGCGGCGGTTCGCCGGACTTCTGCCAATCCTTCGGCGGACCCGGCGTGCGGCCTTCCATGATCGCGCTGATCTGTTCGCTGTCGATCGTCTCGTACTGCAGCAGCGTATTCGCCATCGTGTGCAGCTTGTCGATGTTCGTCGTCAGCAGATCGTGCGCACGGCCATACGCGGTATCGATGATGCCACGCACGACTTCGTCGATCTTGCGCGCGGTCTCCTCGGACACGTGCTTGTGCTGGGTGACCGAGCGGCCGAGGAAGACTTCATCGTCCTCCTCCGCATAGGTCATCGGTCCGAGTTCGGGCGAGAGGCCATACTTGGTCGCCATGTCGCGGGCGAGGCCGGTGGCGCGCTGGATGTCGTTCGACGCGCCCGTGGTGACCTTGTCTTCGCCGAAGATGATTTCCTCGGCGACGCGGCCGCCGTAAAGGCTGGCGAGGCGGCTTTCCAGGTACGTCTTGCTGTTGCTGTAGCGATCGGCCTCGGGCAGGAACAGGGTGACACCGAGCGCGCGCCCGCGCGGGATGATCGTGACCTTGTGCACCGGGTCGTGCTCGGGCACGAGTCGGCCGACGATCGCATGCCCTGCTTCGTGATAGGCAGTCAGCTTCTTCTCGTCCTCGCTCATGAGCATCGAGCGCCGCTCGCTGCCCATCATGATCTTGTCCTTGGCGCGCTCGAAATGGTCCATGGACACGTCGCGCGAGTTGCCGCGCGCGGCGAACAGCGCGGCCTCGTTGACAAGGTTGGCGAGATCGGCGCCCGAGAAACCCGGCGTGCCACGCGCGATCACGGTCGGATCGACATCGGCCGCGAGCGGCACCTTGCGCATGTGGACTTTCAGGATCTGCTCGCGGCCGCGCAGGTCGGGCAGCGGCACGACGACCTGACGGTCGAAGCGGCCCGGGCGCAGCAGTGCCGGATCGAGCACGTCGGGGCGGTTGGTCGCGGCGATGACGATGATGCCTTCGTTGCCCTCGAAGCCGTCCATCTCGACGAGCAACTGGTTCAGAGTCTGCTCGCGCTCGTCGTGGCCGCCGCCGAGGCCGGCACCGCGATGGCGGCCGACCGCGTCGATTTCGTCGATGAAGATGATGCACGGCGCGTGCTTCTTCGCCTGCTCGAACATGTCGCGCACGCGCGAGGCACCGACGCCGACGAACATCTCGACGAAGTCGGAACCGGAGATCGTGAAGAACGGGACCTTGGCTTCGCCCGCGATCGCCTTGGCGAGCAAGGTCTTACCGGTACCGGGCGAGCCGACCATGAGCACGCCGCGCGGGATGCGGCCGCCGAGTTTCTGGAACTTGGACGGATCGCGCAGGAATTCGACGAGCTCCTGCACTTCGTCCTTGGCCTCGTCCACGCCGGCGACGTCGGCGAACGTGACCTTGACCTGGTCCTCACCTTGCAGGCGTGCGCGCGAGCGACCGAAGCTCATCGCGCCACGTCCACCGGCACCGGCCTGCATTTGACGCATGAAGTAGACGATCACGGCGAAGAACAGCAGGATCGGCACCCAGTCGATCAGCAGGCGCGTGATCAGGCCGCTGTTGTCCTTGGCCTCGACCGTGAACTTGACGCCCTGCTTGTCGAGGATCTTGTCGAGCGAGCCGTCGGTCGGCACGATCGTCGTGTTGAGCTTCTGTCCGTCCTTGAGCTTGGCATTGACCGTCTGCAGGTCGTTGCGCAGCACGACCTCGCTGACATTGCCGTTGTTGACCTGGGCCATGAAGTCCGAATACGGCACCGTGCTCGGCTCGGTGCCGCCGAACTTGAAGCTCTGCACAGCGACGATCAACACCACCGCGATGACCACCCAGATCACAAGATTCTTGACCATTTCGTTCATTAGCCTTGACTCAACTTGCGGCCGATTGCCGCGTCGGTAACTCTTTGTGTCCTGCATCGTTGCCTGTGATGCTCAACCGCGTTTCCCGGTTGCCAGCGCGACGATTTCCGCTATCCGCGCTTGCCGCTGGCAAGCGCGTAGACCTCTGGGCTGCGCGCGCGCGAGGCTTTCGGTTTCCGAATGCTGACGCGCTCATAGCCCTCGCGCAAGCTCTTCAGGTACGCATCATAGTCCCGTCCCTGGAAAAGCTTTATCAAAAACGCGCCGCCGGGCTTCAGGTGGACAGCAGCAAAATCCCTAGCCAATTCAGACAGATGCATCGCCCTCGCCTGATCGGCCACGGCCACTCCACTCATATTGGGGGCCATGTCGCTCAAGACAAGGTCAACGGGCGCCCCGGCCAACAGCGTTTCCAGCCGCTTCAGCACCGATTCCTCGCGGAAATCGCCCTCGATGAAATCGACGCCGCCGATGCCCTGCATCGGCAGGATGTCGAGCGCGACGATGCGGCCCTTGTCGCCCAGCTTCTCGCGCACCATCTGCGACCAGCCACCCGGCGCCGCGCCGAGATCGACCACAACCATGCCCGGCTTGAGGATCGCATCGCGCTGGAGCAGCTCCTCGAGCTTGAACACGGCGCGCGAGCGCCAGCCCTCGGCTTGGGCGCGCTTGACGTAGGGATCGCTGAAGTGCTCCTTCAACCAACGGGCACTGGATTTGCTGCGGGAGGCCATCAACCTGTCCAAAAACCTACTGCGCTCGGTATTTTGCGCGGCGGCGGTGCTCGGAATCCTCATTTACGTACAAGTAAACTCCGGCTCCTGCGCTCCGGCGCCGCGCAAACTTCCTTCGCTCGCTACGGTTTTTGGACAGGTTCATGGAGTAAGTGTGCATGATACCCTGTGCGACCACTCGATGCCTTAATTTCCAGTCCTTCCATGGCCTTGACCAACACCCAGATCCGCTACCTGCGCGGCCTCGCGCATGATCTCAACCCCGTCATCCTCGTCGGCAACAAGGGCATCACGCCCGCGCTGGTCAAGGAATTCGGTGCGGCGCTCGACCAGCATGAACTGGTCAAGGTTAAGATCGCCGGCGACGACCGCGATGCGCGCAAACAGCAGATCGACGAACTCGCCGGACAGGCCGGCGCCGAAGTCGTGCAGCGCATCGGCCATGTCGCGAGCTATTTCCGCCGCAATGAGGATGCGCCGAAGATCGCCCTACCGCGCTAGAAACCTCTGCTTAACCTACTACGCTCGATAATTTGCGCGCCGGCGGTGCTCAAAATCCTCATGTACTCATATGTACATTCCGGTTCCTGCGCTCCGGCGACGCGCAAATTTTCTTCGCTCGCTACGGTTAATCAGAGGTTTCCTACTTGCAACTGACCGAACACCGCCATGAGCAGCAGATGTTCGTGCGCAAGGCCGATGCGACGCAGATCGTCGTTATCGACCGCGCGTTCACGGGCAGCGTGCTCGTCGACACCACCGATGCGCAGGCGGATTTCCCCGCGCGTTCGATCGACGAACTCGACAGCGCGGCGATCGCGCTGATCCTCGCGCGCAAACCCGAGGTCGTCCTGCTCGGCACCGGCGCACGCACGACCTTCCCGCCGCAGGCCGTGCTCGGCGAATTCCTCAAGCGCGGTATCGGCCTCGAGACGATGGACAACGCCGCCGCCGCGCGCACGTTCAACGTGCTCGCCGGCGAGGGGCGCAAGGTCGTCGCAATCTTCCTGCTTCCAGGCTGACTCAGGCCTCGATCAAACCGTTGCGCACCGCGATCAGGGTCAATTCGGCCTGGTTGCCCGCGCCGAGTTTCTGCTTGATGTTGTACAGATGCGTGCCGACCGTGTTCGGCGACAGCGACAATGTCTGTGCGATGGCCTGCACCGATTCGCCCCGCGCGAGCTTGATGAACACGGCGAATTCGCGCTCCGACAGGCTCTCGATCGATTGCCCCGGCGCGGCGAGATCGTGCAGCGCGAGCCTGCGCGCGATTTCGGCTTCGAGATAGATGCGCCCGGCGGCAACCGCGCGCACCGCGTCGAGCAGTTCCTCGGGCGCGCCGCGCTTGGACAGGTAACCGAGCGCGCCGGCCCTGAGCACGCGCCGCGGATGCGCCGAGTCTTCGTGCGCCGACAGCACGAGGATGCGCGCACTGCGGTCGCGCGCAAGCAGGCGGCGCACGGTCTCGATGCCGCCCATGCCCGGCATCGACAGGTCCATGATCGCGACATCGGGCTGGATGCGCGCGAACTCGCGATACGCGGTTTCGCCACTCTCGGCCTCGCCGACGACTTCGACCTCGCCGCTCATCTCGAGCAGCACACGGAAGCCGACGCGCACGACGGCGTGGTCGTCGACCAGCATCACGCGGATTTTTCCCGCATTCATCGGTACGGGCGTGCCCATGGCTGCAATGGAATCTCCAGCTCGATCCGGGCGCCGTGCGGCTCGCGATTGCCGATACGCGCCTCGCCACCGAGCGCCTGCGTGCGCTCGACGATGCCGCGCAGACCGTAGTGGCCGGGTTGCCGCCAGTTTTCGGGCAAGCCACGGCCGTCGTCGGCGATTTTCACCTGCAGTACCTCCGCTTCGGCGTTCACGGTGATCTCGATCGCTTTCGCCTCC
>NZ_DASVOK010000169.1:0-6980 GCF_036383415.1 Rudaea sp. | reverse complement strand
CTCGCCGTGGCGGTTCGCGCTGGTCGAAACCAGCGCGCCGCCGAACGCTCGGCACAGCGCGGCGGCGAGCGGATGCGCGGTCACGCGCAGGGCAATACCCGCGTGTCCGCGCGCGAGCCATTCCGGGGTCGCCTCGGAGCGCGGAAACACCCAGGTATACGGGCCGGGCCAGCTCGCCCGTGCCCGTGCGAGCGCCTCCGTGGGCAGGCGCTCGAGGTCGATATATTTTTCCACTTGGGCAAAATCGGCGGCGATCAGCAACACGCCCTGCGCCGGCGGCCGCTGCTTGAGCTCGAATACGCGCGCCACGGCTGCCTCGTCGTGCGGATCGCAGCCAAGGCCGAAGACGGCTTCGGTTGGATAGGCGATCACGCCTCCCGCGCGCAGCGCGGCGACAGCCGTGTCGAGACTGGAGTCCATCGGCTCCTGCTATTTGGCCTTGGCCGCCGCCTTTTTGGCGACAGTTTTCTTCGCCGCAGTCTTCTTCTTCGCCGCGGCTTTGGCAGGAGCTTTTTTCGCTGCGGCCTTCTTTGCCGGCGCGGTCTCCGCCTTCTTCGCCGGCGCAGCCTTCGCCGCCTTGCCGAAGCGTCCACGCTTCTCGGGCGCGGCGGCAAGCAGTTCGGCGCACTCGGCTTCGGTCAGGCTCGCCGGTTCGCGATCCTTCGGAATCTTCGCATTCTTCTTGCCGTCGGTAATGTAGGGGCCGTACTGACCGCGCAGGATCTGGATCGCACCGTCCTGGAAGCTGGCGATGACGCGATTGCGGATCGCTTCCTCCTTCTCGCGCAAGACTTCCTTCGCGCGCTCGAGTTCGATCGTGTACGGATCGTCGGGCGGCTTGATCGATGCGTAGACTTTGCCGTGTTTGACGAACGGGCCGAAGCGGCCGATCGCGGCACTGATCTTCTGGCCGTCGTCGGCGAGGCCGAGGTCGCGCGGCAGTTTGAACAGATGCAGCGCGTCTTCGAGCGAGATCGTGTGGATGCTCTGACCCGGGCGCAGGCTGGCGAACCGCTTGTCCTCATCGTCGCGCCCGCCGAGCTGGGCCATCGGCCCGTAGCGACCGAGACGCACGGACACGGGTTTGCCGCTGACCGGATCGTCACCGAGCACGCGCTCGCCGCCGGCTTCGCTGCGGTCGACGGTTTCGGTCTTGTCCTCGACCAGTGCCTTGAACGGCGTCCAGAACTTCTGCAGCAGCGGCTTCCATTCCTCTTCGCCGCGGCTGACCGCGTCGAGCTCGTCTTCGAGCTTGGCGGTAAAGTCGTAGTCGACGTACTGGGTGAAGTGGCCGGCGAGGAACTTGCCGACCGCCCGACCGATGTCGGTCGGGCGGAAACGGCGGCTGTCGAGCGTCACGTATTCGCGGTTGAGCAGCACCTGGATGATGCTGGCGTAGGTTGACGGCCGGCCGATGCCGTACTCCTCGAGCGCCTTGACCAGCGAGGCTTCCGAATAGCGCGGCGGCGGCTCGGTGAAATGCTGGTCGGCAGCGATGTCCGCGAGCGGCACGGCTTCGCCGATCTGCATCGCGGGCAGCTTGCGGTTCTCGTCGTCGTCCTCGGCATTCTTCGCGTCGCGGCCTTCCTCGTAGACGGCGAGGAAGCCCGGATCGACCACCGTGGTGCCGCTCGCGCGGAACATCGAATCGTTGCCGGCGTCGAGGTCGACGCTGACGGTGTTGAGCGTGGCGTACTGCATCTGGCTCGCAACCGCGCGCTTCCAGATCAGCTCGTACAATTTCCGCTGATCGTCGTTGAGATACTGGGCCATCGCGCGCGGTGTGTGCAGCGCCGAGGTCGGGCGGATCGCCTCGTGGGCCTCTTGTGCATTCTTCGACTTCGCGCGATAGAAGTTCGGCGCCTCGGGCAGCGCCTTCGCGCCGTAGTCGCGCGCGATGACCTTGCGGATCTCCGTGATCGCATCGGCCGCGAGGCTGACCGAGTCGGTACGCATGTAGGTGATGAGGCCGACCGTGCCTTCGCCGCCGATCGCAACGCCCTCGTACAGGCCCTGTGCAAGGCGCATCGTGCGCGTGGTCGAGAAGCCAAGCTTGCGCGCGGCTTCCTGCTGCAGAGTCGAGGTCGTGAACGGCGGCGACGGGCGGCGTTTGCGTTCCTTCGACTGCACTTCGGCAACGACCAAGCGGCCTTGCGCGGACTTGACCAGCGCATCGCGCGCGGCGTGCGCGTCGTGCTCGTTGGTCAGGTCGAACTGTTCGAATTTCTTGCCGCGCAGCTTGAGCAGGCGCGCGCTGAAACGCTGGTCGGGATGCGCGCAGTCGGCCGCGATCGTCCAGTATTCCTGCGCCTTGAATGCTTCGATCTCCTCTTCGCGCTCGACGATCATGCGCAGCGCCGGCGACTGTACGCGGCCTGCGGACAGGCCGCGCTGGACCTTGCGCCACAGCACCGGCGACAGATTGAAGCCGACGAGATAGTCGAGCGCGCGCCGCGCCTGTTGCGCATCGACCAGGTCGTGCGAGAGCTTGCGCGGATTGGCCACGGCCTCGCGGATCGCGTGCGGGGTGATTTCCGAGAACACCACGCGGTGCAGGTCCTTGCCGTCGAGCAGTTTCTTCTGCTTGAGGATCTCGGAGATGTGCCAGGAGATCGCCTCGCCTTCGCGATCCAAGTCGGTCGCGAGATAAATCGAGTCGGCCGCCTTCGCCGCCTTGGCGATCGCGTCGACGTGCTTCTCGTTCTTTTCGATCAGCTCATAGTGCATCGCGAAGTCGTGGTCGGGATCGACCGCGCCTTCCTTCGGCTTGAGATCGCGCACGTGACCGTACGAGGCCAGGACCTGGAAGTCCTTGCCGAGGTATTTGTTGATCGTCTTCGCCTTGGCCGGCGATTCGACGATGAGCAGGTTCTTTGCCATAGGTTATTTCGCGGGCGCGGACACGTCCGTATCGACGCGGAAAAATGGATCGGTCTGAGGGAAATTCAAGCAGTTGCGGAGCCGCGGCTCCGCGGCACCCCTTTTTTCAGTCAAACCCGCAAACGGGCACGCTGTCAAGCTCGTTCTGCGGCGATGGGCACTCGCGGCTTCCCGTGAACCCGTTCGCGGTCTAGCCCGGCGCACGCGCGTAACGCCCGTTTTCGGCGACGACGAGGCCGTCGAGTTCGAGCATGAGCAGCATCGAGGACAGCGCGGCGGCGGCAAGTCCCGTGCGTTCGGCGAGCTCGTCCAACGCCGCCGGAGTGTGGTCGAGTGCCTGCATCAGCGCGGTGTATTCGGGATCATGCGCGTGCGGGTTGCTGCGGGCTTGCGCGACCGGGTCGTCCCCGCTTTCGGCATCGATCGCGGCCAGGCGTTCGCGCAGGCCGTCGGCGAGGATCGCGCCGACGGCGCGCAGGTCTTCCAGTACTTCGGTCGCGGTTTCGACCAGCCGCGCGCCTTCGCGGATCAGTTTGTGGCAGCCGCGTGCGAATGGGTTGTGGATCGAACCCGGCAGGGCGAAGACTTCGCGACCCTGCTCGGCCGCATAGCGCGCGGTCGTCAGCGAACCGGATTTCAGGCTGGCCTCGATCACGAGCGTGCCCAGGCTCAGGCCCGAGATGATGCGGTTGCGCCGCGGGAAATGCGTCGGATGGCCCGGCACGCCGGGTGGAAACTCGCTGACCAGTGCGCCGTTTGCGGCGATGCGCGCGGCCAACTCGGCATGCTGGCGCGGATAGACCAGATCGATGCCGGTGCCGAGCACGGCGATCGTCTTGCCGCCCGCGGCCAGCGCCGCCGCATGCGCCGCGCCGTCGATGCCTTCGGCTAGTCCACTCGTGACCGTGTTGCCGGCGATTGCGAAGGCACGGGCGAACACGCGCGCATTGGCGAGGCCGCCTGCGCTCGCGCTGCGCGCACCGACGATGGCGATCTGAGGCGTCCACAGGGCGGTCGGGTCGCCGCTGACGAACAGCGCCGCGGGCGCGCTGCCGATGTCGCGCAGAAGCAGCGGAAAGTCGTCGTTGTCGCAGCTGAGTAGATGATGGCCGGCTGCCGCCAGCCAAGCGTCGTCGGCGTCGAGCCGCACTGGGTCGGGGGCCGCGAGCCAGGCGCGGGCTTCCTCGGGTGCTTCGCGCCGCGCACGTTCAAGCGCGACGACGACATCGCCGTGCCTGGCCAGCAGTGTGCGGATTGCCCCCGCGCCGAGCCCCGGCGCGCGCAGCAGGGTCAGCCAGGCGCGCGTGCGGGTCGCATCGAATGCTACGGACATGCGGCCGTCCTGGCCTCGATCCCGCTCAGAGGTGATCGGGATCGTAGAGCGGGTCGCCCAGGTGTACGGGTTTGACTCCGTCCACAACCAAGCCGTAACTGACGTGCTCGAACGTGCGGAAGATCATCACGTGGCCGACGTATTCCTCGGGCAGCTGCACCTTCGCGTCCTTGGGATGGAAGAACTTCTTCGCGCTTTCCGGCGAATAGTCGAAATTGTCGTTGACCGTCTCGCCCGGATGGAAGATCGAGAAGACCTGGCCGTTCTCGATGCCGTCATCGGCACCGTGCGAGAGCGCCAGCACCTGGTCGCGCCCGGTGACCATGCCGGCCGACGGGTCGACAGTGTCGGTGAACGCGATCACGCGCATGCCGTCCGGCACCTTCATCGGCGGGTGCGGCACGTACTGGGCGTCGTAGGGCTTGTCGTCGAGCGGCAGGACCAGGTCGCCCGGCGCCACTTCGACATCGGAACTCAGCAGCAGCGCCGAGGCCGGGTTACCCGCCTTGGTCACGCGTACCGTGCCGGTCTGCAGGCCTTCGTAGCCGAGGAACTTGACGTTGCCGGCAAGGCTGAACTGCTGCGGGCCATGATGCCAGATCAGGTCACCGCGATTCTCGTGGCTGCGGCTTGCCTCGTCGGTGGAGTCGCGGTAGAAGCGCTGCGGCGCGCCGTCCTTCGGCACGAGTTCGTAGTAACGGCCGAGCGGGCGCACGATCGCGAGCTGCTGGCCCGGCGTGGCGTCGAGGCCGCGCACGTAGACGAGCTGGCCCGGCGTCGCGCGCAGGTGGGCCTCTTCGGCACCGACCACGTGCGGGGCGGCCTTGAAATCGTCCTCGCCGATGATGCGCGTGCGCTTGAGGAACTTGTCGATGCGCTCGAGCGCGATCGGCTTGATCGCGTCCTCAAGCTGCTCAACGCGCACATGCGGGCCGCCGGCGTTGTTCAGATGCGGGCCGTTGAGGTAGGCGAGGTTGATCACATCACCCGGGAAAATCAGGTGCGGGTTCTTGATCTGGCCGTTGGCCTGCCATACCTCTGGCCATTGCCAGGGCTTCTTGAGGAACTTGTTCGCGATCCCCCAGAGCGTGTCGCCGCGGCGCACGACATAGGTGTCCGGATGGCCCGGTTTGAGTTCGACCGTCGCTGCGTAGGCAACGAGTGTCAGTGCGAGTCCGGCAACAATCGCAGGCAGCTTCTTCAACATGGTTGGATACCCAATGTCCCCCGAGGCGGACACAGTGTAGAGCAAAAATCGCCCCGCGAAACGCGGAATCGTCCGCAAGTTCGTCACGCAAGTGCCGATGGAATATACTTTCCTTCCTGAAATCCGCGTCTACCGGTCATGAGTCTGCTTCCCATTCTCGAATATCCCGATCCGCGCCTGCGCACCAAGGCGCAGCCCGTGACCGTGTTCGACGCGGCGCTGCAGGCCCTTATCGACGACATGTTCGCGACCATGTACGAGGCGCCCGGCATCGGCCTCGCCGCCAGCCAGGTCAACGTGCACAGGCAGCTGCTCGTGCTCGACGTGTCCGAGGAAAAGAACGCGCCGATGGTATTGATCAACCCGAAGATCGTCGCCAGCGAAGGCAGCCAGACCTACCAGGAAGGCTGCCTGTCGGTGCCCGGCATCTTTGCCGACGTCGACCGCGCCGACCGCATCACGGTCGAGTCGCTCGACCGCCACGGCAACGCGCAGAACTTCGAGGCCGACGGCCTGCTCGCCGTGTGCATCCAGCACGAGATGGACCACCTGATCGGCAAGCTGTTCGTCGACTATCTCTCCCCGCTCAAGCGCGAACTGGTCCGCAAGAAGCTCGAAAAGCAGCGCCGCAACGCGGCCGCGGGCTGAGCGCCCATGCCCGCGCCCTTGCGGCTGGTGTTCGCGGGAACGCCCGATTTCGCCGTGCCGCACCTCGCCGCGTGCCGTCGCGAGGGCATCGAAATCGCCGCCGTCTATACCCAGCCAGACCGCCCGGCCGGGCGTGGGCGCAAGCTCACGCCGAGCCCGGTCAAACAGGCCGGGCTCGACTTCGGCCTACCGGTCGAACAGCCCGAGAATTTCAAGGATGACATGGCGCGAGAGCGCCTCGCCGCCTACGTGCCCGACCTGATCGTCGTCGTCGCCTATGGCCTGATCCTGTCACGCAAGGTGCTCGCGATTCCGCGTTTCGGCTGCTGGAACGTGCACGCCTCGCTGCTGCCGCGTTGGCGCGGCGCCGCGCCGATCCAGCGCGCGATCCTAGCGGGCGACGCCGAAACCGGCGTTTGCCTGATGCAGATGGAGGCCGGCCTCGACACCGGGCCGGTGCTGCTGCGCCGGGCAATTCCGATTGCGCCCGACGACAGCGGCGGTTCGCTGCACGACAAGCTTGCGGCGCTCGGTGCCGGACTGCTTGGCCAAGGTCTCGACCGCATCTTGCGCAACGAGCCGATGCCGGCGACTCCGCAGCCGGAACACGGCGTCACCCACGCACACAAGCTCGACAAGGCCGAGGCGCGGCTCGACTGGAACGACTCTGCCATCGCGCTCGAGCGCAAGGTGCGCGCGTTCGATCCGTGGCCGGTTGCCGAAGGTGTGGTCGAAGGAGAAACCTTGCGTGTCTGGCGCGCGCAGAGCCGCGAATCGGCACCCGGCTCCCAGGGCCCGGGGAATATCCTCGCCGCGACGCGTGACGGCATCGACGTCGCCTGCGGCACGGGCGTGCTGCGCCTCATCGAAGTGCAGCGCGCCGGCGGCCGTCGCATCGCCGTGGCCGACTAT
>NZ_DASVOK010000168.1:0-7094 GCF_036383415.1 Rudaea sp. | reverse complement strand
CCCTGCGTGTCGCGACCGATGTGCGCCAGCCGTGCCGGCTCGCACACAATGCGCAGGCCGCGCACGCGACCGTAGTCGCGCGGTACGCCGAGGGCGAAGGCGCTTTCAATCAACGTGTGCGTATGGATGGAAGGTGCCGGTTGGGTCATGCGTGCATGCTAAAGCGAATGCGCCAGCGGCGCGACCACGTGCAGCACGAGATCGGCGCTGAAATGGGCGAGCATGGCGTGTTCGAGGCCGCGTTTGCAGTACAGCAAGCCGAAGGGGAGGCCGAGCAGGGCGTTGTAACCGATCACGCGTGCGACGATGCCGGCGTCGAGCGGAGCGAGTTTCGCCGCCAGCGGCAGATGGCCAGCGCCGAACAGCAGCGCGGCGGCGACGATCGCGATGGCCAGTGCCAGCGGTCGCTGCAGGCGCGCCCGCAGCAACAACCATGCGAGCAGGGTCAGCAGGAACAAGCGCAACTGGGTTTCCTCGACGATGCCGCCGTAGAGCGACGCGAGAGCACCTTGCCATGGCGCGGGTTCCGCAGTGTGCGCAGCAGCACCGGCAAGCGGCTGCCCGAAGCGTGTGACGAGGATAATCACGACCAGCCCGCCGAGCACACCGAGCAGGGCTGCGGCCAGCCAGTTCGCCGTCGCCGGCCGGGTGCGATCTGCATACAGCGTTGCCGCGAGCCACGGTGCGCCGAGGCCGAGCGGCGCGCCGAGCTTGAGCCCCGCCCAGGCGAGGAGGAAGCAGAGCACACCATTCACCACGAATTGTGCGGCGATCACGATCACCGGCGCGACCGGATACTTGTCGAGCCCGTGCGGCTGCAGTGCAAGCACGTAAGGAAGCAGCGCGAGCGCGGCGAGTGCCGACGCCGTGCCGATCAGCAATGCGGTGCGCAGCTGCGGCTGAGAAGAAGTCATGGGTCATCCGATTCGTCTGCAGGAGAGTCGGGTTTCGGCGCCTTCACGCGCCCGGCTTTGCGCAACGCGTCACGCAGCACGTACTCGATCTGCGCGTTGACGCTGCGCAGTTCGTCGTCGGCCCAGCGTTGCACGGCGTCGAGCACGTCGGCGCTTATGCGCAGCGGGTAGGCTTTCTTGTCAGCGGCCGACATGGAGGCTATGCCGGCGAGCCGACATTCGGATTATCTTTTCAGGTATGCAGCGCATCAGCCCTTTCCGCCCCAACGCCAGCGCGGCTTTTCGCCCTTGAGCCAGCAGATGACGGAAAGCGCGAAGGTCAGCAGCAGGACGTAGACCGTGAATGCGATGACGGACGTGGCGGTATGCGGTTGGCGCAGCAAGATGCCGGCACCGCCGATCGCGAGCAGAAAATATCCGGCGAGAACCAGCCAACCCTGCCATGCCACGGGCGGTCCCCACCCCCAGCCATAACGTTTCGCAGGAAACCATATTTCGCGCCGTTCGCTGTCCATGACGTTCTCCGGGGCTCAGTTGTAGAGGGTGCCCGTATTGACGATCGGCTGCGTGCCGCGTTCGCCGCAGAGCACGACGAGCAGGTTCGAGACCATCGCCGCCTTGCGCTCCTCGTCGAGCTGGACGATGCCGCGCTTGGACAATTGATCGAGCGCCATCTCGACCATCGTCACTGCACCTTCGACGATGCGCGTGCGCGCGGCGATGATGGCGCTCGCCTGCTGGCGCTGCAGCATGGCCTGTGCGATCTCGGGCGCGAAGGCGAGGTGGGTGATGCGCGCCTCGATTATCTTCATGCCGGCGCTGGCGAGACGATCCTGGATTTCCTTCTGCAGGTGATCGGAAATTTCGCTGCCGTGGCTGCGCAGCGACAGCGCGCCGGTGTCGTGCGAATCGTAGGGATAGCTCGTCGCCATCGTGCGCAACGCGGATTCGCTCTGGATATGGACGAAGTCCTCGTAGTCGTTGACCTGGAACAAGGCCTCGGCGGTGTCGACGACCTGCCAGACCACGACCGCGGCGATCTCGATCGGGTTGCCGTCGAGATCGTTGACCTTGAGCTTGGACGACTCGAAGTTGCGCACGCGCAGGGACACGCCGGTCTTGCTGTAGAACGGATTTGCCCAGCGCGGCCCGGCGTCGCGCACGGTGCCGACGTACTTGCCGAAGAACTGCAGCACCTTACCCTCGTTCGGCGCGACGGTGAAGAAGCCGCCGAGACTGACCAGGAGGACGATGCCAACCAGGATCGCGGCGACGATGCCCCACGGCGCCTTGTTCTGGATACCGTAAATCAGCCAGGCGATATCGGCGATCAGCAGTACGACCAGACCGATCAGGGCGGGAATGCCGGACGGCGCGGAAACGGAACGTTCGTTCATGGTGGCTTCTCCGATGGTTGAAAACAATGATATCAAAAAGATATCAAATTTTCAAGACATGAATGCAGCGCCATGCAACGGCAAAATCTCCGTCGATAATTCCCTTCAGAAACAATGAATAATGGCAATTCCCCAGAATCATCATGGGAAGATACGCCGCGCCCGGCAGGCGTCGATCAGGGCTGCAGTGGCTCGATCGCCTCCACGCGCGCGCGCCCGAGCGTGCTGAAACCCGCGTAAAACCGCCACGGATCGCCGCTGCCGGTGGACAAGGCGACATGCCCGGCATCGAAACCCTGCAGCGCGGCGTCGTAGCTGCGCCAGTGCCCGTCGACCCAGGCCTGTGCCCAAGCGTGTGGCACGAAGACGTTGCTCTTGCCCGCGTAGTGATCGATGTAGACGAGGCCGTCGACGACGCGTGTCGGAATTCCGATTGCACGACCGAGCGCGGCAAGCAGCACCGCGTGCTCGGTGCAGTCGCCTTCCGGATTTTTCGCCACCTCGAGCGCCGAGGCGTAGCCGACGCTGAGGTCCTTGGTGCGAATGAACCTGCGGACGAAGTCCTCGAGGTTCTGCATCTGCGCAGCGGGCGCCTTTGCTGCGCCCGCGCCTTCGCGGGCGAGCTTGATGATCTCGGGTGCAGCACTTTGCAGCCAGTCGTTCGGCTGCGTATCTGCAGCGGTGGGCTTGCCTTCGCGCGATGTTTCCGTGGATGCCGGCGCGATGCGCAGCTCGACCTTGCCTCCGGCCACCGCGGCGATTTGCTGTTCGTCCGTAGTGGCGAACTTGAGCGCCTCACCGCTCGTGTCGGTCGCGCTGACGAGGATGCGCATGCCCTTGGTGCGCTCGTCGGCGGTCAACGCACGCGGCGCGGCGAGCATCGTGCCGACGAGGATGTCGGACGCCTGGTTCGGCCCGGTCGCGCAGGCTTTCGAGCAAGCGAGCATGGTCAATTCGTAGCCCATCATCGGCACGAGCAGCTTGCGCACGCTGGAATCGGCCTCGACCCACGACACCGTTTTCGTCGGCGCATCGCCGAGCGCGATCGTCTGTTCGATGCGCACGAGTTCGCGCTTGCCGTCGGGCAGGTCTATCGTCTCGCGCGCGCCGACCCGCGAATCAACCTCGACCGCCTCGAGATTCTCGGCCTGGAACGCGAGCGTCTTGTAGCGCGTGCCGGGCGTGAATCCGTGCTTTTCCTCGGTCAGGCGCAGGCCTTCGGCGAGCAGCGCGCCCGGCGGCCAGGCCAGCGTGCGCGATTGCTTCGCGCCGCCGACTTCGGTCGTCACCTCGAGCTTGCCGTCCGCGCCGATCGTACCGGTCTGCACGTTTTCGATGCCGGAGATCTTGGTGCGCGACTCGAAGCGCAGCGGCTTGCCTTCGCGCGTCTCCTCGTCGCTCTCACTCGTGCTCAGCGCCACCTTGAGACCGGAGCGTTCGAGCTCGATCTGCATCGCCTGCATCGTGCGCACGCGCTCGCCATCGACGCTGCGCGTGGTGTGCATGCTGCCGATCTTGCGGCCGTCGAGCAGCACGCTCATCCAGGTGTCGTCGGGCGGCGCGGCATGCGCGGCGGCGAGCGGGAGCAGGGCGAGGAAACAGAGAAGGTGCGGCATGGATGGATGGCGAAGGGGGAGCGTCGAGAATACTGGACCGGGCAATGCCCTGTCGCGCTTTCGCTATACTCGAACGAATCGAACGAATGGCAACCACATGAACGATACGACCAGCTTCGCCGTGTTCCTGTTTCCACAGGCGATAGACACGCTCGGCGCGGTGATCAAGCCCTACCTCACCGACGTGCCCCCGGTCGGTCCGCACATCGTTTGCTCGGCGATCGATCCGGCCGGGCCGTTCTTCACCCTGACCGTGCAGGGACGCGACAGCGAAGGCAACGCGGTCGAGGCGGAGTTGATGCTGCCGCATTCGTTCATCCGCCTGGTCGTATCGCTGCACAGCGATCACGACTTCGGATTCGGGGTGCGCAAGAAGGCGCCGCCGCCGGTCGCGTCGCCAAGCTGATCTAGGAACTGGTCTTCCAGCCTTCGGAGGTCAACAACTCCAACGGCTTGAAGCGCGCCTTGTAATCCATCTTCGGGTGGCGTTCGATCCAGTAGCCTAAATACAGATGCGGCAGGCCGCGTTCGCGCGCGAGTTCGATCTGGCGCAGGATGGCGTGGGTGCCGAGTCCGCGCGCCTCGAAGGCCGGATCGTAAAAAGTATACACGGCCGACATCCCGGTCGTGGTGATGTCGGTGACCGCGACGGCACACAGCTCGCCGCCGGCGTCGCGCAGTTCGAGGAACGAGGTCGGGCTCCACGCCGTGTAGAGGAAGCGGGTGAAATCCTGTGGATCGGGGTTGTCCATGCCGCCGCCCGCGTGGCGCGCATCGAGATAGCGTCGGTACAGGCTGAAGTATTCGTGGCTGTAGCGTGCCGGCTCGACGCTCAGGGTGAGGTCGGCGTTGCGCCTGAGGTTGCGCCGCTGACTGCGGTCGGGTTCGAACTGCGCTACCGTAATGCGCGCCGGCACGCAGGCGCGACACTGCGGGCATTGCGGATGATAGACATGGCCACCGGCGCGACGATAGCCGCGCGTCAGCGCATGCGCGTACATGCGCGGCAGGTGCGGCGCGGAAGGGTCGATGACGAGATTCTGCGCCGTCCGCTCGGCGAAGTAGCCGCACGGGTGCGGCAGGGTCTGAAACAGGCGGACGGTCTCGGACTTCATGGGGGAATTCTACTCCACCCCCTCTTGTGCAAAAGCCCTACTTTCAAGGGGGAGAGGAAGTGCGGTACAGCGTCGGTCCGTCACGCCCGCGCCGCGACCTCGTCGATGTGCAGCAGCAGGTCGGCCGGATCGGCATAGACGCGGAACGCGCCGGCCTTGCTCAATTCGTCCTCGCCGTAACCGCCCGAAAGCAGGCCGACGCCGAGGCCGCGTGCGCGCTTGGCCGCGATCATGTCCCAGATGCTGTCGCCGAGCACGAGCGAATCGCGGATATCGACGCCGAGCCGTTCAGCCGCGGTCAGGAACAGGTCCGGGTCGGGTTTGGCGTACTTGACCTGATCGCGCGTGACCACGGTCACTTTGGCCGGGTCGATGCCGAGCGAGGCGAGGTTGGGCCCGGCGGTTTCCATGCGACCGCTGGTCGCGATCGCCCAAGGGTTGCCTTGTTCGGTGAGGTAGTCGAGCAGCTCGCGTGCGCCGGGCAGCGGACGCACGCTGGCGGAGAACTCCTTGTATGCGGCGGCATGGTTGCGGCGCAGGCGTTCGAGGCGCTCGGGTGTGGCGTCGAGTCCGGTTTCGCGCAGCAGGATGTTCGTGAACAAGCCGCCCGACATGCCGATCTTGCGGTGGATGCTCCAGACGGGAATGTTGATGTCTTCCGTATCGAGTGAGGTCTTCCAGGCCAGCACGTGCTGGTAAACGCTGTCGATCAGGGTGCCGTCGAGGTCGAAGAGAAAGGGAGTCTTGGTCCGGGACATGAGGAAAAAATCCTGTTGGAAAGCGCTGCTGCTGGCGACCGCTAAAATATCTTGATGATGCCCAGCCAGTTGAGCATCAGCAGCGCGACGATCGCGACGAGCAGCAGCGTGCGCATGTTCCAGATGAAGCGCGAGCGGCGCTGCTCGGGAGTGCGCTCTTTGCCGCGCGAGGCTTCCAGTTCCTCGGCATAACGCGTGGGTGGCTCGATGCCGACTTCGCGCAGCAGCGCGCGTGCGCGCGTCTGGTCATCCGAATGCACGACCCATACCTGCGCCCAGTCGTCACGGCCGGATTTCGACGAGTAGCTTGGCCCCTTGTAGTCGTGGCCCTTGTAGTTGCTGCGGTTCGTCACCGAGGTCTCGATGCCGGCCTCGCGCAGCAGCGCGACGACGCGGTCGACGTTCTCGTTGCGTGCTGATGTATAAATTTGCCTCATGGCGTGACGATATTAATTGAGAAGTGCGGCCATGGATGGCCGCTTGTTGATCTTGCGATCAAGGATGATCGTTTGTCGATCTCGACATTACTTGCCCTCCGCCAATCGCATCATGCCTTCCTGCGCAGTCGAAGCAACGAGGCGGCCGTCGGCGGAGAAGATCTGCCCGCGCGCAAGGCCGCGCGCACCCTGTGCAGTCGGACTGTCGAGCGAATAGAGCAGCCACTCGTCGGCGCGGAATGGGCGGTGGAACCACATTGCATGATCGAGGCTGGCGAGTTGCACCTTGCCGGTCAGCCAGGAGATGCCGTGCGGCAGCATCGCGGTGCCGATCAGGTTGAAATCGGAGGCGTAGGCGACCATCGCGCGGTGCAGCGTGGGCGAGTCGCCGATGCGGTCGACGAGGCGGAACCAGATGTGTTGCAGCGGTTCGAGCTTGCCGGGATTGAATTCGTCGCGCGGCTCGACATAACGCAGCTCGAATGGTCCCTTGCTGCCAAGCCAGCGCTGCAGTTTCGGCGGCAGCTTCTCGAGTTCGTCAGGCGAGAGGACCTTGCGCGATGGCAGCGAGTCGGCCTGCGGCACGTTCGGCATCGCGATCTGATGTTCGAAGCCGGGCTCGTCGATCTGGAACGAGACGGTGCAGTTGAAGATCTGCTCGCCATGCTGGATCGCGATCACGCGCCGCGTGGAGAAGCTGCGCCCATCGCGCGTGCGCTCGACGTTGTAGACGATCGGCGCGCCGATGTCGCCGGCACGCAGGAAGTAGGCGTGCAGCGAATGCGCGCCGCGATGGTCCTCGACCGTCTGCTGCGCGGCCGACAAGGCCTGCCCGAGCACCTGGCCGCCGAACACGT
>NZ_DASVOK010000167.1:0-33254 GCF_036383415.1 Rudaea sp. | reverse complement strand
AACCGAAGCTGCTTGCCGGTCTGACCCATGCATATCCCGATGATCTGCGCCGGCGCATCCTTGCGCTTGCGCAGGGCGACGGACGCAACGCGCTCGACGAATTCGGTGCACTCGACGTCGAGATCGCGCGCTCGTTCGCCGCAGCTGCGAACACGCTGCTGAGACGCGAAGGCGTTGATGCGAAAAAAATACGCGCGCTCGGCTCGCACGGCCAGACCGTGCGCCATCGCCCGCTCGGCCCTGCACCGTACACGATGCAGCTCGGCGATCCGAACGTGATCGCCGAACTGACCGACATCACCACCGTCGCCGATTTCCGCCGCCGCGACATCGCCGCGGGTGGCCACGGCGCGCCGCTCGCGCCCGCCTTCCACGCGGCGATGCTCGCGCAGGACAGAAAGACTCGCGTCGTGCTCAATCTCGGCGGCATCGCCAACATCACGGTCCTTTCCGGCAACGCGAAGCAGCCGCTGCGCGGCTTCGACACGGGCCCGGCGAGCTGTTTGCTCGACGCGTGGATCGCCAGGCACCGCGACCAGCCCTACGACAAGGACGGCGCGTTCGCCGCCTCGGGGCGTATCGACGAAACGCTGCTCAAGCGTCTGCTGTCCGAGCCCTACTTCGCCGAACCGCCGCCGAAAAGTACCGGCCGCGAGGTGTTCCATCTGGCCTGGCTCGCCGAGCGCCTGCGCGGACTCGCGATTGCACCGAAGAACGTGCAGGCGACGCTGGTCGCGCTGTCGGCAATCACGATCGCCGACGCGAGTCGCACGCAGGCGCGCGACACGCGCGAGGTCTGGGTCTGCGGCGGCGGCGTGCACAATCCGGTGCTGATGGCGGCGATCGCGCAAGCGCTCGCACCGGTTCAAGTCGCGAGCATCGCCGAGCTCGGCATCGATCCTGATTTCGTCGAGGCGATGACTTTCGCCTGGCTTGCACGCGAGCGCCTCGACGACCGCGCCGCGCCGAACGTGCCCACGGTCACCGGCGCACGCGGGCCGCGCGTCCTCGGCGGCGTTTACTACGGAGCGCGCTAGGCGGTTGATGATTTCGCGTCGAGCCGGGCGAATTGCCCACCCAGTGCGGCCAACAGCAGCAGACCCGGCACGGCGCAGGCGAGGCTCACCGCGAAATAGACGACCCAGCCGTAATTAGCGGCGACCCATCCCGCAAGCGGGCCGACGAAGATGCGCGCGGCGGAATCGAGTGCGCTGAACAGCGCGTACTGCGTGGCGCTGAAACGCTTGTCGCACAGAGCCATCAGCAGCGCGACGAACGCGCCCGTGCCGAGGCCTGAAGTGAAATTCTCCGCCGCCACCGCGGTCACCAGCGCAGGATAGCCCTGCCAGCCGAGCGCGATGGCGAAGAACCCGAGCGCGCCCAAGCCTTGCAGCACGCCGAATATCCACAGCGCGCGGCGCAGTGACCAACGTTCGAGCAACAATCCGCCGGCGAACGCGCCGACGACGGTCGCGGCGAGCCCGAACACCTTGTTGACCCAGCCGACGTCGCTCAGCGCATAACCCGCACCGCGCAACAGAAACGTGCTGGACAGGCTCAACGCGAACGCATTGCCTAGCTTGTAGACAAGGATCAGCGCGAGCCATTGCAGCGCCTTGGTTCGTGAGAAAAATTCGCGCAATGGCTCGACATAGGCTTTGAGAAGGGAATGCGCGGATTGCTCGGCCAGGTGCCGCTCTGGCGCAATCAGCGTGCCGACGATGCCGATGGCCATGAAAGCCGCCATCGCCAGATACGCAAAACGGAACCCGTAGGAACCGGCGAGGATCAGCGCGAAGCCGCCCGAGACGACCATCGCGATGCGATAACCGCCGACGCCGAGCGCGGCGCCGAGGCCGCGATCCTGTGGCAGGAGTTGATCGGCGCGATAGGCGTCGACCGCGATGTCCTGCGTCGCCGACAGCGTCGCCAGCACGATTGCCAGCAGCGCGATCGCTGGCAGCGAGGTTTGCGGCGACAGGCCCGCGATCAGCACGAGGGCGACGACGATGCCAAGCTGCGTCCACAGCATCCAGCCGCGGCGCCGGCTCAGAACGGGCAGTGAAAAACGATCGATCAGTGGCGCCCAGAGGAACTTGAACACGTAGGCGAGCGCAACGAGCTTGATCACGCCGATGGTCTTGAGACTCAGGCCGCTGACCGCGCACCATGCTTCGAGCGTCGAGAACGACAGCGCGACCGGCAGGCCGGAACCGAATCCGAGCAGGGTGATTGCGCCGAGCGTGCGCGTGCGTTGCGCGCCTGCCGACGCTTCGATGTTGGTAGGCGCGTCCGTCACCGGTATTCGACAAGCATCGGCGCGTGGTCGGAGAAACGCGGCGCGGGCGTGATCTCGCAGCTCTTCACTTTCTTGCCCATGCCCGGCGTGACGATCTGGTAATCGATGCGCCAGCCGACGTTGTTCGCGCGCGCGCTGCCTCGCGCCGACCACCAGGTGTATTCGACCGTGTCGGGCTTGACGACGCGGAAGGCGTCGTTCCAGCCGGTCTTCGGCGGCGGCGTTAGGCCGTCGCCGTGCGCGTCGGCAATGAGACCGTTGAGCCAGGCGCGCTCGGGCGGCAGGCAACCGGAATTCTTCTGGTTCGAGGTCCAGTTCTTTATGTCGTCTTTCGCGCGCACGATGTTCCAGTCGCCGCAGAGCACGTATTCACGCTCGGACTTGAGCCATTCGGCGAAGATCGGTGTGAGCCAGTTCATGACCTTGAACTTGAAATCCTGGCGCTCCTCGCCCGAGGTGCCGGACGGGATATAGAACGAGACGACACTGAGCTTGCCGAAACGCGCTTCGATGTAGCGGCCTTCCTCGTCGAACTCGCGCCAGCCGAGTCCGGTGCGCACTTCGTCCGGTTCGCGTTTCGCGTAGATCGCGACGCCGCTGTAGCCCTTCTTCGTCGTTGCATCGCGATAGAAACAATGATGACCGTCGGGGCGGAACATCGGATCGGTGAGCTGGTCCTCCTGTGCCTTGGTCTCCTGCAGGCAGACCACGTCGGCGTCCTGTTTCTTCAGCCAGTCGAAGAAGCCCTTGTTCGCGGCGGAGCGGATGCCGTTGGCATTAAAGGTGAGAATGCGCATCGTGGGATGTAAGAAGAAAGGCGAGAGGCGATAATACATCGCATCGCCACCCGATCCTGCCTGCGCATGCTTCCTCACCAGCGATCCTTCCTCGATCTCGCTCTCGCCAAGAACGCGCTGCGCTTCGGCGAGTTCACGCTCAAGTCGGGCCGCGTGAGCCCGTACTTTTTCAACGCCGGCATGATCGATTCAGGCGCGGCGCTGGCCACGCTCGGGCGCGCCTATGCACAGGCCGCACTCGATTCCGGCATTGCTTTCGACATGCTGTTCGGACCGGCATACAAGGGCATTTCGCTGGCCACCGCGACTTCGATCGCGCTGGCCGACCTCGCCAAGCGCGATGTTCCGGTCGCCTTCAACCGCAAGGAGGCGAAGACGCACGGCGAAGGCGGCGTCGTGATCGGCGCGCCGCTCAAAGGCCGCGTGCTGATCGTCGACGACGTGATCACCGCGGGCACGGCGATTCGCGAGTCGCTTGCGCTGATCGCCGCACACGGCGCGACGCCGGCCGGCATCCTGATCGCGCTCGATCGCCAGGAACGCGGCCAAGGTACGCTGTCGGCCGTGCAGGAAGTCGAGCGCGAATTCGGCGTGCCGGTGATCGCGATCGCACGCCTCGCCGAGCTGTTTGCGCTGATCGACACGCGCGTGGAACTCGCCGTACATCGCGAGAAGATGCAGGCGTACCAGCACGCCTACGCCGCAGCTGAATGACGCGGCGGCACGCACGATCCGCGTGCACACGAACCTTGTATGCTTGACGAAACGGAGATCTCTTCGACATGCGCCTCCCCATCACGTTCGCATTGACCCTCGGCCTGGCGACGGCCGCATCGTTGGCCTGGTCGCAAGGCAAGGGGCACAACCGCTACCGCTGGACCGACTCGCATGGTGCCGTGCAGTACGCCGACTCGCCGACCGCGGAGGCGCTGCAGGTCGGCTATGACGTCATCGACAGCCGCGGCAACCTGGTCAAGCACGTCGACCGGGTCAAGACTGCCGAGGAAAAGAGTGCGGACGCGAACGCGGCCACCGTCGCGGCGCAGGAAAAACAGCGCGCGGCCGAAGCGGCCCAGGCCGACCGGCAAATGCTGCAGGCCTATGCCTCCGAGCAGGCCTTGCTCGATGCGCAGAAGGGCCGTCTTGCCGCGATCGACCAGGAAATCGCCAACGTCAAGGTCAGCGAAGCGATCCAGGAGAAGAGCCTGGCCGAGCAGCTTGCCTACGCATCGAGCTTCGAGCGTGACGGCAAACCGGTACCTCCGACGGTCAAGCAGCAGATCGAAACCCTGCGCGGCAACGTGGCTGCGCAAAAGAAGTTCATCACGAAAAAACTCGCCGAGCGCACGGAATCGGAACTCAGGGCGCAGGCCGAACTGACCCGCTATCGCGAACTGCGCGCGACGCAGAAAGCCGACGCGCAATAGCGACGCCGTTCGAACGCCCGCACCAAAAACAGAGCCCGACGAATTCGGGCTAGTGCCTCAGAACGGCAGCTTGAGTTTCGGGTTGATCGCGAGCAGTTGCGCACGGAACAGGTTCTGCACGCGCTTGAGCGCTTCCATGCTCTCGGCGTCGAAGCGCAGCACAAGGACCGGCGTCGTGTTCGAAGCGCGCACCAAACCCCAGCCATCCGGCCAGTCCGCACGCACGCCGTCGATCGTGTTGATCCGCGCACCTTCGAACTTGGCTTCCTTCTGGAAGCGCTCGATGAACTTGTAGTGCTCGCCTTCGGTCAGCTCGATCTTGAGCTCCGGCGTGCTGATGCTGTTCGGCAGCTCCTCGAAGATCGCCTGCGGCGCACGCTGTTGCGCATCGCCCGAGAGAATCTCGAGCAGACGCGCGCCGGCATAGAGACCATCGTCGAAGCCGTACCAGCGCTCCTTGAAGAAGAAGTGCCCGCTCATCTCGCCGGCCAGCGCCGCACCCGTCTCGCGCATCTTGCCCTTGATCAGCGAATGCCCGGTGCGCCACATCAACGGGACACCGCCGGCTTTCTCGATCACCGGCGCGAGCTTGCCGGTGCATTTGACGTCATAGATGATCGTCGCGCCCTTGTTGCGCGTGAGCACGTCGCGCGCGAACAGCATCAACGTGCGATCCGGGAAGATCACTTCGCCCGAGGGAGTGACGACGCCGAGGCGATCGCCGTCGCCATCGAAGGCGATGCCGAGATCAGCCTTGATCTGCTTGACCGTGAGGATGAGATCCTCAAGGTTGTGCAGGTCGGACGGATCGGGATGATGGTTCGGGAAGTTGCCGTCTACCTCGCAAAACAGCGGCACGACGTCGGCGCCGAGGCGCTCGAACAACTGCGGTGCGATCGCGCCCGGAATGCCGTTGCCGCAATCGACGACGATCTTGAGCGGCCGATGCAGGCGCACGTCGCCGGCGATGCGCTCGATGTAATCCGCATTCAGATTGCGCTTCTCGAGTTGGCCGGTACCAGTCGCGAAATCCTTGTCGGCGATGCGCTTGTAGAGCTTCTGGATCGCGTCTTCGGCCAGCGTCTCGCCGCCCAGCACGATCTTGAAGCCATTGTAGTCGGGCGGGTTGTGGCTGCCGGTGACCATGACGCCGGAGCCGAGATTCAGATGCTGGGTGGCGAAGTACAGCACGGGCGTCGGCGCCGCGCCGATATCGGTCACGTCCGCACCGGTCGAGCGCAAGCCATCGATCAGGGCCGCGGACAGGCTCGGACCGGACAGGCGTCCGTCGCGGCCGACCGCGATCGTCTTCAACCCGCGGCTCGCCATCTCGCTGCCGATTGCGCGGCCGATCAGGCGCGCAACGTCGGCGTTCAGGGTCTTGCCGAGCACGCCGCGAATGTCATAGGCGCGGAACATGCTGCGGCTGACGTGGACGTCCTGCTCTTCGACAGGGGCGGGCTTGGTAGGTTTGGCTGCAGCTGGGGCTGGCGACATCGGAACGGGCTCCTTGGGTGCTTCTTCCATGGTGGCGAGGCTCTCCGCCTGCTTGCGCCGCAGCATCGAATCGAACGCCACGCGCCACCCAACCAAGCGGGCATAGAACATCATTACGCCTGAAGCCAGGCTCAACAAGGCAAGTACGCCCAGCAAAAGCGTGCTGCGTGGCAGCATGATCGGCGGCGTTGGCGGCATGCTCGCAACACGAAACAGGCTGTTCACGACCTGTTTGCCGATGTTGTCGGGCGTTCCATCCACCACCGAACCCGAGGTGGCAAGTACCGTGTCGCTCGCCCCGGTACCTTGGCGCAGCTCCAGCCTGCCCGCACCCGGCTCGAATTTGCGGAATGCGGCAAGAACCGGCTCGAACGACAGGCTGGCATATGCGTAGGCCAAGGTTTCGTTTTCGCGCGTCACCGGCAGCGCGAACACGAGCGCGCGCTTGGCGCCTTCGCCGATTGCCGACTGCGCCGGCGCCGGCTCATGCGTGCGGCTGGCCTGCACGAGCATCGCCGACCGGGCATAGCCCGTCTTGGAGAAATCGGCGGAGAGCACATCGGAGATGTCGGGGCGGTGAAAATCGATGGCGACAAGCTCGGGCATCGCTTTTTTTGCCGCCTGGGTGGCCGCTTCGCGTCCGCTTTCCCAGGATTCCGCGAGTGGCGTCGTGACCGCGCTACTCGCCAATACCCGCCGCAAGCGGGTACGCGTCTCGTCCACGAGTTGGCCAAGCGCCTCGGCATCGCTGTCGCGCAAGGCGACGATCCGCTCCGCATCGCCCTGCTCGGTTTGGACCAGCCATGCTTGCCAGGCGAAGAGCCCGCCCAGCATCCACAGCAGAAGGGCGCCGACGAGCATCGCGTAGCGGGTCAGGCCCGTACCTTCCGCTGCGCTCTGTTGCGATGGTTTGACCGCAGCGTCCTCCGATTGCCGCTTCACGCCGGCAAGTTCGGCGTCGGCCAGGACTTCGGGTTTCTTTCTCGCCAGCCAGCTTCCCACGCTCGGTCTCCCCAGTGTCGTTCCGGGGCAGCAGTCGCGGGTTACACGCTGCCGGAGTGGCCGAATCCGCCGACGCCGCGTTCGCTGGCATCGAACTCTTCGACCACACGAAATCGCGCATGCGCGACCGGCAAAAAGACCAGTTGCGCGATGCGTTCCCCCGGGGCGATCGTATACGCAGCGGCAGCGCGATTCCAGCACGAAATCATCAGTGGTCCCTGGTAATCCGCATCGATCAAACCGACGAGATTGCCAAGCACGAGACCGTGTTTGTGACCCAGTCCCGATCTCGGAAGAATAACTGCGCAGTAGTTCACATCTCCGACATGAATTGCGATGCCGGTCGGGACCAGCGCGCTCGCCCCGGGTTCGAGTGTGAGCGGCGCATCGAGCGCGGCGCGCAGATCCATGCCTGCCGAACCGGACGTCGCTTGCGTGGGCAGCGGAATTTCCTTGCCGAGGCGCGGATCGAGGATTTTCAACTCGACCTCGATCACTTGGCGCGCGTCCTCGTGCGTCGCGTAGTGCGCGCTGGCGAGCGCGCACGATCGGTACTTTTTCGATTCCCGCCAGGCAATTCCCGATCCGCGTATTTTTCCGCGATGCGCGCGACGAGCTGGCGCGCGAGCGCAAGCTTGTCAGCGCGCGCGAGGCGTTCGGCACCGTCGCGCGAAATCAGCAGGATTTCATTCTGGCAGGTGTCGAATCCCTCGCCCTCACCGACCTTGTTCGCCGCGATCAGGTCGAGCTTCTTGCGTTCGAGCTTGGCGCGCGCGTAGCCCTCTATGTTCTGTGTTTCGGCCGCGAAACCGACGACGTAGGGGCGCTGCTTCAGCGCGGCAACCGCGGCCAGGATGTCGGGATTCTCGTCCAGGCTCAGGCTCAATGCGCCGCCGGTCTTCTTCAACTTGTGCGCAGCGACTTCGTGCGGACGAAAATCACCGACCGCCGCGGCACCGATGTAGATGTCGCTGTGTTGCGCACGCGCGAGCACGGCTTCGCGCATCTCGCGCGCGCTGCGCACGTCGACGCGCGCAACGCCCGCCGGCGTCGGCAGATGCACGGGACCGGCGACGAGTTCGACGCTCGCGCCCTGCTCCATCGCAGCCTGGGCGACGGCGAAACCCATGCGCCCCGAACTGCGGTTGCCGATGAAACGCACCGGGTCGATGTCCTCGTAGGTCGGTCCCGCGCTGACCAGCACGCGCTTGCCGGTCAACACCTTCGGGCCGTGCAGTGCGGCCAGTTCGGCGACGATCTGATGCGGCTCGAGCAGCCGGCCGAGGCCGGATTCCGCTTCGGCCATGCGGCCTTCGCCGGGACCGAGAAAAACCGCGCCGCGCGCGCGTAGCGTGGCGACGTTCGCTCGCGTCGCGGCATGCGCCCACATGCGCAGGTTCATCGCCGGCGCGATCGCGAGCGGTGCGTCGCTGGCAAGACACAAGGTCGTGAGCAGGTCATCGGCGAACCCGTGAGCGAGGCGCGCGACCAGGTCGGCGCTTGCCGGCGCGATGACGATCTGCTGCGCCCAGTGCGCGAGTTCGAGATGCCCCATCGCCGCTTCCGCGGCCTCGTCCCACAAGCCCGAGCGCACCGGCTGCCCCGACAGCGCCTGGAACGTCAACGGCGTGACGAAGCGCACCGCGTTTTCGGTCAGCACGACGCGCACCTCGGCGCCGACCTCGCGCAGACGACGCACGAGCTCGCAGGCCTTGTACGCCGCGATGCCGCCCGAAACCCCGAGCAACACGCGCAAGCCGGCAAGTCCGTTTCGAGCCTCAAACTGAGCCATGTAGGAAATCCAACGACAGCGATATGCGCTTATAGCTTACCGGAATTTGCATCCGGCCCGGCTGCGTCCGCCGGCATATCGATTGAAACTTTCGCCATGACGATCCTCGACTGGCCCAGCGCGGAACGCCCGCGCGAAAAACTGCTCGCGCGCGGCGCCGGCGCACTGTCGGATGCGGAACTGATCGCGATCTTTCTCGGCAGCGGACGGCGCGGACAGACCGCGGTCGATCTCGGCCGCGAACTGCTCACACGCGACGGCGGATTGAAGGCGCTGCTCGAATTCGAGCCCGCCGCGCTCGCGGCTTTGCCCGGACTCGGCGCAGCCAAGGCAAGCCGGCTGCACGCCGCGCTCGAACTCGGCCGGCGCTATCTCGCCGTCGATCTCGATCGCCCGCACGCGCTGACCAACCCGCGCGCCTGCACGGACTTCGTGCGCGCGAAACTGGCGAGCTATCCCTACGAAGTGTTCGCCTGCCTCTACCTCGACAACCGCAATCGCATGATCGCGTTCGAGGAATTGTTCCGCGGCTCGATCAATGGCGCCAGCGTGCATCTGCGCGAAGTGGTGCGCCGCTGCCTGGCGCACAACGCGGCGGCGGTGATCTTCGCCCACAACCATCCGTCCGGCGTCGCCGAACCCAGCCAATCCGATCGCGAGGTCACCGGCGAACTGCAGCGCGCGTTGCGCATGGTCGACGTACGCGTGCTCGATCACCTGGTCGTCGGCACTGGCAGGGCCGCTTCACTCGCGCAGATGGGCTGGCTGTAGGAAACCCCTCGAAATCTACTGCGCTCGATAATTTGCGCGCCGGCTGTGCTCGGAATCCTCATGTACCTTCACGTACACTACGGATTCCTGCGCGCAGGCGACGCGCCCGATCCTAGACCAGATCGGCTCTTCGCTCGCTACGGTTTCGAGAGGTTCCCTAAGTAGCGCGCGCAAGCGAAAACGACGGTGCGACGTTCCGTGTGCACCGAGCGTTTTCTGGTCGTCCCGAATAGACGTGAGCGCATGAAAATTCAGGCGTCGGTACGTCCGTGTCGGCCATCCCTGCAGCCTTTCCGCGCCGTGCGCATCCCGCACGCCACGCCCCAGTCCTTGAGCCTTGTTGCGACGCCTGACGCGGTGAGATTACGCGTGCTTTGTTGCCGAATTCTTACGCCGAGACAAGCGCTTAGGCGGTGGATTTATACACAATGCAGCATTCGTAGCAATTGCAGCGTTTTACACTTGCGTTACCATTGCGAGACAGCAAGTAAAATCATTTGAATCATATACTTACATTGAAATCTGACGCACATATATGGCTGAACGCCCGTCTAACCGATTTTCCCGGCCTGCGCAAGCGACTCGCTATGCACAAAGTTATCCACAATCTGCCCGCAACCGTTCAGCCAGCGCAGCGAGCGCGGCGCAAACGGCCGTTTCGATGGCTTGGCGGCGCGAAATCGCAAGGAAAAGTTGCGTCTGAAAATTCGGGCGTTGATTCCTTTCCGCGCCCCCCGCGCCCACACTGCCGCATATGGCTCCCTTGATCCGCAGCAAACTGTTCCTGCCGGGCTCGCGCCCGGAGCTTTTCGCCAAGGGCGTGGCCGGTGCCGCCGACGCGCTCTCATTCGACCTCGAAGACGCGGTGCCCGAAGAGGTGAAGGCCGCGGCGCGCCGCCATGTAGCCGAATTCGTGCAATCGGACGCCGCGCGCGGCGCCGGCAAGCTTGTCATCGTGCGCGTCAACGCATTAGGTACGCCGCATTTCGTCGACGACATCAAGGCGCTCGCCGTGCCTGGCGTCGATCTGATCAACCTGCCCAAGGCCGAATCGGCCGACGAAGTGCGTGCCGCCGCGGCGGCAATCGCGCACATGGAATCGGCCGACGCGTCGGCGCTGGCCGGCCTGCTGGTCAATATCGAAAGCGCCAAGGGCTTGCGCCATGCCTCGCAGATCGCGGCCGCGCACCCGCGCGTGCGTGGGCTGCAGCTCGGCCTCGGCGACCTGTTCGAGCCGCTCGGCATCGATCGTTACGATCCCGCCAACGTGCATGCGGCGATGTTCGCGCTGCGCCTCGCCGCGGGCGAAGCCGGCGTCTGGTGTCTCGACGGCGCGCGCGCCGACGTCGCCGACGAGACCGGTTATCTCGCCGAGGCGCGCATGGCGCGCAGCCTGGGGTTCATCGGCAAGACCTGCATCCATCCGAAGCAGGTGGCGCTGGCGAACGCCGCATTCGCGCTCGCGGCCGACGAGGTCGAGCTCGCGATGCGCGTCGTCGCTGCCGCACGTGAAGCGGCCGCGCAGGGACGTGCCGCCTTCGTCGTCGACGGGCGCATGATCGATCCGCCGTTTCTGCGTCGGGCCGAGGCGATCCTCGCCGCGGCGGGCGAACGGTAACGCACATCAGCACGAAGAATAACAAGATGGGGAGTTGAGTGAATCCGATGTTTCGTTCGATCCTGGCCGGCGCGCAAAAACTCGCTGTCGGTGTTCTCTTGCTCGGATTCGCTGCCAGCGCGAGCGCGGAAAACCTGACCACGGTCAAGACCGGCACGCTGCCCACATTGACCGACGCCGGTGCGCTGATCGGGCTTGCCGCTGTCGATGCCCGGCCACTCGCGATGGCCGGGCAAGGCGTGTTCGTGCTCGATGCCGAACGCAAGGCCTGGAACCGGGTCGATGCGACGCCGCTCCCAGCAGTGCGCGGCGTCGCGAGCGACGGCGCGCGCGCGTTCGTGTTGAGCGGACCCATTGAATCGGCGGTCGTCGACCACGTTGTGCAATGGTCGCTCGACAGCGGAACATTGAGGTCGAGCGCGCTGCCGCCCCTGCCGGTTCCGCTGGTCCGCGCCCACGCCGCGCTCAAGGGCGACGCACTCGCCGTCAGCGGAGCCGACGCGAGCGGCAGGAACTTCGTGCTGCAACTATCCCCGCTGACACAGGAACCGCAGTGGCAGACGCTGCCTGAATTTCCCGGCGGCGAGGCAAGTTCGATCGCGCTGCAGACCTCGGCCGTGTTCGTCACCGTCGCGGGTGACGGCGGCGATCGCCTCTGGCGCCGGTCGGCGGACAAGGGCTGGCAGGATCTCTCCGCCGCGCCCGGCAAGATCGTGCCCGGCTCCGCGCGCGCGATCGGCCAGGCCGCGGTGCTGTATCTCGTGCGCGACAGCACGGGCGCGACAAAGATGGTCAGCTACCACACGATCACCGGCGCCTGGGCAACGCTCGCGAACGCAGGCGCCGATGCGAGCGTAGCGACCGCATGGAACGACGGCATGCTCTGGGCGAGCCCGGGCACAAACGGAGCTGTCGTGTTCGGCTATGCCGAGATCGAAACCGGCAAGCTGCTGCTCAAATGGCTCGACTGGGTCGTCATCGTCGTCTACCTCGCATCGATGATCGGCATCGGTTTTTATTTCTACATCCGCGACAAGCACAACTCGACCTCCGAGTTCTTCGTCGGCGGCCGCAGCATCCCGTTCTGGGCCGCGGGCGTCAGCCTGTACGCAGCGAACACGAGTTCGATCAGCTTCATCGCGATTCCTGCAAAAGCATTCGAGACGAACTGGACCTACATGGCGAACAATCTCACCGCCGTGGTCGGCCTCGTCTTCGTCGCGATCTTCATCGTGCCGCTGCTGCGCCGGCTCAACTTGATGAGCGTGTTTTCCTACCTCGAAACGCGCTTCCACCCCGCGATCCGCATGCTCGCCAGCGCGCTGTGCATAGCGATGCAGCTCGGCAGCCGCATGAGCGTGATCCTGTTCCTGCCGGCGCTCGCGATCGCCACAATCACCGGCATCGACGTGACCTGGAGCATCCTGCTCATGGGCGGCTTTACGATCATTTACACCGCGCTCGGCGGCATGAAGGCGGTGATCTGGACCGACGTCGTCCAGGTCGTCGTGAAAATGGGCGGCGCGATCTTTGCGATCGGCTTCATCATCTGGCATCTGCACGGCGGCTTCGGTGAATTCGCTTCGACCGCGCTCGCCGAGCACAAGACCAAGCTGTTCGACTTCAGTTTCGACGTCACCAAGGCGACGGTGTGGGGTTTCCTCTTCCTCGTCCTGTTTGATGTCGTGCTGACGTTTCCGAAGGATCAGGTGCTGATGCAGCGCGTGCTCTCGACCAAGTCCGACAAGGAAGCCGGCCGCTCGATCTGGGCGTTCGCGGCGATCATGATTCCGGGCGGCTTTGTCTTCTACACGATCGGCACGGCGCTGTTCGTGTTCTACAAGACGCATCCCGAGCGCATGAATCCGCTGCTGCCGATCGACGCAACGTTTCCGCTGTTCATTGCCGCCGAGCTGCCGAGCGGCGTGACCGGCCTGATCATCGCCGGCATCTTCGCCGCGGCGATGGCGACGCTGTCGGGCATCATGAATTCGGTGGCGACGCTGGCCTCGGTCGATTTCTACGAGAAACTGGTGAAGAACCCCGACCCAGGCAAGAGCGTGCGCTTCGCCGAGATCATGACCGTTGCCGCCGGCCTCGTCGGCATCGGCATCGCGCTGCTGCTGTCGCGCTTCGACATCCATTCACTGTTCGACGTCTCGATCGAACTCGCCGGGCTGCTCGGCGGCGGCTTCGCCGGCGCGTACACACTCGGCATGTTCACGCGCCGGGCCAATTCACCGGGCGTCGCGATCGGCATCGCTTCGAGCATGGCGCTGACGCTGGCGATCTGGTCACTCAAGATCGTGCATCCGTATTTTTATCTGGCGATCTCGATCCTGCTGTGCATCGTGATCGGCTATCTCGCGAGCTTGCTGTTTCCGCCACCGACGCGGTCGCTGGCCGGATTGACGATCTACCGCGACGAATAGCGTCTACGGCCGTTCCAGGATCGCGGTCACGCCCATCCCACCGGCGGTGCAGATCGAGATCAATCCACGACCCGAGCCTTTTTCCTCGAGCAGCTTCGCCAGGGTGACAACTATGCGCGTGCCCGTCGCGGCAAACGGATGCCCCAACGCCAAACTCGATCCGTTGACATTGAGCTTGGTCGGGTCGATCTTGCCGAGCGGCTTGTCGCGGCCGAGACGGTTCTTGCAGTAGTCGGCGTCTTCCCAGGCACGCAGCGTGCACAGCACCTGCGCGGCGAAGGCTTCGTGGATCTCGTAGAAATCGAAATCCTGCAGGGTCAGGCCGGCCATATCGAGCATGCGCGGCACGGCCACGGTCGGCGCCATCAGCAAACCTTCACCGTGGACGAAGTCGACCGCGGCGGATTGAGAGTAGGTGATGAATGCCTGCGGCTTGAGGCCGCGTTTGGCCGCCCAGTCCTCGCTCGAAATCAGTACCGCCGAGGCGCCGTCCGACAGGCCGGTCGAATTGCCCGCGGTCAGCGTGCCGAACCCGGAGGTCTTGTCGAACGCGGGCTTGAGCGCGGCAAGCTTTTCGATCGTCGAATCGGGGCGCAGGAAGCCATCGCGATCGAGGCCGCGGAACGGCACGACGAGGTCCTTGAAGAAGCCGCGCTCGTACGCAGCGGCGGCCTTGAGATGGCTGGCCAGCGCGAGCTCGTCCTGCTCCTGGCGCGTGATCGTCCATTCGCGCGCCATCAGTTCGCAGTGCTCGCCCATCGACATGCCGGTACGCGGCTCGGCAACACCGGGGAAGCTCGGCTTGAGTTCGCCGAGCGAGAAACCGCTGACCGCGGCCTTGAGTTTGTCGCCCGTGTCCTTGGCGCGATTGACCGCGAGCAGACGCTGCTGCATCGCACGGCTGTAGACGATCGGCACGTCGCTGGTCGTGTCCGAGCCGCCGGCGATGCCGGCCTCGATCTGGCCGGTCGCGATCTTGCTCGCGATCAACACCGCGTTGTCGAGCGAAGTGCCGCAGGCGCGCGCGGTCGTGATCGCAGGCGTGTACGGCGACAGGCCTGAGGACAGCACCGCCTCGCGCGCGAGGTTCCAGTCGGCGGCGAGCTTGATCACCGCGCCGAACGCGACCTCGCCGAGTTCGACGTCATGCAGGTCGAACTTCTCGACCAGCGAACCCAGCGTCTTCACCGCCATGCCGAAGTTGCCGACCTCGGCATACGCGGTGTTGTTGCGGCAGAACGGGATGCGGACTCCGCCGAGGATGGCTGCACGTTTTGTCATGGATCAAAGGGAGGGCTGTAGGCGGACTGGTATTATGCGCCCGTCGTCCAACAATCGACCATCCATGTACGTCTTCGACACCGAGCGGCTGATGCGCATCGCCAGTGAGCGCGCGGAGGAATTCCGCAACGCGCAACCGTATCCGCACATCGTCATCGACGATTTTCTGCCAGGCGACGTGGCGCGCCGGCTCGCGAGCGTGTTCCCGGGTCCGGACGACAATGTGGCGTGGGATCACTATGCAGCGCCCGGGCTCGAAGTGAAGCTCGGCTGTGGCGACGAAACGAAATTCCCGCCGGCGATCCGCACTGCGGTGCGCGACATGAACTCGGCGGCGTTTGTGCTCTGGCTCGAGAAGATGACCGGCATTCCACACCTGCTCGTCGACCACCACCTGCTCGGCGGCGGCATGCACCTGACCCGCCACGGCGGCCTGCTCGGCATCCACTCGGATTTCAACTGGCATCTGCAGATCCATGCGCACCGGCGCCTGAACCTGCTCGTCTACCTCACTCCGGACTGGCGCGCCGAGTACGGCGGCGAACTCGAACTGTGGAACACCGAAGGCACGCAGCTCGTGCGCACCGTCGAGCCGCAGTTCAACCGCGCCGTCCTTTTCACCACGCGCTCGGACACGTTCCACGGCCATCCGAAACCCTGGGCGGCGCCGAACGGCATCAACCGCCAGAGTATAGCTTTATACTATTACACAAGCGAACGGCCGACCGAAGAGCAGCGGCCGGCGCACAACACGCTGTACAAGGGCTACAACGTCTGAAGGCGGTCGCACATCAGGGCTTGATCAGGTGCGCCGGTATCGGCCCCCAGGATTCCTCGTTGTGACGCCACACTTCGATGAAGGCGGAGCGGAACAACGATACTTCCTCGCCGCGCGAATCGTCCTGCATCGTTTCGAGCGCGGCAGTCAGCGACATCGTGCCTTCGAGCTGCGAGGCGATGAGGTTGTCGAACAATTCCGTCCACAGCGACGAATAGGCGATGTGGTCCTTCGCGGCTCGCACGCGACGACGCTCGGCCTCGATGTCGCCGCCGCCGCGGCGCATCGCGATCGCCTGCACCCAGGGCGAATCGCTGAACATTTCGACCACGTCGAAACCGGTGTGGTTGAGGAAGCTGCGCACTTCCTCGGGATTGCTGAACTGGTTGCGCGCCACGTCCTTGCGCTCGGTCGGCACGACGTCGCGAAACGGATTGAGTTCGACCGCGAAGCGGCGCCAGCCGCTCGGATGCGAGGTATTCCACGTGTCGAAGAACAGCAGGCCGCCCGGCCTGACCACGCGCGCCCAGTCTTCCAGGTACAAGTAGAAATCTTCCTTGTCCATATGGATGAACACGGCGATGCTGTAGGCCTTGTCGAAGCTCGCGTCGGGCAGCGGCTTAAAGTTGCTGCGCGTCAGTTCGGTGAAGCCGGCGTTGGCGAACGTGGACAGGCGTTCGCGCGCGATCTTGAGCATGTTGGCGGAAATGTCCGAGCCTTCCCAGTGCGCGATATGCGGCGCGAGTTCGCGGCCGATGCGCCCGACGCCGCAACCGAGTTCGAGCACGCGATCGGTCGACTTGAGATCGAGCGCGGCCATCACTTGGCGCGCAGTGTACGCGCCCGTCGCACGAATGCGTTCCTCACTGGCGCTGCCGTCGACCGAGAGCATCGCATGCACCGGCGTGGTGGACTTGGCGTCCCAAGTGGTCTTGTAGTTCGGCAGATGCAGCATGCGTGGTCCAAAGCGTAACGGGGCGCAGGATCATACTCGCGCAGGTCACCGCGTTCAACGCGAGCGCTCGGCGAATCCCTTGTTTGTACTGAAAATTTTCCGGCCGGTGATGCCGATTCGCTAGAAACGATGCTTGCGGTTGTAGGCAGACAGCAGCAGTTCGCCGACTGCCAGATCGACGAACGAATAGCGCTGCAGTTCCGGCGTGTAGTCGACTCGATCGTGCGTGCGCAGCGCGACGCGCCACGGCTCGAAGCCAAGGTCGCGCAGCTCGCGCTCGAATCCGGGCACGGTGATCGGGTTCAGCTCGGAAATGAATTTCCAGTGCTGCTCCATGGTCGGCTCCCAGCCGCAGCGGTCCAGCGGCTCGATGTCGCCGAGCAGGATCTGTTCACGAATCCATTCGGGCGGGCGCTTGAGGTGCACGTAAGGCTCGCGCTGCGCGAAGCGGAACTCGCCCATGTGGTTGCCGACGTCGGAGTAATACAGGCCCGGCGCGATCATCAGCAGGCCATCCGGTTTCAATACCCGGCGCATTTCCTGCAGCGCCTTGGCATAACCGCCGGCCATGTGCTCCACCGAACCCCACGACACCAGCACGTCGAAATAGTCGTCGGGGAACGGTATGTCGTTCGCGTCGGCGGCGATGAAGCGCAGATTTTTCGGAATGATGTCGGGCGACAGACCGCGCTCGCCGAGAATCTTCGGCAACCGCTCGAAGTCCGGGAACGGATCTATGCCGACGAATTCCTGCGGCTGCTTGCGCAGGGCGATGCCGAGATCGGTGATGCCGTCGCCACAGCCGACGTCGAGGATGCGGCCCTTGAGCAAATCCGAATCGCCGAGCAGATAGCTGGTAATCGTCAACGCCGCGTGACGAAAGTGCTTGTAGAACCAGTCGCCCTCCCCGCGCTGCCACGACAAGGCGGAAACCGGCGGCGTGTTGCCGCGACTTTCGAGTTGCCACGAAAATCGCGGGCCCTCGCCACCGCCCGACGTCACCTCGAATGTAAGCGCGGCGGCATCGGCTTTGGTTTCGGTGGAATCGTCGCGATGCCACAGCGCGAGGTTCGCGACGTAGCTGCCGGGTTCGAGCACGATCCGGGGCGTCAGCGCGTGCGCGACATAGCTGCCGCGCGGCAGCCACGCCGCGTCGCAACCCCCGGCGCGCATCTGCGAATGCACCAGCTGTTCGCCAGAGGCGCGATGAATGTCGAGCGAAATATCGACATCGAACACAATGTCCACATTGACTTGGAAATCGACGCCGATGCTCACCGGTCCGGTGCCATCGATGACCCCCAACCTGACCTCACCCAACGAGAGTTGCGACTTCACCACTCCACCACCTAAGCAAATCCGCGAGAAAAACCGTACCTACCCCTCGTCGCGGCGAGATCGTCGATATCGGTATGGAATGGCGGAAGTGTAGCGTGTTTGCGCTGCCTATTTGCGCCGCTTGCGCGAGGCGCCAACCTTGCGCGTCAACGTGTTGCGGCCGAGGCCGAGTTGCTCGGCAGCGCGCACGCGGCGTCCCGAGTTCTCGGCGAGCGCGGCCTCGATCAGCGTGGCATCGAACTCCTGACGCAGTTCGTCGTAGATGCCTTGTTCGCCACGAGCGAGCCGGTTGCGCGCGAGACGATGCAGGTTCTCGCGCCACCCATCGCTGGTCTGCACGACGATGGCATTGTCGGCGGCCGGCAGGTCCTGCGGACGGATCTCGCGCCCCGGCGTCATCACCGCGAGGCGTCGGCACAGGTTTTCGAGCTGACGCACATTGCCGGGCCAGGAGCGCTTGCTCAGCTCGGCCAGCGCGGGCGCGGTGAAGCGCTTCGCTTCGAGCCGCATTTCTTGCGCAGCGCGGGCGAGGAAGTGCGTGGCCAGCAATGGAATGTCGGCCGCACGTTCGTCAAGCGCCGGCAGGCGCAGGCGCACGACGTCGAGGCGATGCAGCAGGTCGGCGCGGAATTCGCCGTGCTCGACCTTGCCTTCAAGATCCTGGTGCGTCGCCGCGACCACGCGCACATCGGCGCGGATCAGCTCGCGGCCACCGACGCGATAGAACTCGTTTTCGGCGAGCACGCGCAACAGCCGCGTCTGCAGCGACAGTGGCATGTCGCCGATCTCGTCGAGGAACAGTGTGCCACCTTCGGCCTGCTCGAAGCGCCCGGCGTTGCGTTTGACCGCACCTGTGAACGCGCCGGCCTCGTGGCCGAACAGTTCGGATTCGAGCAGCTCGGCCGGAATCGCCGCCGTGTTGAGTGCAACGAACGGCTGCGCGGCGCGTGCGCTGTGCCGATGCAAGGCGCGCGCGACGAGCTCCTTGCCGGTGCCGGTCGGGCCGGTGATGAGTACGTTGAGATCGCTAGCGGCGACGCGGCCGATCGCGCGGAACACCTCGCGCATCGCCGGCGAAGTGCCGATCAGTTCGGTTGTTTCGATCTCATCGGTTTTCGCCGGCGCCGCGGCGGCCTGACGGCTCTCGCCGAGCGCGCGTTGCACCGCGGCGACCGCCTCGTCGAGATCGAAGGGCTTCGGCAGGTAGTCGAACGCGCCATTGCGATACGCCGCCGCGGTGGACGCAACATCGGTGAACGCGCTCATCACGATCACGGGCACTTGGCTGCCGCCCGCGCGCAGTTCGGCGAGGAACTCCAATCCGTTCGTGCCCGGCATGCGGATGTCGCTGACCACGACATCCGGTTTGGTGCGCGCGAACGCGGCGCGCAGGCTCTCGGCGTCGGCAAAAGCGCGTACCTCGACGCCGGACTCGCGCAACGCCTCGGCGAGGACGAAACGAATGGCCTCGTCGTCATCGGCGATCCAGACCTGGGCGTGGCGGCGCTCAGCCATGCGCTTCCCCGCGTCCTGGCAAGGCGATCGGCAGGAGCAGCGTGAATACCGTGTTGCCCGGACGGCTGCGATAGCTCAGCGCGCCGCCGTGCTCGGCGGCGATCTCCTGCGCGAGCGCGAGGCCGAGGCCGGTGCCCTTGCTGCGCCCGGAGACGAACGGCAGGAACAAGGTGTCGCGCATTTCCTCGGGCACGCCACGGCCGTCGTCGATCACGTCGAGACGAGCGACGAGCCGGGACACTTTCTCGCCTATGAGCACGTTGTGTTCAACGCGCGTGCGCAGGCCGATGCGCGACGCGCCAGCCTGCAAGGCATTGCGCATCAGATTGAGCACGAGTTGCAGCAGACGATCGCCGTGGCCGCGCAGCAGTGGCAGGCTCGGATCGTAGTCACGATCCAGATGCAGTTCGGGTTCGGCCTCGGCCGCGATCAGCGCACGCGCGCGCTCGGCGACCACGTGCAGATTGAGCGCAGCGAGATGCGGTTTGCCGCCCGGTTCAAGCAGGCGGTTGGTCAGCGCGGCGAGGCGGTCGGCCTCGGTCACGATCAGGTCGGCGAGACGCGCCAGTTCCGCGTCGGCCACGCGCCGCGCGAGCAGCTGCGCTGCACCGTGCACGCCGGCGAGCGGATTCTTCACCTCGTGGGCGAGGCCGCGCAGGCTTTCCGACAAACTCAAGGGCGCGGCCGCATCAATTTCGCCGCCGAGCTGGTGCACCTCGATCAACACGCTACCGTCCGGTGCCGCGCCGATCGTGATGTCGGCGTGCAGGATGCGCTCGGTGCGCGTCTCGATGCGCTGATCGCGCCGATGCAGGGTCTCGGCACCGAGACGCACGCGCTCGATCAGCGGCGCGAGCACGCGCGCACCTTCGCCGAGCGCGCCGAGCGGCAGGCTGCGCGAGCGCGACGGACTGACTGCGAACAGTTCGCAGAAGGCCGGATTGGCGTAGGTCAGCACGTCGTCGCGATCGAGCACGGCCACGCCGGTTTCGAGCTGGTCGGCGATCTCGAAAATGCGAGCGGGTGCGGTCGGCAGGGGCGAAAGCGCGCTCATAGCACCATCTTAGTGCAATTTATCGGGTACATGGACGACTTCGCTCAGTTTCGATACGCCGTTTTCATCGAAGGCCTCGACCGCCACGTCATAGGCGACGCCGGCGTTGAGCGCGCGCAGATCGAGCGTGGTGCCGCGATCGGCGAACACCTGGTAGCACAGGTTCAACCGATCCGGCTTCACACCCCAGCGCACGTTGTAGCCGACTGCGCCACGCACCGGCTGCCAGCTCACGCGTAACGCGCGCGGGTCGAGACGTCGTACTTCCACTCGCGTCGGCGCAGCCGGTGCCTTGCCACCGGCATCGCCGAACACGCGCAGATCGCTGATCGCCAGATGCGCAGCACCGACGTGGCCGTGTACGTAGCGCACGTAGCGCGCACGCACCGGCTGCGGCAGCTGGAAGTATGCGTTCGGCCGGTCGCGGCGTGGTGGTTCGGTCTGCGCCAGCGGACTCCATTTCTTTCCGTCCAGCGAAGACTCCAGCTTGAATTCAGTGTAGATGTCGGGCGCATCACCGTAGCGCTGCGACTCGTAGTCGGCGAAGTTCACCTGCACGGCGCGCAGCGTCTTCGCTGCGCCGAGATCGAGCGTCAAGGTCTGTCCTGCCTCATTCTTCGCCGCGACCCAGAACGTGCGCGGATCTTCGTCGCTGACGTTATCGGCGGAAAAATTCTGCAGCGTCGACGATGCCTTCGCATGCTGGCGGTACGACAGCAACATCCAGCCAGTGAACAGCTTGTCGGGATCAGCAACTTTTTCTTCCGGCATGTAATGCGGGAAATCGCCGAAACGCGTATCGACGCGCATCTGCCCATCAATCGCGAACGCGGCCGGCCACAGGCCGATGCGACGCTCGAACGGCCAGTTGTTGCCTATCCACGGCGAGCCCGTGTTCCACCAGTTGCCGGATTTGTCCTGGAACGTATTGCCATGGCCCGCGCCTTCGACGAAACCGCCGGGTTTGTAACCGACCGGGTTGTATGGCGCGTACTCGAACGGGCCCAGCGGTGAGTCGGACACATACATGCCGGTCGCGTAGACGTTGTACTCGGTGCCCGGCGCGCCGTATTGCAGGTAGTAGCGGCCGCCGTGTTTCGTCATCCACGCGCCTTCGATGTAGGAGGGATGATCTTCTTCGCGATGATCCTGCCCGAAGCGCTCCCAGCCGTGCAGCTTCGGATCGAGCGTGAACAGCGCATGCGGCTTGCCGACGTAGGCGAAGCCGTGCGAGAGGTCGACCTCGATGCCGAACAACGGGAAGCGTTCGAACGAACCCCAGTACAGATACCAATGGCCATCGTCGTCCTTGAACAAGGCCGGATCCCAGGGACCGGGCGCAATGCGATCGGGTGTTGGATCGCCGTTGTGCCACGCCGGCAACTCGCGATCCCATCCCGGCGGTACGGCGTCGGGCAACTTGGGCGTAAGCCGGGTCAGAAAGTCGAACTGGCCGTGGGCGGGATCGGTCGTCACAAGAATCGGCTCGGGCGCCATCGTCGCGCGCATCAGCAACAGGCGCTTGCCATCCGACACCGCGGCCGGCGCGACCATGCCGTCGAACGGCCACCGGTTCGGCGTGACGAACTGCCAGTCGAGCAGGTTGGTGGAGCGCCAGTAGCCGTCGGCCAGGGTCATGAACAGGTAGTAGGCGCCTTCGTGCGGCACAATGACCGGATCGGCGCCGGTGCGATAGGAAATCTTTTCGTTGAGCTGTTCGAAGTTGTAGCGGTAGTCGACGTCGACCGGATTCGCGTAGGTGCGCGCGGCAGGCGGGGTTTGCGCCGATGCCGCCACTGCTGCGCAGCCGAGCGCCAGCGCGCCGATCCACGAAACAATCCTGGCTGTCTGCATGATTCGAGCTCGTGCGAAAACATCATCATCGCAGACTGCATTCGGACCCGCCGAAACGTCCTCGACGAAAACCGGCGGCGCGATGCCGCCGGTTCGTCTTCAGCATTACATGTCGTAGGCCGACTCGCCGTGCGAGGAGATGTCGAGGCCTTCGCGCTCTTCTTCCTCGGTCACACGCAGGCCAACGAGCAGGTCCGCGATCTTGAACGCGATGAGCGCAACAACCGCGGTCACCACGATCGTGATGCCGACCGCCTTGGCCTGGATCAGCAACTGCGCGCCGATGCCGGGATAACCGACGGTCATCTTGACCCAGTCCTGCACCGAGCCGGGGCCGCCGAGCGCCGGCGAGTTGAACACGCCGGTCAGCAGTGCACCGCTGATGCCGCCGAGCGCGTGCACGCCGAATACGTCGAGCGAATCGTCGGCCTTGATCAACTTCTTCAGGCCGGTCACGCCCCACAGGCAGATCACGCCAGCGAGAAGACCAATCGCGAACGCACCGGGGATGCCGACATTGCCCGCAGCCGGCGTGATCGCGACGAGTCCGGCGACCGCACCCGAGGCCGCGCCGAGCATCGACGGCTTGCCCTTGAGCAGCCATTCGGCGAAGGTCCACGACAACACCGCGCAGGCGGTGGCGAGGTAGGTGTTGATGAAGGCGAGACCGGCCGTGCCGTTCGCTTCGAGCGCCGAACCGGCATTGAAACCGAACCAGCCGAACCACAGCAGCGAGGCGCCGATCATCGTCATCGTCAGGCTGTGGGGCTTGATCGCCTCTTTGCCGTAACCGACGCGCTTGCCGAGCACGAAGGCGCCGACGAGGCCGGCGATACCAGCGTTGATGTGCACCACGGTGCCGCCGGCGAAATCGAGCGCGCCCATCTGCCAGATGTAGCCCGCGGTCGCGCTGACCGCATCGGCTTTGGCCGGATCGGTGTAGGCGTCGGGGCCCTGCCAGAACCAGACCATGTGCGCGACCGGCAGGTAGCTGAAGGTGAACCAGATCACCGCGAAGATCAGCACCGCGGAGAACTTGATGCGCTCGACGATCGAGCCGAGGATCAGGCAGACCGTGATCGCAGCGAACGTCGCCTGGAACGCGACGAAGACCAGTTCATACAGTGGCGTCGCTTTCGAGAACGTCCCCGCCATCGAGAACGAACCGTCGGCCGGATTGAACGTGCCGTTCAGGAACAGCCGCGAGAATCCGCCGAAGAATGGATTGCCTTCGGTGAACGCCACGCTGTAACCGTAGATGCACCAGAGCACGCTGATCAGCGAGAACACGACGAACACCTGCATCAGCACCGACAGCATGTTCTTCGTGCGCACGAGGCCGCCGTAGAACAAGGCAAGCGCGGGCACGCTCATCAGCAGCACGAGCGCGGTTGAGGTCAGCATCCAGGCGACGTCGCCCTTGTTCGGCGTCGGCGCCGGTGGCGGCGTTGCCGCTGCGGCGGGTGCCGCCGCGGCCGCGGCGTCCTGGGCATAACCATGCCGTGCGAGCAGCAGCGCGATTGCACCGCAGCCCAAGGCGGCGAGGATGGGAAGGAATCGCCGGTAATCCGGCAGCGAGGTCGTGGTCGTCATCGCGGATCTCGGGGTGAGGTGGATGTTTTTCATAGCGCGTCCTTTCCGGCTTCGCCGGTGCGGATGCGCAGCGCCTGTTCGATCGGGCTGACGAAGATCTTGCCGTCGCCGATCTTGTCGGTGCGCGCGCCGGCTATGACCGCGTCGAGCGCGCGCTCGAGCAGTTCCTCGGACACGACCGCCTCGATCTTGATCTTCGGCAACAGGTCGACGACATATTCGGCGCCGCGATAGAGCTCGGTATGGCCCTTCTGCCGGCCGTAGCCCTTGACCTCGGTGACGGTGAGGCCCGACACGCCGGCCTGAGTCAGTGCTTCACGCACTTCCTCGAGCTTGAACGGCCGGATGATTGCGGTGATGAGTTTCATGCTGCCTCCGTTAGGTCAAAAAGTCTTGGTCAGCGACGCCACGCCCGTGGAGCGCCCCTGGAACGTGCCGTCGGGGAAGGTGTAAACGGCCTTGTCCGCATTCGTGTCGTAGTAGGCGACGGCGAGCGCCCAGCCGCCGTCGAAGTTCTTGGTCACGCCGAGCTTGTAGTCGGTGTAGCTTGCCGCGCTGAAACCGTCGACCTTCTGCCGGCCGATGTGCGCGTTGAGCACCCAGGTCGGCACGAACTCGTAGTTCGCCGACAGATCGAGATAGCCCGAGTGCTTGGTGCCGGCGAAGCCGAACAGGTTGGTGAACGTGTGCGAGTACTTGAGCGAGACGAAGCTGTAGCTCAGCGCGACATAGCCTTCCAGCGTATACGGCAGCTTGTAGCCGGCGTTCTTCGGATAGTCGCCCGGGTAGTAGTACTCGTAGAGGCCGACATCGAGGCCGATCGTGTCGGCGATCTTGGTGCGATAGCCGCCGTAGATGTCGATTTCCAGGCTGCTCGACACCGAGGAGACGTAATCGTGCAGCCAGTTGATGTTGCTGCCCCAGGTACCGACGTAGAAGCCCGAGGCGTGATCGATTTCAATGCCCGCCTGCAGCGCGGGTTCGGTGTTGGTCTGGGTCAAGCCGCGGAAGATGTAGTCGTTGGCGATCGTCACCGAGCCGGGAAAGGTCCAGTCCGGCGTCGGCGCGGCGGGTGCAGCGGCTTGATCTTCAGCGTGTGCCCCGGTCGAAAGCAGGGCGGCGGAGAGGATCGCGAGGGTCAGGCGGTTCTTCATCACGTGGGTCTCCAGTAGCGTCGGGGGAAAGAAAGCATGCGCGTCGCAAACGACGCGTCTTCCGTCCCGCCCCTCAGCCCTGCGCTTTTGTATTGCGCCTCGACTGCCTTTTTTCAGACAACACTCGGCCCTGAGCGTGAGTACTCAATCTCCAAAAATGAACTTGTATACTTCTACCGCCCTGCGCTTACCGGAGAACGTTCCCCGGAACAAGGCGGGAGGGTTCGCTTTGCGCAGCGAACCCCGTTCCAACCCCTCGCCTCAACTGGCGAGGAGCCTGTGCATCAGATCGAGTAATACATTTGATACTCGATGGGGTGCGTCGCCGCACGGAAGCGCGACACTTCACCCATCTTCAATTCGATGTAGGCGTCGATGAAGTCGTCGCTGAACACGCCGCCGGCCTTGAGGAACGCGCGATCCTTGTCCAGCGCTTCGAGCGCCTGGTCGAGCGAATGGCACACGGTCGGAATCAGCTTCTCTTCTTCCGGCGGCAGGTCGTACAGATCCTTGTCGGACGGCGCACCCGGGTCGATCTTGTTGATGATGCCGTCGAGGCCGGCCATCATCAGCGCGGCGAACGTGAGGTAACCCGTGTTCATCGGATCGGGGAAACGCACTTCGATGCGCCGCGCCTTCGGCGAGTGCACGAACGGAATGCGGCACGAGGCTGAGCGATTGCGCGCCGAATAGGCGAGCATGACCGGCGCTTCGAAACCCGGGACGAGACGCTTGTAGCTGTTCGTGGTCGAGTTCGAGAACGCGTTGATCGCGCGCGCATGCTTGAAGATGCCACCGATGTAATACAGCGCGGTCTGCGACAGGCCGCCGTAGAGGTCGCCCGCGAACAGGTTGGTGCCACCCTTGGCCAGCGACTGGTGCACGTGCATGCCCGAGCCGTTGTCACCGACGATCGGCTTCGGCAGGAAGGTCGCTGTCTTGCCGTTGCGATGGGCGACGTTCTTGATCACATACTTCAGCGTGAGCAGCTCGTCGGCCTTTTTCGTCAGCGTGTTGAACTTGGTGCCGATCTCGCACTGGCCGGCGGTCGCGACTTCATGGTGATGCACTTCGACGGTGAGGCCGCAGGCTTCGAGGATCTGGCACATTTCGCTGCGCAGGTCCTGCAGCGAATCGACCGGCGCAACCGGGAAATAACCGCCCTTCACGCCCGGGCGATGGCCCGAGTTGCTACCGTCGAACTTGTCGTTCGTGCTCCACGCCGCTTCTTCGGACTGGATCTCGAAGCTCGCGCCCTGCATGTCGTTCTTGTAGCGCACCGAGTCGAAAATGAAGAATTCCGGCTCCGGCCCGAAGAACGCCGTGTCGGCGATGCCCGACGACTTGAGGAACGACTCGGCGCGCTTCGCCACCGAACGCGGGCAGCGCGTGTAGGCCTGCATCGTCGACGGCTCGAGCACGTCGCAGGTGAGGATGACGGTCGGAATCTCGGCGAACGGATCGAGGATCGCGCTCTCGGGATCGGGCATCAGCACCATGTCCGAATCGTTGATGCCTTTCCAGCCCGAGATCGAGGAGCCATCGAACATCTTGCCGTCCTCGAACAGGCTCTCGTCGATGCCTTTGACCGGAAAGGTGACGTGATGCTGCTTGCCGAGCATGTCGGCGAAACGCAGGTCGACGAATTGAACGTTGTTGTCTTGAACGAGCTTGTTGAAGCTGGCGGACATGAAGATTTCCTTGATTGAAGTATTGGACGGTTAGGTTTTAGCAATAACTGTGCCAACTGCGGAAAATATAAAATTATCAATCTATTACCCCCTTCTATAACTGCGATGCAGCATGATTTTGCACCAAAATAAGAAGAAGATTTCCATTTTTGCACCAATTTCGTGCATAAATTTCTCCCTTATTCGTGGCTTTACGCCTGCGCCGCATACGGACAATACTGCGCGGACAAAATACTAGTTTCTTGAGGTAGTAATGAAGAGGCTTCTGTTGCTTTTGCCACTACTGTTGAGCGCATGTGCACAACAGCCAACGCGAATGGATCTTCCTGGCACTGACGAATCGGTTTCGGTACCGATCAAGGATCTTCGTCCAAAAACCGAAAAAGAGAACGGTACGTTCAGCTTCGCGATCACGAGCAGCGCGTATGGGATATACCGCAAGGGTGATGCGACGCTAGCTCCACCGATGATTCAAATATTTCGTCGGCTCGTCTTTGAAAAACTCGGCGGCTCAGCAAAACCTCTGGAGATTTCGGTTTATCACATGGTGGTATACGCGAACATGAAGTCCGAGTTTCGGAGAGCGGCCGCTTTCGCCGCTGTTGGTGGCGCAGTAGGCGGCGCCCTCGCAGGAGCAGCGACAGGATCAACCGTGAATTTGAGTCAATCGCTAGTCGATCGCGCTCATTTCGAAGATGAAGAGATCGACGAGAACGAACGCGCCGACTACACCGAAGCGGAGAACCCCGAGCGTACTTCGGTATATGTCATCTATATCGACGCCGACATCAATGGTAAGCGGACTTTTGTAAAAACGATGGCACCGATCAAGACTCGAGACAAACAAGATGGTTATGTCGCGGCAGTGAAGTCCGCCATTGGATATTTCTTGTCCTATTACTGAGTCGTTCTGCGCCAACAAATCGAAGTAGCGCCCATGCTGCGGCGGGCGTCAGCTGTTGATGCCCGCCGCACGATTGAAATCGCCGATCGCGCCGACGAGCAGTGTTACGGCTTCGCGTTCGACCTCGGTCAGATACGGATTCCAGCAATCCATCAGCATGACCACGCGCGTCGAGGCGCCTCGGTTCCACGCTTCGTGCTCGAACGTGTCGTCGAAGGTGAAGCACTCGCCTTCGCGCCACTCGCGCTTCTCGCCGCCGACGACGATGGCACAGTTCTCGGGCACGATCAGCGGCAGGTGCGTGACCAGACGCGTGTTGGTCACGCCGCGATGCGGCAGGATGTGCGTGCCCGGCGTCAACACCGAGAAACAGATTTCCGGCGCATGTTCGCGGATGCGCACAATCGGCAGCGAGTCGAGAATTGCCGCGGTACGCGGACAGCGCGCGCAGTTCTCGTCAAGCCGCTCGCCGTGGCGATAGAAGAAAAACGCGTCCCATGCCGGCGGCGTCTCGGCTCCCGCGAGCTGGTCGCCGACGCGATCGAGCGCGTTGGTGCCGAGGAACGGCGCGATGCCCGTTTCGCCGCGCAGCACTTCGCGCAGTTCCGCGCGGATCACATCCGCGTTCTGTTCGAGCACCGCGTACCACGGGAACAGTGCGCGGTCGAAGTACGGCGTCGTCGGCAGGCCGGGGAAGTAGAGGAATTTCGGCCGCTGGCGCGGATCGGGCAAATCGGCTTTCGCCACGCCGAGATAGATGTCGAGGCAATGTATCACGCGCGCCAGTTCGACATCGCCGTGTTTCGCGCGCAGTGGTTCGATCGCATCCGTGAGGATCGCGCGCCGATGACGATCGGCAAAGTCCATCGCCTGCAACACGCGTTCGCGCATCGCCGGCGGCGTGGTCGCTTCGTCGAGCCAGAGTCCCTGATTCTGCGCGGCGACGATCGCGCCGAAGTAATGCGCGGCGGCCTCGCGGCTGCGACCCGCGCCCTCGTGAAGCTGGGCGAGGAACAGGCGCGCACGGAACGCCGCCGGATCGAGACCAATTGAGGTTTCCAGCGCGGCGACCGCGGCTTGCGCATCGCCTGCGGCCAGCCGGGCGAAGCCGAGGTTCTTCCACAGTTCGGCGCTGCCCTTCTCGACCACCGTCGCACGTTCGAGCATTGCCGCCGCCTGCGCGGCGCGGCCCGCGAGCAATGCGCGTTGGGCGAGATAGTTCAACGCTTCGGGATGGTCGGGGTCGTGCGCGAGGACGCACGTGAACGCGGCATCGGCCTCTTCGTAGCGCGAGGCTTCCGCGGCAGCGCGCGCATGCTGCAGCTGCGCCTCGATTCCCGCATCGACCATCGTCATGACGCCGTGCGCGCGAGCTCGGCACGCACCTGTGCCGCCTCGTCGCCGCGACCGAGCTGATCGAGCAGCGTGGCAAGCTGCGGGCGCAAGCTGTTTGCATCGGGCGAGCGCGCTACGCCGTCGACGAGATAGCGCACCGCGGCCGCGGGATCGCCGAGCTTTTCCATGCACCAGGCACAGGCGTTGATGGCGCCGGCATGCGTGGGATCGATTTCGAGCGCGCGTTTGTAGAACTTTAGCGCCTTGACCGTCTGCCCGAGCTTGCGCGCGATGTCGCCGAGTCCGGCGCACGCGCCGAACTGCTGCTTGCCTTGGGCGAGCAGCGCGGCGAAACCGTCGCGCGCGATCTCGTCCTTGTCCTGGCGCATGCGTGCGCGCGCGAGAAACAGCCAGGCGAAGGTTGAATCCGGATTCAGGCGTACCGCGTTGGTGAATGCCTGCTCGGCGAAGGCGAACGCCTCCTGCGCGAAGAACGCGCGCCCGAGCGCAGTCTGTATCGCCGCGTCGTCGGGCTTCAGCTCCGCCGCGCGACTGAGGAATTTCGCCGCGTTCGTGGCGTCACCGCGGGCGAGATAGACATTGCCGAGGCCAAAGAGAATCAGCGGGTCCTCGTTCTCGAATGCATCGACCGCGCGGCGCCCGATGCGGAAACGATTCTCGGCCTCCTCGAGCTCGCCATCGCGCAATTGCAGATGGCCGAGTACGCCGTGCGCCTCGATCAGATTCGGATCGAGCTCGAGCGCGCGCAGGAACGCACCGCGCGCGGCCTCGTCCTGGTTGAGCTGCATGAGCACGCCGCCGAGCGAAAGATGCAGCCGCGCGAGTTCTGGCGCGAGCTGCACCGCACGCCGCAGCGGTTCCATCGCCGCCGCACTGTCGCCGCGCTGATGCAACAGCACGCCTAGCAAATGCAGGGCGTCGACGTCGTCGGGATGGTCGACGAGATAGTCGCGATAGTCGCGTTCGGCGGCGGCTATGTCGCCATCGCGATGCCGCTGCAGGATTTCTTCGAGGGTCATTGCAAAAAATGGTCGTGAATCAGGCGACCATGATAGGGGAAAAGCGCGACCGGAACCCGTTTCTAGACGGAGTGATCAGGCAAGTGCGCGTTCATTCGGCCGACGAGAAAATCTTCCGCCCAGCTGCGCAGGCTCGCATCGGCGATGAAACCGCAGTGACCGCCGTGTGGCACGATGACGCGTTCGGTCGACGGCGAAAGCTTCAACGCGTGGAAGTCGGCGACCGGAATGATCGGGTCGTCCGCGGCGGTGAGGATCGTCGCTGGCACGTCGAGCGCCGCCAGCGCATCGCCGGCGATCGAATAGCCGTTGAAGTAGTTTTCCACCGTGCCGAAATCGGTGTGACGGCTGACCAGGCTCTGGGTCAATTCGCGCAGGTTGCCGCGCAACTCGCTCGCGGCGAACAGCGGTACCTGTGGAAACAGCGCCTGCTTGCGCTTGAGTGAGCTGCGCCATTTGCGCAGGAAGTAGTACGAATAAACCGGCGACGACTCGATCGCGCGCATTGCCACGCTCGGGCTGATCGGCGGACAGACCGCGAACACCCACGCCAGTTCGACGCCCGCCTTGCGCGCACGCAACGCCGCGCGCAAGGCGAAATTGCCGCCGAGCGAATAACCGCCAAGGATCAGCGGCCGCTGCGGGAATATCATTGCGATCGCTGCGAGCGCGCCGACCACTTCCTCGATACGGCAGGAATGGAAGATGTCGCGGTTGAGATGGTGCGTGTCGCCGTGGTCGCGGAAGTTGAGGCGGAACAGGTCGCAGCCTTCAGCGAGCAGGCGCGCGCCCGTGCCGCGCACATAGGTCGACTGCACGCTGCCTTCCCAGCCGTGCAGCAGCACGACCAGCGCACGCGGCTGCGGCAACACGGTCTGGCGCGTGTGGAAACCCTGCAGGCGCACGCCGTCGCCGCAGTCGAGGATGTGCTCGACCGCGCCGTTTTCGACCAGCGCGCCGCGATGACGGAAGAAGTAACGGCGCACACCGCTCGACGCGAGCACCGACTGCACATGCGGATTGCGCAGCCAGCGGCGTGGACGGAAGGTTTCCACTTGCGCGCTCGCCGGTGGGCCTTCGCTACTCACAGCCCAGCGCCGCGGCGATTCGCGCGCGGGCCGTCTCCGCGATTTCGCGCCGGCCCTCGCCATCGACCGCGAACGGTTCGAGGAAGTGCACCTCGGCATCCATGCCCGGCCCGCCGAGCAGGCGCACGAAGTTGCCGAAGAAACTTTCCTTCGCGCCGAACGGCACCGACAAATCCATTTTTCCGCTTTTGCCGTAGCATAGCGCGACCGGCTGGATCGGCACTTGTGCATCGACCGCGACCTGGAAGATGCGCGCATGGAACGTGCGCACCTTGTCACCTGGCCCCGTGCCGCCTTCGGGAAATATCCCGGCCGAGCCGCCCGCCTTCAAGTGCGCGACCACGCTTTCCGTCACCGAGGCCAGCGAATGCGTCGAACCGCGCTGGTGGTAGATCGTGCCCGCGCGCGTCGCCAGCCAGCCGACGAACGGCCAGCGCGCGATTTCGCTCTTGGCGACGAAGCTCATCATGCGCTGGCTGTGCATCAGTTCGATGTCCATCCACGACACGTGGTTGGCGACGAACAGCGTCGCGCCCGGCAACGGTTCGCCGATGCGACGGATGCGGAAACCGAAAATACGGATCAACGCACCCGACCACCAGCGCGTCGCCCAGTGATCGAGGCGCTCGCCGCCGACGCGCAGCTTCGCGCCGAGCGGCGAAAACACGAAGATCGCCAGCGGCGGTGCGATGACGATATGCAGAAACAGCAGCGGCACGCGGACGAGATAGCGCAGCGGGCGCATCAGGTCGCGTCGCGTCGCGGCGGCATTGTCGAGCGCGGCATTCATCGGTCGCGATGGTAGCCAAGCGCGCTTCGCGCCGCCACCGCTGCGGTGCACCAACGATGGACCCGATTCAGCTTGCGGGAATCGCCTGCTTCGGCACCACCGCCATCGTCAGCCGTGAAATGCAGACGAGCTTGCCCGCCTCGTCTTCGATGCGGATCTCCCAGACCTGGGTCGAACGGCCGACATGCAGCGGCCGCGCCGTGCCGGTCACGGTGCCGCTCGCGACCGCACGCACATGGTTGGCATTGATGTCGAGGCCAACCGCATAGAACCCGGGATCGCAGCACAGCATCGCCGCGTAACTGCCCAGCGTTTCCGCGAGTGAGACCGAAGCGCCGCCGTGCAGGATGCCGTAGGGCTGGTGCGTGCGCGCGTCGACCGGCATCGTGCCGCGCACGAAATCCTCGCCGATCTCGGTGATCTCGATGCCGATGGTGTTCATCAGCGTCTTCTGGTTCGCCTGCTTGATCGCGGCGAGATCGGGTTGGGTTTTCCACAGGGGCATGGGTTGATCCTTGTTGTTCGTGTTTGCGTGGCGCCGCCTTACTGTCGCGGCAGCGCGAGCGTGGGCACGCCATGCGCGCTGCGCTGTTCGACCACGCTCGCACGCGTGTCGAGCGCGCCGCGCAGGGTGTCGGGCAGCGATTCGGTCTTCTCGCAGCGCGCTGTACGCAGGGCGTTGCGATAGGCGCGCTGCGCGGTATCGGCATCCTTGAGTCCGACGCAGGCATCGCCGAGCGCTTCCCACAGTTGCGCGTCGGGCGCGATCGCGAGACCGCGGCCGAGGTATTCGCGCGCCTTGCCCCAGAGTTCGCCCTGGTTGCACAGGCGGCCGAGCGTGAGCATGAGGCCGGCGCTGTTCGGCTGCGCGGCGATCCAGCCTTCGGCTTGACGCAGCCGCGCGGCGACGTCCGACGGCCCGAGTTCGGCGTAGGCACGCACGAGGTTTTCCGACCAGTCGCGGCGCAACGCGGATTCGATCTCGCCCATTGCTGGGAGTGGCTGGCCGAGCGCCGCGGCGCGTTTCGCATAGGCGATCACGAGCGGTTCGCGCTGGCGCTGTGCGCGGCTCAATCCCGACCACATGCTTGCCAGCGCATCGGCGCGCGGCGCATTCGTCAACGCCGTGGCGAGCGTGTTCGTTTCGAGTTCGGCGAAGTCGGCGCCCGCGAGTGAATGGGTTTTCGCGAACGCGGCCAGCGCGGTGAGCGCCGTGGCCGAATCGCCGCAGCGACCGGCCGCTTCGATC
>NZ_DASVOK010000166.1:0-21086 GCF_036383415.1 Rudaea sp. | reverse complement strand
TCGGTTCGCAGATGCTGACCCTCGATCCGATCCGCACGGCATTGCAGCGCGTGGCTGATTTCTGGCGTGAACTCGCCGGTGCCGGCCACGCGATCGACAGCATCGACGTCGGCGGCGGTCTCGGCGTGTGCTATCGCGCCGATCGCGACCGGCCGATTGCGATCGAGGACTACGTTGCCGTCATCCGTCACGCGCTGGCAGGTTTTGGCGGCCGCATCCTGCTCGAACCGGGACGCTGGCTCGTGGCCGAGGCCGGCGCGCTACTGACGCGCGTGATCCGCGTCAAGCAGGGCCGCCAGCGCTGCTTTCTCGTGACCGATGCAGCGATGACCGAACTGTTACGGCCCAGCCTGTACGATGCCTGGCACGAGATCGTGCTGGTGACACCGGAATCGCGTCCACCTCAGACCTACGACATTGTCGGGCCGGTCTGCGAGACCGGCGACACGTTTGCGGTCGATCGCGAACTGTCGCGTTGTGAAGCGGGCGATCTGCTGATGATCAAGACCACCGGCGCCTATGGCGCATCAATGGCGTCGAACTACAATTCGCGGCCGCTCGCTGCCGAGGTGCTGCTCGATCGCGGTCGATATGCCGTAGTGCGACGGCGTCAGACTTTCGAGGATATGCTTGCCGGCGAGCAGCCCGTGCAGGAATGGGAGAGCGCATGACTCGTTTCGGCAAATCGATCTGTCTGGCATCCACGCTGGCGCTTTGCGCTGCTTCCGCGCCCGCGGCAACGCCGGAAGCCGATGCTCGCTCCGATGTCGATGGCATCGTCGATGCCGTGGTCGCGCGCTATCACCTGCCAGGCATCGCGGTTGGCGTCATCGACGACGGCAAGGTGGTCTATACGCGTGCGGTCGGCAATCTCGCCTCCGGCAAGCCGATGGACGCGGACACGTTGTTCCAGATCGCGTCCAACACCAAGGCGATGACGTCCACGCTGCTCGCGCGGCTCGTGCAACAGGGCAAGCTGCGCTGGGACGATCCGGTCACGAAATATCTGCCGTCGTTCCGCATGCACGATCCGTGGGTCACGGCGAACATGCAGATCGGCGATCTGCTCGTGCATCGCAGCGGCCTGCCCGAGGGCGCGGGCGACCTGATGCTGTGGCCGACGCCGAACCAGTTCACGCCCGACGATGTCGTCGTCGGGCTGCAATACCTCAAGCCGGCCTACAGCTTTCGCTCGGGTTACGCCTACGACAACACGCTCTACATCGTCGCCGGCCAGCTCGCGGCTGCGGCCGGCGGCGCGCCGTATCCGGAGCTGATGCGGCGCGAGATATTCGAGCCGATGGGCATGAGTCGTTGCCGGATCGGCACGTGGAATCGCGATGAAGTCGGCAACGTCGCCGATCGCAACGTCTGGCGCGATGGTAAATACGTGCTCGAAGCGGCCAATGAACCCATCGTGCATGCGCAGACGATGGACGCGGCCGGGGGCGTGCGCTGCAGCTTGAACGACATGCTGACCTGGGCGAAGAACTGGCTCGTGCCGACGCCGCAGCAACTGAAATGGTTGTCGCCCGAGCAGCGGCGCAAGGAATGGACGAGCTATACGCCGATGCCGATCTCCCAGCGCAAGCGCGACTGGGACGGCACGCTGTTCTACGGCTATGGCTACGGCTGGCGTATCGCCGATGTCGATGGGCAGATGACCGTGTCGCACACTGGCACGCTATCGGGCATGTATTCGGCGATGACGCTGCTGCCGTTGCGCAAGAGCGGTTTCGTCGTTCTGATCAACGCCGATGCCGACCACGCGCGCAGCGTGCTGATCGAGACGCTGACCAAGCATTTCACCGCGCCGGGCAAGGCGCGCAGCGTGGCCAGCTATGCCGACGAGCTGGAGCAGGCGGACAAGCAGCAACGCGCCTCGCATATCCCCGACACGTCTTCGCGCAAACCTGCAACGATTACGGAACTGAAGGCGCAACTGGGCGTGTGGCGCGATCCGTGGTTCGGCGAAGCGCGCATCTGCGCGCAAGGCGACACGGTGCGTTTCGTCTCGACGAAGTCGCCGCGGATGGCCGGGCAGGTCATGCGCGTCGGCGACAAATATCTCGTGCATTGGGACAGCGATGCGGTCGATGTCGAGGCGTGGCTGCGCCTGCCGGAAAAATCCGGCGGCGAGCTGCATCTGGCCAAGGTCGATCCCGACGCCGATTTCAGCACCGACTTCGAAGACCTCGCCTTCACCCGTGAACGCGGCTGCGAATAATGAGGCAGACATGATGCGCAAACATTTTTTCTTGTCCGCGATCGCATCGCTGGCCGTGTTCGCCTGCGCGTACGCCCAATCCGCGGCGCCGACAAACGATGTACGCATCGACGCGTTGATGAGCCGCTACACCGGCAACGTGGCCGGCGCGTCGCTGATCGTGGTCAAGGACGGCAAGGCCGTCGTCCGCCGTGGTTTCGGCTACGCGAATCTCGAAGAACACACCAAGGCCGGCCCCGAAACCGACTACCGCCTCGCCTCGGTCAGCAAGCAGTTCACCGCGGCCTGCATCCTGTTGCTGAAGCAGGACGGCAAGCTGCGGCTCGAGGACCCAGTGCGCAAGTGGCTGCCCGAACTTCCGGCCAGCGACGGCAAGATCACTCTGCGCAACTTGTTGACTCACACCGGCGGGCTCATCGATTACGAGGACCTGATTCCGGCGGACCGCACGGCACAGATCGACGACAACGATGTGCTGCGCATGATCGCTGCGCAGAACCGGCTCTATTTCGAACCGGGCAGTGCGCATCGCTACAGCAACGGCGGCTTCGTGCTGCTCGGGCTGATCGTCGAACGCGCCTCCGGCACGGGGCTGGCCGATTTCATGAAAAAGCGCATTTTCCAGCCGCTCGGCATGGAACACACGCTGATGTACGAGCACGGCCGCGGCCCCGAGGTAGCGAACCGCGCCTACGGCTACACCGAAACCAAAGGCAAGTGGACGCGCACCGACCAGAGCGTAACCAGCGCGACGCGCGGCGACGGCGGCATCTACTCGTCAGTCGACGATCTGGCCAAATGGGATGCGGCGTTGTACACCAACAAGCTGTTGAATGCGGAGTCGCGCAAACTGGCGTTCACGCCGACCGAACCGATCGCCGATCCCGACGTCGACTTCGGCTTCGGCTGGCGCCTCAGCGGCGACACCATCTGGCACTCCGGCGAAAGCATCGGATTCAACAACGTCATCATCCGCTGGCCGAAGCAGCACATCGCCGTCATCATCCTGACCAATCGCAACGAATTCCAGCCGTACCCGCTGGCGTTGACGATAGGCGAATCATTCCTAGATCGATGAACTCGACGGCGGATTTCGCCGGCCTCGAAGTCGGCTACGACATTCCCGCGCTGCCGGGCATGGCCGAGGCCGACATTCAGACGCCGTGCCTGATCCTCGACCTCGACGCGCTCGAGCGCAACATCCGCAAGATGGGCGGCTACGCCAGGGCGCACGGCATGCGCCATCGCAGCCACGGCAAGATGCACAAGTCGGTGGACGTGCAGAAATTGCAGGAAAGCCTGGGCGGCGCCGTCGGCGTCTGTTGCCAGAAGGTCTCCGAAGCCGAGGTGTTTGCGCGCGGCGGCATCAAGGACATTCTCGTCTCGAACGAGGTGCGCGATGCGCTGAAGATCGATCGTCTCGCACGTCTGCCGAAGTACGGCGCGCGCATCAGCGTCTGCGTCGACGATCCGGCGAACGTGGCCGAGCTTTCGGCTGCCGCGCAGAAACACGGCACCACGCTGCAATGCCTCGTCGAGATCGACTGCGGCCAGGGCCGCTGCGGCGTCGGCACGGTCGATGGGGCGGTCGAGATCGCTCAAGCCATGGCCGCGGCACCGGGCCTGAAGTTCGCGGGTATCCAGGCTTATCAGGGCAGCATGCAGCATCTGGAAAATTTCGCCGATCGCAAAGCCAAGCTCGACGTCGCCATTGCGGCGACGAAAGCCGTAGTCGCGGCGCTGCAAGCGGCCGGTCTCGATCCCGAGCTCGTCTCGGGCGGCGGCACTGGCTCGTACCCGTTCGAATCGAATTCCGGCGTCTACAACGAGCTGCAATGCGGCAGCTACGCCTTCATGGATGCGGACTACGGACGCATCAGGAACGAGCACGGCCATCGCATCGACCAAGGCCAGTGGGAAAACGCAGTGTTCATTCTCACCTCGGTGATGAGCAAGGCAAAGCCCGGTCAAGCCGTCTGCGATGCGGGACTCAAGGTACAGTCGCTCGATAGCGGCCTGCCCGTGATCCACGGTCGCGACGACGTGAAATACACCAGCGCTTCGGACGAGCACGGCATCATCGAAGACAAGCAAGATGTCCTGCGCATCAACGAAAAACTCAAACTCGTCCCCGGCCACTGCGATCCGACCTGCAACCTGCACGACTGGTATGTTGGCGTGCGCAAAGGCAGGGTCGAAGTGGTCTGGCCGGTGTCGGCGCGCGGGAAAGCCTGTTGAGCTTTGCGCTATATTTGAAGCATGCGAATTCTTTTTGTGTGCATGGGCAACATCTGCCGTTCGCCCGTGGTCGAAGCGGTGGCACGCACCCGCTTCGCGCGCGCAGGGCTCGATATCGAAGTCGACTCGGCCGGCACGGGCAACTGGCATGCGGGCAATGCGGCCGATCCGCGCTCGCGCGCGAGCGCGCTGGCGCGTGGCTACGATCTTTCCGCGCATCGCGCGCGCCAGGTGACCGCCGACGATTTTGCGCAATTCGACAAGCTGCTCGTGATGGATCGCACGAACCTGCGCGACCTCACCCGCATCGCCCCGGGCGAAGGCCACGACCGGATCGCGATGTTCCTGCCTTGGGCCGGACTTGCGGATCCGCACGATCTGCCCGACCCGTACTACGGTCAGGCACAAGACTTCGACAATGTCGTCACCCTCGCCGAGCGCGGTGTGGACGGGTTGATTGAGAGGCTCGGAAGGCCCATAAAGGCGCAATGACCGAAAGCGCCAATCTATTCGACGGCAAGGAGTTCGTGCGCACACTGACCAGTTCGCCTGGCGTGTATCGCATGTTCGACACGCGCGGCGAGCTGCTCTATGTCGGCAAGGCCGGCAACCTGAAGAAGCGCGTCGGCAGCTACTTCCTCAAGCCGCGCCTCGAACCGCGCATCTCCTCGATGATCGCGCAGATCGCGCGCATGGAGACGACGCTGACGCGCACCGAGGGCGAGGCGCTGCTGCTCGAAGCACAGCTGATCAAGTCGCTCAAGCCGCGCTACAACATCCTGCTGCGCGACGACAAGAGTTATCCGTACATTTATCTGTCGGAAGGGGAAGACTTTCCGCGCATGGCGTTTCATCGCGGCGCGAAAGCGGGTAAGGGCAAGTACTTCGGCCCGTTCCCGAGCGCATGGGCGGTGCGCGAAAGCCTCAACCACATGCAGAAAATCTTCCTCGTGCGCCAGTGCGAGGACAGCTATTTCCGCAACCGCTCGCGGCCATGCCTGCAATACCAGATCGGCCGCTGCAGCGCGCCCTGCGTCGGCCTGATCGGCAAGGAGGAATACCGCGACAGCGCGCGCCACGCGGCGATGTTCCTCGACGGCAAGAGCGACGCGGTGATCGGCGAACTGGTGGCCACGATGGAAACCGCGAGCCGAGCGCTGGAATTCGAGAAGGCGGCGAAGCTGCGCGACCAGGTGTCGACGCTGAAGCGTCTGCTGGCGAAAAACTACGTGCAGGGCGCGAGCGCCGACCTCGACGCGATCGCCTGCCGCATCGCCGGCGGCGTCGCCTGCGTGTCGGTCATGTATTTCCGCAACGGCGTCAATCTCGGCTCGCGCGATTTCTTCCCGAAGCTGCCGCACGACGCCGAGGTCGTCGACGTGCTGACCTCGTTCATCGCCCAGTACTACGTCGACAAGCCGGTGCCGCGCGAGCTGCTCGTCGAGCAGGCGTTGCCCGATGCCGAGCTGCTCGCGCAGGCGTTCACCGAGCAGGCCGGGCACGAGGTCGCGATCAAGCACAGCGTGCGTGCCGAGCGCGCGCGCTTCCTCGAACTCGCGGCGAAGAACGCCGAAGCCGCGCTGGCCGCGCGCCTGGCGAGCAACGAGACGCAGCGCGAGCGCTTCGAATCGCTGCGCGACCTGCTCGGCCTTGACGAAGTGCCGCAGCGGCTGGAGTGTTTCGACATCAGTCACACGATGGGTGAGGCGACGGTCGCGTCCTGTGTCGTCTACGGTCCCGAGGGGCCGATCAAGGCGCAGTATCGCCGCTACAACATCGCCGGCATCGAGCCGGGCGACGATTATGCGGCGATGAGGCAGGCGCTGGAGCGTCGCTTCCGTCGCGTTGCACCGACCAACGAAAGCGAAGATGGCGAGGCCGCCAAGCCCGAGACCGCGGAGCCGGCGAACCTGCCCGACATCCTGCTGATCGACGGCGGCAAGGGTCAGGTCAAGCAGGCGCTCGACGTGCTCGCCGATCTCGCGATCAACGATGTGCTCATCGTCGGCGTGGCCAAAGGGGTCGAGCGCAGGGCAGGGCACGAGACATTGATCCTCGGTGCCAGCGGCAAGACCCTGTGGCCGGGGCCCGAATCGCCCGCGTTGCATTTGGTCCAGAGCGTGCGCGACGAGGCGCACCGCTTCGCGATCACCGGCCACCGCAAGCAGCGTCAGAAGGCGCGCGACACGAGCAAGCTCGAAGACATCGCCGGCATCGGCGCCAAGCGCCGCGCTGCTCTGCTCAAGCACTTCGGCGGCCTGCCCGGCGTGGTCAATGCGGGCGTCGAGGAGATCGCGAAGGTCAAGGGCATGAGCCGCGAGCTGGCCGAAAAGATCTACGCGCTGTTCCACGGCTGAAGGACACCTCGAAAAACCTACTGCGCTCGACAATTTGCGCGCCGGCGGTGCTCGGAATCCTCATGTACTTCTATGTACACTCCGGTTCCTGCGCTCCGGCGGCGCACAAATTCTCTTCGCTCGCTACGGTTCTTCGAGGTGTCCTGAACTCGGGCCGCGTTCCTGTGTCACACTGCGACGAGTCGAAAACCCCCGCATCATCCACGCAATGCACCTGACCTGGCCGACCATTCTCACTCTGTTCCGCATCGCTTTGCTGCCGGTAATGGTCGTCGTGTTCTACATCCCTTTCCGCGGCGCGAACGTCACCGCCGCGCTGATCTTCCTGCTCGCCGCGATCACCGACTGGCTCGACGGCTACATCGCGCGGCGCTACAACATGTGGAGCGCGTTCGGCGCGTTTCTCGACCCGGTCGCGGACAAGCTCATGGTCGCGGTGACCCTGTTCCTCCTAGTGCAGGAAAACCCGACCCCGCTGCTCGCCGTGACCAGCGCCGTCATCGTCGGCCGCGAGATCACGATCTCGGCGTTGCGCGAATGGATGGCCGAAATCGGCGAGCGCACGCGCGTCAACGTCGCCGCGCTCGGCAAGGTCAAGACGGTGATGCAGATCGTCGCGATCGAAGTGCTGCTCTACCAGCACGACCTCGAGGGCCTGCGCCTGTTCCATGTCGGCGAGACCCTGCTCGTTATCGCCGCGGCAATGACGATCTGGTCTGCGTTCGAATACCTGCGCGCAGCCTGGCCGGTGCTGCGCGACCGGCGTTGACGGAAATCATCATTTTCCTGTTGACAGGCGCCGCCTAAAACGGCATTATTTTCGGCTCACGCGGGAATAGCTCAGTTGGTAGAGCACGACCTTGCCAAGGTCGGGGTCGCGAGTTCGAGTCTCGTTTCCCGCTCCAGTATTTATGTACTTTTGCGATTGTCCTGATCGCGAAGATTGAAAAGCAGTCATTCGTGGCCGCACTTTTCAAATGAGAACCTCGGCGTCAAAACCGGGGTTTTGTTTTTTCCGGGGTGCGTTGTTACGCTTCCGGCAGCCATCATGCAGAGGCGGGGTGGCAGAGTGGTCATGCAGCGGCCTGCCAAGCCGTGTACGCCGGTTCGATTCCGACCCTCGCCTCCAGTATTTAAGGCAATATAATCAAATAGATTTCACTCGAAAGCCCGCGCAAGCGGGCTTTCTTTTTGCCGTCGAAAAGCCGTGAAAAACGGGCAAAAAACCGTGTTTGCCACGCCAAAAAAGGTGGCAAACTCGCGTCAATCAACAAAAAAGCCGTGGACGCGAGTTCGGGCGATAGTGTACTTGTATATTTTTCGCACTAAGGATGGTGCCGGGAGCGGGAATCGAACCCGCACGCCCGTTTCCGAGCGAGAAATTTTAAGTCTCTTGCGTCTACCAATTTCGCCATCCCGGCAGGGCGGGGCGAAGCCTGCAGGCGAAGTATACAGGCCGCTGGTGTTGCTACGGATTTGCCTGCAGTCAATCCAGGCTCCGCATGCCCGATGTCTCGGGGACTCCACTCGGCTTGTGAGTGGCGCGACCCGCAGCGAGCTGGTGCTTCGCTTTAAAAGCCGGGCGTGAATTCGATACGCCCGGCGATGCTCATTCACGAAAAAGCGGCAGACATCAATCCTGCGAGTCTGCGTCGCCGAACAGTTCCAGTCCCGGCAGGGGCGACGTGCCCTCAAGCTTGACTGCGTCCAGCTTCTTGGCGGGCAGACGCAGCGCACCGAGGATCGTCGGTGCGACCTGGCGCGTCTCGACCGGGCCCGTGATCGTCTTTGCCGAAGCGAACAGGCCGGGATTAGAGACCAACAGCATCACATGGGTGTCGTCGTTGGAGAAGCCGCCGTGCTCTGCGATCTTCTTGCCGCCACCCGTGTAGACCACGCCGACGTTGGGCGCGACGATGATGTCCGGCGTGCGCGAATCGGTTGCCGGGTCGTTGAACATCAGGTTCAACGCGTTGCCGGCGAAGATCTCGCCGCCGCCGACGGAAGACAGGTTGCTGGCCAGCGTGGCGACGGCCGAGGTCGTCTTGCTCTGGTCGTTGAGCCAGAGCAGGGAGACGTCGTCCTCCATCGCCTGCGCGACCAGGCTGCTGCCGAGAAGGTCGCCCGGCGACTGCATGCTCGGTGCGTCGTGCGGGATGCGCAGTACGCGAGCCGGATCGATCGGCGACTGGCCGTGCTTGGCGGTCACGATGATCAGGGTTGAATCCGCGAGATGCTGTGATTTCAGCGCTGCGACGAGCGAACCGATCGACTGGTCGACGAACTGGATTTCGCCAAGCAGCGATGGGCTGGGCGTGCCGAGCGCATCGAGATAGCCACCTTTGGTACCGGACTCGACGAGTTTCTGGCCGACGCTGACCGCCTGGAAATTCATGCCGAACAAGGTAGGCACACGCGCCGATTGCGATCCGTCGTGGGTCAGGCCGTGAATCCAGTTGTTTACGGTCTGCACCTTGTAGCCGTCGTAGCACCGGATGTTCTGGAAGCTGTTCGTCCAGGCGGTCTGATCGGCCGCCGTGTCCGGAATCGTCGCGCAGCCGGGAACCTGCGGCAGCGGAACCACGTTCGAGTTGATTTCGGGCGACCAGAAATCGTCCACGCCCTTGCCGCTGGGTCCGTTGTAGAAGTCGTAGGCCGGATGCTTGTCCGACCACGCGGTGTAGCCGCCGAGCTGGTGGATCACTTCGAACACGGTGTTCACGCGCAGGAAACTGTGCGGGTACACCGGCGCGCAATCGTTCTTCGGATCGCGCGGCAGGTAAGCCGGATTGATGCCGCCGCCGCCGTTGAGCTGGGTATAGTCGACATCGATTTGCTCGTCGAACCCGACCTGGGTGCCGACGGTGCCGGGGCAGAGATTCGCGCCGCCCGTGATGCCGTAGGGCGTGGTCTGCGCCGGCGGCGACAGGGCGCGGTCATAGCTGACGTCGTAAAGGAAGCCGGAAGTGCGCGGGGATGCGCCGGTCGCGAGCGCGGCCGATCCCGGAAAGGAATCGGACGGCTTGGTCGCCGAGGCCTGCAGGTAGTTGACGCCGTTTTTGGCCAGCGCGGCCAATTGCGGGCAATAGGGCGCGCCGCCATTGACGGCAGCCATGCCCTTCGCGCAATTGGCGAAATCCACGGCGTGCATGCCGTCAATGCTGATCAGCAGGACCTGCTTGATCCGGGTGGGTTCGGCGACGGCACTGGCGGGATGGATGGCTGCGGCACCGGCCAGAATGGCAAGCGTCGTACCGAGAGAGACACGGGTAGGGTTTTTCATTTCACTTCCTCGAAGGATCGAAGTGGCATGCGTGCTGTCCCTACCCCGAACAGCACACTCCTGATCGACATCGACGTGATGGTCGATCGCGAAGAAGTGTGGGCTACGCGTATGACAAGTCGACGACGTCGGCTCGAGCGGTGCTCCATTGGCACAGTGGCCCTGGATCTCGACAGCTCCGCCGTGCCACTCATCCCGTGGCGAGGACGATGTAGCGTGCGAGCGATGTACGCAAACGCCGTGGCGGGACTTTCGTCCCGCGTGTTTGTCAGTTGTTTGCTTCGACCTGGTCGAGACTGGTCTTGTCGCCTTTCGGCCGCGGTGCGTCGAGCACGTTGCCGGTGACGAGGTAGTAGATCGACTCGGCGATGTTGGTGACGTGGTCGCCGATGCGCTCGACGTTCTTGGCGATGAACATCAGATGCGTGCCGATCGCGACGTGTTGCGGGTCGGCCTTCATGTAGTCGATCAGGCGGCGCGAGATGCCGGTGTAGGTGTCGTCGATCTGCTCGTCGCAGGCCCAGACCGTGATCGCCTTTTCCTGGTTGCGTTCGCCGAACGCGGTGACGACGTCGGCGAGCTGCTTCTTCGCGAGTTCGCCGAGTTCGCCGATCTCGACCAGCCATTGCTCGGGCGAATGCGTGTTGAGCGCGATCACGCGCTTGCAGATGTTCGCCGAGAAATCGCAGATGCGTTCGAGTTCGACGACGACGCGCAGGGTCGAGATCACCTCGCGCAGGTCGCGCGCGATCGGCTGGCGCAGCGCGAGTACGCGGATCGCGCGCGCTTCGATGTCGCGCTCGAGCGCGTCGACATCGATGTCGTCGCGGATCACGCGCGCGGCGGCTTCCACGTCGCGCGTGCGCAATGCGGTCATCGTCGCGGCGAACTGGAACTGCGCGGATTCGCCCATGCGCGCGATCGCGGCGTTGAGCTGGGAAAGTTCGTCGTCGAAACTCTTTACGATATGTTCGGACATGGGATCAGCCGTAGCGTCCTGTGATGTAGTCTTCGGTCATCTTCTTCGTCGGGTTCTCGAAGATCGTGGTCGTGTCGCCGAACTCGATCAACTCGCCCAGATACATGAATGCAGTGTAGTCGGAGACGCGCGAGGCCTGCTGCATGTTGTGGGTGACGATCGCGATCGTGTAGCGTTCCTTCAATTCCTCCACGAGCTGTTCGATCTTGCCAGTGGCGATCGGATCGAGCGCCGAAGTCGGCTCGTCGAGCAGAATCACCTCCGGCTTCAGCGCGACTGCGCGGGCGATGCACAGACGCTGCTGCTGGCCGCCGGACAGACCGAGCGCGCTGCCGTTGAGCTTGGACTTTACCTCGTCCCACAGCGCGCCCTGGCGCAGCGCTTCCTCGACACGCGCGTCCATGTCCGCCTTCGACAGCTTCTCGTAGTGGCGGATCGCGTAGGCGACGTTGTCGTAGATCGACATCGGGAACGGCACGGGCTTCTGGAACACCATGCCGACCTTGCTGCGCAGGCGGTTGAGCGGGTACTTCGGGTCGAGGATGTTGTCGCCGTCGAGCAGCACCTGGCCCTTGGCCTCGAGCTTCGGATAGATCGAGTAGATACGGTTGAAAATGCGCAGCAGCGTCGACTTGCCGCAGCCCGAGGGGCCGATCAGCGCGGTGACTTTCTTTTCCGCGACGTCAAGGCTGACGTTCTTCAGCGCGTGGAACTTGTCGTAGAAGAAGTCGAGGCCCTTGGCGGACATCTTCGGTGCCGCGGCAGCGGCCGTCGCTTTCGCGTCGGTGCCGGGCGGCGGCGTGATCAGCGTCGTGGCGACGACGGGGTCGATCGGATTAATCATTGGACACCTTGTTGCGCAAAAGAATTGCGCGCGAGAGGAGGCTAAGCGCGAGCACGAACAGCGTGACGATCAGCGCGCCGGCCCAGGCCAGCGACTTCCAGCCGGCATCGGCGCTCATCGCGAACTTGTAGATCACGACCGGCACCGAGGCCATCGGCTGGGCGACGTTCGTGCTCCAGAACTGGTTGTCGAACGCGGTGAACAGCAGCGGCGCGGTCTCGCCGGAGATGCGCGCGAGCGCGAGCAGCACGCCGGTGACGATGCCGGGCAGCGCGGCGCGGTAGAGGACCTGCATCGTCACCTTCCACTGCGGCACGCCGAGCGAGAGGCCGGCCTCGCGCATCGCGCTCGGCACGAGCTTGAGCATCTCGTCGGTCGTGCGCACGACCACGGGCAACACGATCAGGGCGAGCGCAAGCGAACCCGAGAACGCCGAGTAGTGGCCGACCTGCTTGACCACGACCGTGTAGACGAACATGCCGAGCACGATCGAGGGCGCCGACAAAAGAATATCGTTGAAGAAGCGGATCGCTTCGCCGAGCCGCGACTTCTTCGCGTATTCGGCAAGGTACGTGCCCGCGGCTATGCCGATCGGCGCACCGATCAGGATCGCGAGCAGGCAGATCATCGCGCTGCCAGCGAAGGCGTTGAGCAGGCCGCCCTCGTCGCCGGGCGGCGGCGTCATCATCGTGAACAGTTTGCCGTTGAGCGAGGAAATGCCGGTGTAGAACGTCGTCCACAGGATCCAGGCAAGCCAGAACAGGCCGAAGCCGGTCGACAGCGTCGCGAAGACGAGGCCGACGCCGTTGGCGATGCGGCGGCGGAAATAGAGGCGATCGGCGACCGCCTGGCGTGCGTCGTCGCTCATTTGCCTTCCTTCTTTTCCATCTGACGCAACATCAGCTTGGCGATCGCGAGCACGATGAAGGTGACGACGAAGAGAAGGAACGCGAGCGCGATCAGCGAGGAGCGGAAGATTTCCGAATCGGCCTCGGCGAATTCATTGGCAATCGTGGCCGCGATCGAGTTGCCGGGCTCGAGCAGCGACAGCGACAGGCGGTGCACGTTGCCGAGCACGAAGGTCACCGCCATCGTCTCGCCGAGCGCGCGGCCGAGGCCGAGGAAGATGCCGCCGATCACCGCAGTGCGCGTGTACGGCAGGACGATGTCCCAGGCCACTTCCCAGGTCGTCGAGCCGAGCGCGTAGGCCGACTCCTTGAGCCGCGTCGGCACGGTCAGGAACACTTCGCGCATGACCGAGGAAATGAACGGGATCACCATGATCGCGAGCACGATGCCCGCGGTGAGCATGCCGAGGCCGAGCGGCGGCCCTTTGAACAAGCCGCCGATGACGGGCCATTCGCCGACATGGTCGTTGAGCCACGGAATGACGTATCGGCCCATGATCGGCACGAACACGAACAGGCCCCACATGCCGTAGATGATCGACGGGATGCCGGCGAGCAGTTCGATCGCCGAGGCGACCGGCGTGCGCAGCCAGGGCGGCGCGATCTCGGTCAGGTAGAGGGCGATGCCGAAGCTGACCGGCACCGCGATGATCAATGCGATGGCCGCCGTCACCAGCGTGCCGTAGACCGGCGCGAGCGCGCCGAATTGCTTGCCGACCGTATCCCAGTCGGAGGAAACGAGGAACTTGAAGCCGAACGTGGCGAATGCTTCGCGCCCACCCCAGAGTGTGGTCAGGGCGACGCCGGCGAGGGTGACGAGGACGAAGATGCCGGCACCGGCGACGATGCGACGGAACAGGCGGTCGGCGAAGCCGTCGCGGCGCGCGCGATGCTCGTCGCTCTGCGGGATGGCGATGGATTCGGCACTCGCAGCCATGATCGATTCCGGAAAACTTTTTTTGCGCGGCAGTCGAAAAAAAACGCCCCTCGCGAACGAATCCGCGAGGGGCGGGGAGGGAGCTTACAGTTTGACTTCCGCCTTCCAGTAGGCCTCGATCTGCGCGACCAGTGCGGCCGGCAGCGGCACGTAGTCCAGCGCCTCGGCGGCTTTGCCGCCTTCGGTGTAGGCGTACTTGAAGTAGTCGATCACGGCCTTGGAATGCGCGGCATCCTTCGGCGTCTTGTAGATCAGCGCGAACGCGGTCGCGGTGATCGGCCAGGAATCATCGCCCGGCGCGTTGGTGATCACGAGCTGGAAGTCCTTGGCGCTCTTCCAGTCCGCATGCGAGGCGGCCGCGGCGAAGCTGGCGAGGTTCGGCGTGATGAACTTGCCGGCCGAGTTCTGCACCTGCGTGTAAGCCATCTTGTTCTGCAGCGCGTAGGCAAGCTCGACGTAACCGATCGAACCGTTGATCTGCTGCACGTAGGCGGCGACGCCCGCATTGCCCTTGCCGCCGACGCCGACCGGCCACTGCACCGAAGTGCCTTCGCCGACCTTTTCCTTCCATTCGGCGTTGACCTTGGAAAGGTAGTTGGTGTAGTTGAACGTCGTGCCCGAGCCGTCCGAGCGCGAAACGACCTGGATCGCCGCGTCCGGCAGCTTCACGCCGGCGTTGTTCGCGGCGAGCGCCGGATCGTTCCACTTCTTGATCTTGCCGAGATAGATGTCGCCGAGTTGCGCGCCGGTCAGCTTGATCTCGCCGGCCTTGATGCCTTCGATGTTGACCACTGGCACGACGCCGCCGATCACGATCGGGAACTGGCCGAGGCCCGCGGCCGAGAGCTCGTCGGGCGAAAGCGGCTTGTCCGAGGCGCCGAAATCGATCGTTGCGGCCTTGATCTGCGCGATGCCCGCGCCCGAACCGCCGCCGCCGTAGTTGATGTGGTTGCCGGTCTTCTCGGCGTAGGTCGCCGACCACTTGGTGACGATCGGTTGGACGAAGGTCGAGCCGGCGCCGGTGATGTCGACGGCCTGGGCCGAGCCCGCGAACAACGTCGCCGCGACGGCGAACGCAGTGAGAGAATGACGAATGCTGTGAAACGCATTGACTTGAAGCATGTGAAACCTCCGTAGGTGGAAATCTTGCGGAGGCGCGGACGACGTACCCCGCGCCGCTCCTGTACGCCGCAGCAGGCTACGCGGGGAATTTGAAAGTTTTATGACAGAGGCCGGTGGTCGCGGATGACCGGCCGGGAATCGTTTAAGAATCAGCGGATTGAAGCCGCCAGCGCGAAACGGACCGGGCCGGGCGCTTTCCCCTTGGGCTGTTTCCGATGCCCCATTCCCGGTCGTCGTAACAAAACGGTAAACTTGCGGCCAATTTTGCGGGGATGGATCACATGTTTTCGTTACAGACCATATTCGGCAAGGGCGACAAGTTCTACGGCCTGCTCGAGGCCAGCGCCGACGCGGCGCGCCAGAGCGCTCGCGCGCTGATCGCGCTGTCGAAGCAGAAGACGCCGAATCCCTCGCTCGACGAATTCCGCCTCGCGCGCCGGCGCGAGAAGCAGATTTTCAACGACATCAGCGCCGAGCTGGTCAACACCTTCGTCACCGCGCTCGAGCGCGAGGACATCGAAGCCCTGTCCGCCGCGCTGTACAAGATTCCGAAGACGGTCGAGAAATTCGCCGAGCGCTACGCGCTGTTCGCCGCCCAGCTCATGGACGTCGATTTCGGCTCGCGCGCGGTCATGCTCGAGAAGGGCTGCGACGTCATCGCCGAGATGGTCGGCCTGCTGCGCAAGGGCATGCCGCTCGACAAGATGAAGGAACTCAACGACCGCATGCAGGCGATCGAAGGCGAGGCCGACCGCCTGATCCTCGACCTCTACCGCGACCTGTTCACCAAGGAGCAGGATGTCGCCCGCCTGCTCCTGCGCAAGGATCTGTTCGAACTGCTGGAAAAGGCCATCGACCGCTGCCGCGACGCGGGCAACGTGATCTATGCGATTGCGCTGAAGAATTCCTGAGAACGGGAGCCATCGCGTGACCCTGACGCTCGTTCTCGCCGTCGTTCTTGTCGCCCTCGTTTTCGAGTACATCAACGGTTTCCACGACACGGCCAACTCGATCGCGACCGTGGTCGCGACCAAGGTGCTCAGTCCCGGCCAGGCCGTGCTGCTCGCCGCGGCGACCAACCTCGTCGGTGCGCTCTGGGGCACGGCCGTGGCCAAGACGATTTCCTCGGGTCTGATCGACTCGCACGTCGTCAATGTCACCCCCGAACTGCTGATCTGCGCATTGCTCGGCGCGACGGTCTGGGACCTGATCACCTGGTGGTGGGGCCTGCCGTCGTCGTCCTCGCATGCGCTCGTCGGCGGCCTTTGCGGCGCCGCGCTCGCCGGCGCGCACAACGACTGGAACGCGCTGATCTGGAACCAGGCCGGCGCACACTGGTGGGACGGCAAAGGCCTGTGGCCGAAGGTGATCCTGCCGATGATCACCTCGCCGCTCGGCGGATTCGTCCTTGGTGTCGTCGTCATGGGCCTGCTGTTCGCTCTGATCTCCTGGCTCGGTTCGTGCCGAAGCCCCGCGATCAGCCAGTTCGGCCGACCGAAATTCGTCAACGCGTTCTTCGGCAAGGCGCAGATCGTCTCGGCCAGCGCGATGGGGCTTTCACACGGCATGAACGATGCGCAGAAGACCATGGGCATTATCGCCCTGGCGTTGGCGGGAGCGACGAGCGCGGGCTCGCTCGATCAACTGCCCTGGTTCCTGCACTTCCTGCGCGTCGAGCAGGATGCGTCGAAGTCGTTCGAGATCGCGCTGTGGATCAAGCTCGTCTGCGCGCTGACCATGGCCGCGGGCACGGCAGCGGGCGGCTGGCGCATCATCAAGACGCTCGGCCACAAGATGGTCAAGCTGCATCCGATCAATGGTTTTGCCGCGGAGACGAGTTCGGCCGCGGTCATCATCGCCGCGTCCTCGGTCGGCATCCCGGTGTCGACCACGCACAACATCTCGGCCGCGATCATGGGCGTCGGCGTCGCCAAGAACCCGCGCGCGATCAAGTGGACGATCGTCGAGCGCATGGTTTGGGCGTGGCTGCTGACGATTCCGATCGCAGGGGCGATTGCCTATCTGCTCGTGCGACTCGTCGAGGCCGTGTTCGCGTAGCCGCGCGGCTTTCGATGTCTCGCGCGACGAGTCCGCAAGGTCATACTGGAGTTCGTTGAACGCACTTTGTCTGCTGTGCCTCCGGCTCCGCAGCCAAAGCCATCCTTTGCCATCCCTGGCTTCGGCGTTCGGCGGCGCGAGATGCGCTTCAACGCATCTCGCGAAAGCTCCGCCTCGCCCATGTGCGTGCAACGAACTCGTGCTTCGTGCACGCGATCCGGCGGACATTCCCGGCATGACCTCGCCGCGGCAAACGGGGACCCGAAGATCAAAAGCGGAATCAAGAGCGTGATCAAGGGCGGGGCTTACGGCGTTTTGGCGACGACGGTTTGCGCATTCCCGCGCAGATACTGCCCGGTGTGGTAGCTGCGGTATTTGCACACGTCGAAGTTCTTCTGGATCAGCACGCGACCGTTGCGGAACTCGGTGCGCAGGTCGCGCAGGCAGCCGTCGTCGTCGCGCAGGGCGACGGTGGCCGAATTGCCGCCGCCTTGCAGCGGCTGGTCGCCGAAGAGCAGTGGGCGGAAATGGTTGCTTCCCGCCGGCGCGACCGAGAACGCGGTGATGCTGTTCGGCGCCGTGTTGACGAGATCGAGGTAGTGGGTGGCGGCGTTTGCATCGACCGCGGCGAGCAAGAGGATCAGGCACAGGCCACGCATGGGAATCTCCTGAAGTCGATGGGGAACCGGAGCGCAGCCAGCGCCGCTACCCTTGGGAGGAATCGAGACCGCCGACTGCACTCCGGTTTGCGCGCAATCCTCGTGTGCGTAGTCGAAGCGCGCCACGGAAATGGGACGAATCGTTGCCGTGTGCGGACGAATCGTATTCCGTTGCAACCATCCTTTCCGTCGCTCCATCTCATGCGTACGATGAGCGCAGAAACCTTGCTACCGGACTTGCCTGACGTGGAAGACCGCCTCGAATTTCGCGAGTTCGCGCTGCGTTTCGCAGGCTACGTTGGCGTCTGGCTCGTGCTCGTGATGCTGTTCGCTATGGTCGGCTACGTCACCGACTTGCTGGACGGCCGCGCCTGGCAGTTTCAGACCTACTTGACCTGGTCGTTCATCCAGTGGGGCGCGCTCGCACTGCTGTTGCCGGTGGCGCTGTGGCTGGCGCCGCACGAGGCGATCGAACCGCCGCACCGCTGGCGACTGCTGTGGGCGAACTTCGGCGTCAGCCTGATCTTCACGCTCTCCGCGGTCATCCTTGGCGCGGTCCTGACCAACTTCATCCTGCCGAATGCGGAAGTGCGCGGCCAGCTCGTCCAGTTCCTGGACAAACACGCGGCGGCCGATTTCCTCGCTTACTGGGTACTGGTCGGCGTGCGTCAGGCGGCGCATTTCTATCGCGAGCGGCTGCGCCGCGAACTGCACGCGAGCCGGCTCACCGCACAGCTTGCGCAGTCGCGCGTGCAACTGCTCAAGATGCAACTGCACCCGCATTTCCTGTTCAACACGCTGCATGCGGCGGCGACGCTGACGCGCGAGGATGCGGCCGCGGCCGAGGACATGCTGCTGCGCCTGGCCGAGCTGCTGCGCACCTATCTCGACGACGAGCGCCAGGAAATCTCGCTGCGCGAGGAACTGGAGCTGATCGATCTCTACCTCGGGATTCAGCGCGTGCGCTTCAAGGACCGCCTGACCAGCCGCGTCGATGTCGATCCGGAACTTCCGCTCTACGCAGTGCCCAACCTGATCCTGCAGCCGATCGTGGAGAACGCGATTCAGCACGGCATCGGCAAGCAGCTCGGTACCGACTGCATCGAGATCGACTGCTATCGCATCGCGACGAACCTGTGCATCGACGTGCGCAACCGCAACAGCGTGCTCGCCGCAGCGCCGGAGGAATTGTTTCGACGCGGCATCGGCCTGTCCAACACTCGCCTGCGCCTGAAGGAACTGTACGCCGACGGCGCCCAGATCGAACTCGGAGAGCTGTTGCCGCGCGGCGTGATTTGCCGTATCCGTCTGCCTTTGAAGCAGCTCGCGGCGGCTTCCCAGCAACGGCCGATGAAGGCCGCATGAGTACGAGCCGGATCCGCGCACTTGTTGTCGACGACGAGCCGATCGCGCGTCTCGCGATCGTGCGCCTGCTCGCCGAAGATTCCACAGTCGAGCTCGTCGGCGAATGCGGCGACGGCGTGAGCGCACTGCGGCAGATACGCAAGCTCGCCCCCGACCTGGTCTTTCTCGACATCCAGATGCCGGTGATGAGCGGGATCGACGTTGCCGCGCAGATCGGCCACGAGCGCGGACCGGCCGTCGTGTTCGTCACCGCCTACGAGCGCTACGCGGTGCGTGCGTTCGAGGCGAATGCGGTCGACTATCTGGTGAAGCCGTTCAGCCGCGACCGCTTCCTCGCCACGCTCGAGCGCGCGAAGCGGCGCCTCGCGGCCAGTGATGCGGCCGTAGAGCAGGCCGCGTCGGCGCAGGTGCTGCGCGCGCTCAACGAGCTGCGTCGTGAACAGGACTACCTCGAACGCATCCCCGTGCCGGTCGACGAGCATCTGGTCTTCGTCGACGTGAGCGATGTCGACTGGATCGAGGCGAACCGCAATCTCGTGCGCCTGCATGTCGGCAAGCAGGTGCACGAAGTCCGCGAAACCATGGTCGCGCTCGAGGCACGGCTGAATCCACGCCACTTCGTGCGCGTGCACCGCTCGGCGATCGTCAACGTCGGTCGCATCGCGGCAATCCATCCCTGGTTCAACGGCCATCACGTGCTCGTGCTGAGCAGCGGGCAGCAGTTGCGCATGAGCCGCTATCAGCACGAGGCGTTCTTGAAATTGACCAGGCGCTAGACGCGCAAGCCAAGCAGAAGTCCGGCGGCCTGCCCCTTGGGCTGGATGGCATTTTCAGGCGCAGCTAGTCGGTTCGCTGAAGCACTGCGTGAAAATTCATCAATTCAGTGTTTTCGTTGTCGTAACGGCTCCAGTGCCAGTATTCGACCGTGCCGTCGTTGCGAAATTTCGTCGTCGTACGCACACTCTCGTCGCGCACTCCGTCTTCACGGGGAATGAACGCGGTCGTGCGGTACTCGTGCGCCGCGTCGTCGAACTCGCCCGTCTCCGTCACTCGGATCGCCCAGCGTGTATAGAAATACGTCTGGTCGTATCTGTGGGTGTCGGGGTTGTAGGTCGTCATGATCATGAAACCGTGGCGCTTGCTCGGATCCTCGATGGGCCAGATGGCGACATCAGCCTCCAGGTAAGTGTTATCGAGTGTTGGACGGATAACGTACTCTGCATTGCGCTTGCTCACCTTGCCATTGCGGTCGTGATAATCCACTTGAGCTCGCCACTTGCCGCCGAGCGCGGAAAGCTTCGCCATGTGATCGAATATCGACTGGATTTTTGCATCGTCTGCATGGACAGTTTGCACACAGATCGTTGCGAGCAACACAAGGACGTAGCGATAGACGCGAATCATTTTCAGTCCTCCTCATCGGATGAGCAGACGATAATGAGCGTTTTCTGCGAATGACGCCCGACGCCGTTATCTTGAAGGATATCGGCGTTAGTTCGCTATCAAATTTCCGGCCAGTGTTCGCTGTCCGGCTCGGCGGAAATGTCGAGAAAAAATCAGAGAGCGTCGTCGCCCTGCGAGATCGCCTGTTCGAGTTTGTCGCCGAGCGGACCGAGTTCGGCGACGAGGCGATCGATTTCCTTCGCGTCGAGCAATTCGTATGGGCGGTTCTCGCACAGGTGCAGGTACGGCGAACCGTCGAGATCGCTGACCGCGAGAAATCCCAGGCGTTGTTCCCAGTTGAAGCGCAGGCAGCGGCGCGCGTCCATGCCGGTGAGCGGGCCGATCGGCGTCGACACGCGCAGATAGGTGGCCCCGGCTTCGTCGTTGAGTTCCGCGAGGTACAAGCCCTGGTGACGCTTGCCCTGCTCGAGCGCGACATCGAAGCAGATCAGGTAGGGGTCGTTGATGCGCAGTGGGTGCTTGGCCGCGATGTACGCACGGATTTCCTCGAACGAGTGCATGAATTTCTCCAATGAATTGGCGCCTATGCTAACGTGCCACGCGAGCGAAGTGGAGCGTATGACGAAAGCGAAGTCCCCTGCGAACCAGGCTGCCGCCACGGGCATCAAGCCCGAACATGCCGCGATCGTGCGCACGATCGCGGCG
>NZ_DASVOK010000165.1:0-1574 GCF_036383415.1 Rudaea sp. | reverse complement strand
CCGAAGATCACCGAGTGGAAGAAGCGCATCGGCGCGATCCCCCTTGTCGCGATCGGCGGCATCAAGTTCGAGCACGCCGCCGAGATCTTCGCCGCCGGCGCCGATTCGATCGCCGTCGTCAGTGACGTCACCCAGAACGCCGACCCCGACGCGCGGGTGCGGCAATGGCTCGGCATCCGTGCGGAGGCCGCGTGATGGCACGCGTTGCACACTATCGATCCCGTCACCCTGAGGTGGCCGCTTCTTCAGCGGCCCTCGAAGGGCGACGGCCCGGCTCGTTCACCCTTCGAGGCTCGCTTCGCGAGCACCTCAGGGTGACGAGAACCACGACATTCACGCACACGAATTAAAACGGAGGATCCCATGAACATCCGCTCCAACCCCGACACCACGCTCCCCGCCGTCACGACCGGCTCGCTGCCCTCATCGCGCAAGATCTTCGCGACCCCGGAGGCCGCGCCCGACATCCGCGTTCCCTTGCGCGAGATCATCCTGTCCGAGGGCGCCGGCGAGCCGAACCTGCCGGTCTATGACACCTCGGGCCCCTACACCGATCCGGCCGTGACGATCGACGTCAACAGCGGCCTGTCGCGCAATCGCCTCGCCTGGGTCAAGGAGCGCGGCGGCGTCGAGGAGTATGTCGGCCGCGACATCAAGCCGGAGGACAACGGCAATGTCGGCGCGTCGCATGCCGCTAAGGCGTTCACCGCGCACCACAAGCCGTTGCGCGGCATCGACGGCCATAAGATCACCCAGCTCGAATTCGCCCGCGCCGGCATCATCACCAAGGAGATGATCTACGTCGCCGAGCGCGAGAATCTCGGCCGCAAGCAGCAGCTCGAGCGCGCCGAGGCGGCACTCGCCGACGGCGAGAGCTTCGGCGCCGCGGTGCCGGCCTTCATCACCCCGGAATTCGTCCGCAGCGAGATCGCGCGCGGCCGCGCCATCATCCCCTCCAACATCAACCATGCCGAGCTCGAGCCGATGATCATCGGCCGCAACTTCCTGACCAAGATCAACGCCAATATCGGCAACTCGGCGGTGACCTCGTCGGTCGAGGAAGAGGTCGACAAGATGGTGTGGGCGATCCGCTGGGGCGCCGACACCGTGATGGACCTCTCGACCGGGCGCAACATCCACACCACCCGCGAATGGATTTTGCGCAACTCGCCGGTGCCGATCGGCACCGTGCCGATCTACCAGGCGCTGGAGAAGTGCGAAGGCGATCCCGTCAAGCTGACCTGGGAGCTCTACAAGGACACCCTGATCGAGCAGTGCGAACAGGGCGTCGACTATTTCACGATCCACGCCGGCGTACGGCTGTCCTACATCCACCTCACCGCCAACCGGGTCACCGGCATCGTGTCGCGCGGCGGCTCGATCATGGCGAAGTGGTGCCTCGCGCATCACAAGGAGAGTTTCCTCTACACCCATTTCGACGAGATCTGCGACCTCATGCGCAAGTATGACGTCTCGTTCTCGCTCGGCGATGGCCTGCGCCCCGGCTCGATCGCCGACGCCAACGATCGCGCGCAGTTTGCCGAACTGGAGACACTCGGCGAGCTGACAAAAAT
>NZ_DASVOK010000164.1:0-11619 GCF_036383415.1 Rudaea sp. | reverse complement strand
CACGTTGAGGCCGGCATCAAGCGCGGCGATGATGTCGGCGACGGTCTCCTTCGCCATTACGCCGCCGGCGTTGGCGGTACCGATCACCATCGTGTTTGCACCAGCGGCCCTGGCCTGCGCCGGCGTCATGTCGGGCAGATCGAGGGTCTGGTTGCAGTCGGCGCGTCGGTTCTGCCCGATGCACCAGTCGGGCCGCCAATAGGCCAGTCCGCGCGCGGTCTTGATCGCCAGATCGTCGGCCCGACCGCCCAGATACAGCAGGTACGGCGGTCCCCAACGGTTGCTGCCGGTTGCTTCGCCGTGGCTGCTCATGAAATCCGCACTCCTGCCTGAATCCGTCCATCGAAAGGTCCGGGGAGCATAACCAGCGGCCAGCATCAGCCACCAATGAAAAGACCGGTACGTGGCATAACTTTGGGTTGTGGTTATGCTAGTTCCGCATCGCCAGCCTCGCCGGCAAAACGAACCGATCGAAATCCTCATGCACCTGCGCTACATCGAACTCTTCCATGCCGTGCTGACCACCGGCAGCATCACCGCCGCGGCGAAGCTGCTGAACATCTCGCAGCCGGCGGCCAGCAAGGCGTTGCAACACGCTGAAGACCGGCTCGGCTTCGCCCTGTTCAGCCGCGTGCGCGGGCGCCTGCAGGCGACGCCGCAGGCGCTGCTGATGCGAGACCGCATCGAGAAGATCATCCAGGACGTGCACGACCTCGAACGTCTGACCAGGAACATGGGTCAGCCGGGAAATTGCCCGCTGCGCGTCACCTGCACGCCGACATTGGCGCTGACCCTGCTCGCCGGCGCGACCGCGCTGCTGCGCAAGGCGATTCCCGACGTGATGGCCGAACTGTCGACGCAGCATTCGGCAGCGATGTGCGAATCGCTGACGCTGCGCGACACCGACATCGGCCTCACCCTGCAGGACACCGGCCACCAGAACCTGCGCCAGCGCGTACTCTGCCGTGGACAGGTCATGGTGATCGCGCCGCCGGGCTGGTGGCCGGAGAAGGAGTTGGCGCAGCCGCTGCCGATCGAGGCTCTGGCCAACCAGCCGATGATCGGCATCACCGTGCGCGACGCGCTCGGCCGCGCGCTGCACGGTCACCTCGCCCAGGTTTTGCCGGCGCCGCGGGTCACGGTTTCGGTGCAGACGTATCAGCTGGCGCATTCGCTCGTCGCCAAGGGCGAAGGTCTCGCCGTGGTCGATCCGTTCACGGCACGCTGCGGCGACGCGGACAGCGTGCAGATGCGTCCGCTGAAACCGCATCTCGAAGTCGTGCTGTATGCAATGCACCGGCCCGACGACCCGTTGAATCCGGTGCAGAAGCGATTCCTCGACCTGGTGCGGCAACTCGCGCACAAGATGCTCGCGCAACGCTGATTTCCAAAACACAGGGTTATGCCACGTGCGGGTCTTTTCATTGGCCGCCTGGCACAGTCGACGACTATCCTCGACACTCGCGCGCGTTGAAGAGGGACTTCGATGAAATCGTTCCGTGTACTGATTCCGGGTCTCGCCATTGCCATCTCTGCGGCTGTGCATGCCGGCGACACGCAGACGAGCGGCTTTCCGCCGCCGCTCCAACCCGCCGATCTGGTATTGCTCGACGCGAACATCGCAACGCTCGACACGTTGCAACCGCAGGCACAGGCGCTCGCCGTGCGCGACGGCAGGATCGTGGCACTCGGCACCGACGCCGCGATCAAGCGCTACGTCGGCAAACAGACGAAAGTGCTCGACTTGCACGGCGCGTTCGTCACGCCGGGCTTCATCGAGGATCACGGCCACCTGATGGACACCGGCGAGTCGCTGATGCAGGTCGACGTGGGCAAGCCGGCGAACTGGGACGAGGTCGTCGCGGTGGTGAAAGCCGCGGTCGCCAAGGCGAAGCCTGGCGAGTGGATCATCGGCCAGGGCTGGCAGCAGGCGAAGTGGAACAAAGTGCCGCAACCGAACGTGGATGGCCTGCCGCTGCCGGCTGCGCTCGATGCCGTGTCACCGAACAATCCGGTGCTGCTCAACCATGCCAGCGGCCACGGCATCATCGCCAACGCGCAGGCACTGAAACTCGCCGGCATCGGCGACAAGACGCCCGACCCCGCCGGCGGTGCCATCGTGCGCGATGCGCAGGGCCGCGCAACCGGCATGCTGCGCGACAACGCGGCCGATCCGGTATTCGCGGCCTACAACAAGTTCCTGAAGACGCTGCCGGCAAGCGAACTGGAAGCGCGTCGCGAACACGCGCTGCAACTGGCCGTGCAGAACGAGATCGGCAAGGGCATCACCAGCTTCGTCGACCAGGGCGAGAGCTTCAGGGCGGTCGACTGGTTGAAGCAGCAGGCCGGCAAGGGCCTGCCGTTGCGCCTGTACGTGTACATCGACGAGAGATCGCCGGCCGAACTCGACAAGCATCTCGCCGAATACCGCAGCATCGGTTACGCCGACAACCACTTCACCGTGCGCGGCATCGGCGAGGACGTCGCCGACGGCGCACTCGGCACGCACAGCGCGTGGTTTCTCGAACCCTACAGCGACGCGCCGACACTCACCGGCCTCAACGTCAACAAGATGAGCGATCTGACCCAGATGGCGAAGATCGCCGCGCGCGACGGATTCCAGGTCGCGTTCCATGCGATCGGCGACCGCGCCAACCGCGAATTGCTCGACATGTACGAGGACATTTTCACTCAGTGCCCCGAGGCGCGGAATCTGCGCTGGCGCATCGAACACGCGCAGCATCTGGCGCCATCGGACATTCCGCGCTTTGCGCAACTTGGCGTGATTGCCTCGATGCAATCGATCCATGCCTGCTCGGATGCGCCGATGGTGGTGTCGCGCATCGGCGAAAAACGTGCCGAGGAAGGCGCCTACGTCTGGAAGAAACTCATCGACAGCGGCGCAATCGTGCTCGACGGCACCGACACGCCGGTCGAGGACACCGATCCGATCGCGAATTTCTACTGCGGCGTCACCCGCGCCTACGCGCGCGGCAAGAAAACGTTTTTCCCCGCGCAGGCGAAGACGCGCATGCAGGAATTGCAGTCGTACACCTGGAACAACGCCTACGCGATTTACGCGGAAAACGAACTCGGTTCGCTCACGCCGGGCAAGCTCGCCGACCTCGCCGTGTTCTCGGGAAACCTGCTGACGATGCCCGCCGAAGACATCCTGCGCACGCGCGTGCTGTACACGATCATCGGCGGCAAGGTCGTGTATCAACGCCCCGATGCGGACAAGTGGCGCAAGGGGCAGTCGTTCGAAGTGATGCCGGAATTCGATCACGCGGAGTGAGAAAACCACAGCGCCTCGCGTGCTGCGAATCCGCGCGAAACCATCGCCTGCCCGTTCGCGGCGAAACCCCACAACCTGAAGTTATGCAAAGCGCCGACCTTTTCATTGGTGGCATTCGCATGCTTGTAACTATGCTTTGCTGCACGATCAGATCGAGTCGGTCTGCAGCGCTTCACTCCAACGAACACGAAATCACTGTGGGGAAATGATGAGCAAATCTCTTGGTTACGCCGTCCCGACGTTGCTGGCTGCCGCGATCCTGCTTGCGCTCGGCACCAACGCAGCAGCGCAGGACACGACTCCACCGGCATCGAGCAATGCCTCGGCCAAGACACCCGATGGCAGCTCTGCCGCGGCAAGGAGCCAAAACCTGGAAACAGTCGTCGTCACCGGTACCCGTTCCGCCGGCCGCACCGTGAATTCCTCGCTGACACCGATCGACGTCATTTCCGCCGAAACACTGCTGCAGACCGGCACGACCGACCTTCCCCAAGCCTTGGCGCGCCTCGTCCCGTCGCTGAATTTCCCGAACTTCTTTGCCTCGGACACGTTCGCGTTCCAGCGTCCGTTCGAACTGCGCGGCCTGTCGCCGGACCAGGTGCTGGTGCTGGTCAACGGCAAGCGCTGGCATTCCGGCGCGCTGCTGATGACCCTGGGCCAGCTCGGCCAGGGCTCGCAAGGCGCTGACCTGAATACCATTCCCATGTCCGCCGTCGACCATATCGAAGTGCTGCGCGATGGCGCCTCGGCGCAGTACGGATCGGATGCCCTGGCCGGCGTCATCAACGTCATCCTGAAAAAAGGTGCGGAAGGCGGCGATGTGCAATTTTCGGAGGGCGTCTATTCCGCGGGCGATGGCAACCAGTGGCAAGGTTCGGCCAATTTCGGCGTTCCGCTGGGCGACAAGGGCTGGCTGCGCCTCGCCGTGGATGACATCAACCAGGACCCCACCAACCGCGCCCGCCCCGACCGGCGCGCCGGGCTGGCGCAACTCGGGGTGAAATTCCATTCCGGCGCGACCGAATTCGAAGCCCAGAACCTGTTCCTCAACGCCCAGTACGATTTCACCCCCGACGTGCAGTTCTATGCCTTCGGCCACTGGAGCCAGCGCGTCGGCAATCCCTACGCCTACTTCCGCTACGGCAGCAACTACCCGGCCTACGCGTCGTCCTCGCTGCTCGCCGTGACCAAAAAGCTCGGGCCCGTCTTTCCTGACGGGTTCACGCCGTTCGAGCATGGCGACGCGATCGACCGCTCGCTGGTCGCGGGGCTGCGCGGCACCTGGAACGACTGGCATTGGGATGTCAGTGCAAACTACGGCGGCAACCAGGTGTTCTACAGCACCCTCAACACGATCAACTACGCACTGCTGTACGACACCAGCAGCAGTCCGCGCAACTTCTATGACGGCCAGTTGAAGGCGCAGCAGCAGACCTTCGACGTCGACATCTCGCGCGAGATCCGGCCGAGCTTCCTGCCCAATCCGGTGACGCTGTCTTTCGGCGCGCAATGGCTGCGCCAGTCGTACGACGTCAAGGCGGGCGAGCTGGGCTCATACTACGTCGGCACGCCCGGCATCGTCGGCGGCGCCCAGGGTTTTGCCGGCTGGGGACCGGCGAATGCGATATCGGTCGCGCGCAATGATCTTTCCGAATACGTGCAGCTCGAGACCAACCTGAGCGACAAGTTGAGCGCCTCGCTGGCGGGACGCCACGAAGACTATTCCGATTTCGGCAGCACCACCTCCGGCGCGCTGTCGCTGCGCTACGATTTCACCGAGGCGTTCGCGCTGCGCGGCAGCGTCTCCACCGGCTTCCGCGCGCCCACGCTGGGGCAGCAGCACTACACCGCAGTCACCTCGTCCGCCTACGGCTCCGGCAATTCGCTGGGATTGCCGGCAGGCATTTATCTGAGCGGTCTGGTCCCGGTGGACAATCCACTGGCCAAGCTGCTCGGCGCCACGCCGTTGAAACCGGAGACCTCGCAAAGCATCACCTTGGGTGGCGTGTGGAATCCGACCGAGGCGCTCAGCACGAGCGTCGACGTCTACCGGATCACCATCGACGACCGCATCGCGATGTCGAGCACGCTTTCGGTGGTAACGCCATCGGTCGTCCAGTACCTGGCCGCGAACGGCATCAGCAACCTGCAATACAGCGGCATCCGCTACTTCACCAATGCCGGCACCGTTCGCGCCCAGGGTATCGACGGCGTGGCCAGCTATCGTGCGGACCTCGGCGACTCGGGCAGCCTGACGACGACGTTCTCCGCGACCTACAACAAGAACAAGGTCACCAACATCGCGCCGAATCCCGCCGTGCTCAACCAGTTGAGCGGCGCCACCTTCCTGCGCCTCGACCGCAATGCCACCCTCGGCCTGCTCGCCGACGCCGCGCCGCGCAGCAAGATCATCCTGAGCGAAACCTACGAGACCGGCCGCTGGAGCGTGACAGGGAGTGCGACGCGCTATGGCCGCGTCACCTTCTATTCTTCAGGCCCCAGATCCAGCACCGATCCGTCATACGACGACCAGGTGTTCCCGGGCAAATGGATTTTCGATGCGGCCGTGAACTACAGCGTGGGCCGGTTGAAGTTCACCCTCGGCGTCGACAACCTGTTCAACACCTATCCGGCCGTCGTCGTTCCCAGCCAGGACAACAACGGCACGTTCCCCTACCCCGGAGCTTCGCCGTGGGGCAGCCAGGGCTCGTTCGTCTACGGCAAAGTGCAGTACCGTTGGTAAGGTTGGCCTGAACATGGACATGAACATGAGCAACTGCGCCGCGCCCCAATCGCACACCCCACCCCGCAGCCCGTGGTGCCCGCATCGACTCGCCGTCGCCCTGATCGTCGTTGCGTTCTGCACGCCCGTTCCGGCGCGCGACACCGGCACGACGACGAAGACGGCCGCGATCGCAAGCGCGAACGCGCACGCGACCGAAGCCGGTTTCAGCGTGCTCGCCGAAGGCGGCAACGCGGTCGACGCGGCGGTGGCGGTCGCCACATCGCTGTCGGTGGTGCAACCGGAAGCCTCCGGCATCGGCGGCGGATTCCTGGCGCTGATCCACGATGCGGCGAGCGGCAAGGACACGTTCATCGATTCGCGCGAGATGGCGCCGGCGGCGGTGAAATCCGCCGACTATCTCAACGCGGACGGCACGCCGAATCGCGATACTTCGCTCAACGGCCCGCTCGCTGCAGGCATTCCGGGATCGCCCGCGGGCCTTGCCTACATCGCGCAGAAGTTCGGCAAGCTGCCGCTGACGAAATCGGTGCAGCCTGCGATCACGCTGGCGGAAAAGGGCTTCCATCCGAGCGAGGCGCTGGCGCGATCGATCGCCCACCGCGCCGACGTGTTGCACCGCTACGCCGCATCGACGGCCAAGTTTTTCCCGAACGGCAAGGCGCCGACGACGAACGACCTCTTCCGTGACGAGGCGCAGGCGCGCACGTTGAAGGCGTTCGCGGAAAAAGGCGCCGACGGCTTCTACAAGGGCGAAGTCGCCGAGGAAATGGTCGCGGCAGTGAAAGCGGCCGGCGGCACCTGGACGACGACCGACCTCGCCAGCTACCAGACCAGGGAGCGCGCGCCGATCGAACTGACCTACAACGGCTACAAGATCCTCACCGCGCCGCCGGTGTCGTCGGGCGGCGTCGTCGTCGGCGAAGTGTTGAACATCCTTACCGGTATCGATCTGAAGGGTCTCGATCAGGCGCACCGCATCCATTACGAAGTCGAGGCGATGCGCCGCGCGTTCCGCGACCACAACGAATATCTGGGCGATCCGGATTTCGTGAAGATGCCGATGGACATGCTGCTCTCGCCCTACTACGCGGACGGATTGCGCCAGAGCATCCTGCCCGAGCAGGCGACGAAGTCCGCATGGCTGCCGGCCGCGCACGCCAAGGAGCCGGGCATGCACACCACGCATTTCTCGATCATCGACAAGGACGGCAACATGGTGTCGATGACCTGCACGGTCAACACCACGCTCGGCTCCGCCTTCGTCGCCGGCAAGAGCGGCGTGCTGCTCAACAACGAGATGGACGACTTCGCTCTCGTCGCCGGCAAGCCGAATGCGTTCGGCCTGATCGGCGGCGAAGCCAACGCGCCGGTCGCGGGCAAGCGCATGCTCTCGTCGATGACGCCGAGCATCGTCATCGGCAAGGATCGCCTCGCCGTGATCGGCTCGCCTGGCGGATCGACGATCATGACCCAGGTGCTCGAAGGCATGCTCGCGTTCATGGACGGCAAGAGCGCAGCCGAGATCACCGCGCAGAAACGCTTCCATCACCAGTATCTGCCCGACACCGTCGAGATCGAACCCGGCAGCCTGCCCACGGACGTGGTCGCGAAGCTCAAGGCGATGGGCCACGACGTGCGCGAGCGCGAGCCGTGGGGCAACATGAATGTCGTGGTCTGGGACAAGACGACGAACACGAAGACGGCGGCCAGCGATCCGCGCAGCAAGAGCGGCCTCGGCAAAGTCCAGGCGATGCACTGACCACGCGTGCTGACCCTCGACCCGATCCAGACCCTCGCGGCCGGCGGCCTCTGCCTGCTCGCCGGCTACGCCATCCGACGGCGATTGCCGCTGCTTGCGCGATTCAATATCCCCGCCCCGGTGATCGGCGGCCTGGTCGTCGCGCTCGTGTTGCTGCTGTGCCGGCATTGGGAATACGTGCCGGTGCAGTTCGATGCGTCGCTGTCCAAGCCGTTGATGATCGCGTTCTTCGCCAGCGTCGGTTTCAACGCGAGCATCAACCTGCTTCGGGTCAGCGGCCCGCAAGTCGCCTTGCTGCTCGCCCTGGCGACGTTTCTCGCCATCGTGCAGAACGTTGTCGGCGTCGGCGTGGCCAAGGCGTTCGGCCTGCATCCCCTGTTCGGCATCGCCGCCGGATCGTCGACGCTCGCCGGCGGACCGGCTACCGGGCTCGCGTTCGCACCGCTGCTCGAACAGGCCGGTCTTGCCGGCGCGGCGAGCATCGCGATGGCCTCGGCGATGGCCGGCATCGTGCTCGGCTCGATCCTCGGCGCGCCGCTGGCGACGATGCTGATCGAGCGCTACAAGCTTGTGCGCGGATCATCCGGTGCCAATGTACCCGCCGCGCAGATCGCCTCCGTAGCGGCAACGGATACTTGCAGCGAGGCGGAACGAATCCAGCGCACTCTCAAGCACATCGTCCTGCTTCTGGTCGCGATGGGCGTGGGTGCATGGATCAGCGACGGCGTGCACGCGCTCGGCGTGACCCTGCCGAGCTATACCGGCGCGATGCTCGTCGGAGCACTGATCCGCAATCTCGACGATCGCTTCGGCTGGTTCGGATTGTCGATGCCGAGCATCGAAGGCATCGGCAGCATCTGCCTCTCGTTGTTCATCTCCGTCGCGCTGATGGACCTGCACCTGTGGGAACTCGCCGGCATGGCGACGCCGCTGCTCGTCGATCTCGCCTTGCAGACGATCATCGTCGTCGCATTCTGTTGCTGGCCGTTGCTGCGTTTGATGGGCCGCGACTACGACGCCGCCGTGATCACCGGCGGCTTCGCCGGCTTCATGCTCGGCATCACGGCCAACGCAATGGCGGTGATGGAATCGCTGGTCGAACGCTTCGGCCCCGCGCCGCGCGCCTTCCTCGTCGCCCCGCTGGTCGGCGCGTTCCTGATCGACTTCACCAACGCCATCGTGATCACGTTCTTCATCAACGGCTGGAAGTGATGCGCGTACTCGTTGCGGGCGGTGGCGTCATCGGCGTGAGCAGTGCCTGGTATCTGGCGCGCGCCGGTTTCGAGGTGACCGTGGTGGATCGCCAGCCCGCGCCCGCGCAGGAAACCAGTTTCGCCAATGCCGGCCAGATCTCGCCCGGCTACGCCTCGCCGTGGGCCGCGCCCGGCGTGCCGCTGAAAGCGTTGAAGTGGTTGTTCTCGAAAGACGCGCCGCTGCTGATCCAGCCGGGCCTCGATCCGCGCCAATACCTGTGGCTGCTGCAGATGCTGCGCAACTGCACGGCGCGGCGTTACGCGATCAACAAGGCGCGCATGGTGCGCCTGTCCGAATACAGCCGCGATTGCCTGGACGAGTTGCGCGCGGAAACCGGCATAGCCTACGAAGGACGGCAACTCGGCACCACGCAGTTGTTCCGCACGCAGGCGCAGCTCGACGATGCGGGCAGGGACATCGCCGTGCTCGAGCAATACGGCGTGCCGTACGAAGTGCTCGATCGCGCCGGCATCGTGAAAGCGGAACCGGCGCTGGCCGGCGTGGTCGACCGGCTGGCCGGCGCGCTGCGCCTTCCGCGCGACCAGACCGGCGATTGCGCGCTGTTCACGCAGCGGCTGGCGGAGCGTGCGCGAGCGGCCGGCGTGGAGTTCCGCTACAAGGCCACGGTGCAAGCCATCGAAGCCTCGGGAAACCGGATCACCGGCATGCGCATCGACGGCGGGACCGAGAAGGCCGACCGCTACGTGCTCGCGCTCGGCAGTCACACGCCGAAGTTGCTCGCGCCGCTGGGCATCCGCCTACCAGTGTATCCACTGAAAGGCTATTCGCTGACGATACCGATCACCGATTCTGCGATGGCTCCGATGTCTACCGTGCTCGATGAGAACCACAAGGTCGCCGTCACCCGGTTCGAGCAGCGCATCCGCATCGGTGGCATCGCCGAGGTGTGCGGTTACAACCTGTCGCTGCCGCCGCGGCGGCGCGCGACGCTGGAAAAAGTCGTCGCCGACCTGTATCCGCACGCAGGCGACCTGGCGCGGGCGCAATTCTGGACCGGCCTGCGCCCGGCAACGCCGGACGGCACACCGGTGATCGGCGCCACCGGCTTCGACAACCTCTATCTCAATACCGGCCATGGCACGCTCGGCTGGACCATGGCCTGCGGATCGGGGCGCTATCTCGCCGACCTGATCGCCGGCGCAACACCGCAGATCAGCAGCGAAGGACTGGATATCTCGCGCTATGGTTGAGCCATGAACATCGGACGAGTGCTGTCGGCGTGCGGCCTGTCATGCCTGCTTCTCGTCGCCGGCGCGGCGCATGCGGATGGCTCCATCGCGAGCGTGCGCATCGGCTTCGATCGCGACGGCATCACTTCCGTGCAGACCGAGGGCTTTGCCGACAAGGCCGCTGCGCGTCGGATCACCGCCAACGATCCGGTGCGCGTCGCCTCGATTTCCAAGCTGGTCACCACGATCGGCGTGATGCGCCTGGTCGAGGCCGGCAAGCTCGAGCTGGATGCCGACGTCTCCCGATATCTTGGATTCAAACTGCGCAATCCCGCGTTTCCGGATGTTCCGATCAGCCTACGCATGCTCGTGTCGCACCGATCCGGCCTCACCGACGCCGCTGGCTACTGGCAGACGCCGCTCGACGGCCGCCTGCGCGACACCCTTGACGACCCGCATGCGTGGGATCGCGAACACGTACCGGGAACCTATTTCCGATACACCAACCTCAATTTTCCCGTCGTGGCACAGGTGATGGAACGCGTCACCGGCGAGCGTTTTGATCACCTCATACAGCGCCTCGTGCTCGAGCCGCTCGGCACCGGCGCCTGCTTCGGCTGGGCCGCCTGCGACGATGCAGGCGTCGTACGCGCAGTCGTGCTCTACGACAGCAGCGGCAAACCGTTGATGGACGACAATCACGGCCGCCGGCCGGGCTGCACGGTGCGACCCGCGCGCGATGGCAGTTGCAACTTGTCGCGCTATCGCCCCGGCGAGAACGGCGCACTGTTCGGACCGCAATGCGGCCTGCGCATTTCCGGCGTCGATCTCGCCCGCATCGGCATGATGCTGCTCGGCGACGGCAGGCTCGCACTCAACGGCGCTCGGCTGCTGACACCCGAATCCGCGCGCGCGATGGCGACGCCACTGTGGCAATACGACGGCCGCAACGGGCTGACCTTCGAGGAGGACAGCGACGACCACCAGCCGGGATTCTTCTGCCGCTGGGGCATGGGCATGCAGATTCTCGCCACGCACGCCGACGGTTGTCGCGATGATCCGTTCGCAGATGGTGTCGCCCGCATCGGCCATTCCGGCACCGCCTATGGCGTGCAGGCGGGCATCTGGCTGGACCGCGAACGCGGCAGCGGTGTGGCGTGGTTCGCGACGGGCATGCCCGAACAACGAATGGATGGGCGTTCGGCGTTCAGCGCGCTCGAAGAAAAGTTCGCCGGCGGAAAATAAACCGCCGCCGATGGCGGCTTCGGATCAACCGGCCTCACGCTGCTTGAGCGCCTGGAACTCGTCGAACACGCGACGCCAGGTGGGACCGGGCTTGCCCTCGCCCACCGCCTTGCCGTCGAGCAAGGTGACA
>NZ_DASVOK010000163.1:0-5441 GCF_036383415.1 Rudaea sp. | reverse complement strand
TGCGTGCTGCGGCGAAGTCGCTCAAGGCGCGCCGCGCGACCCTGCTCGCGGCGCTGCGCAAGTACGCGGGCGACGCGGTCGAAGTCGCCGATTCGAGCGCCGGCATGCATGTGCTCGCCTGGCTCACGCGGCTGAAGCCGGTGCAGGCGCGCCAACTCGTCGCACGGGCTCGGGAGCGCGGGCTCGGGCTTTACCTGATCGCGCCCTATTTTTTGAAATCTCCGTCGCGGCCGGGCTTGTTGCTCGGCTATGCCGACTTGCCCGCAGCCGATCTGCAGGCGGCGATGCGCATTCTTGGTGAATGTCTGCGCGAGATGTAGGCGCGGGTTCGCGCGCCTAATTTCGCTCTTGCTCATCGCTCGAGCTTTTGCTTTGCTCTTGCTCGTCATTCCAGCGCAAGCTGGAATCCAGCTCTTGCTTTTGATCTTCGGCTTTTCTTGAAGCAAGAGCTTCCACTCGTCCTGCGGACGAGCGGCTTACTTTCTTTGCTTGCACAAAGAAAGTAAGCAAAGAAATGCACCCCAGAGCATTGCGCCTTTCGGGCATCCTGCCCGAAAGGTCCGCGTCAGCGGCCGGGTTCCGTTGACTGCACATCCCTGTCCAGACAACGGAATCGGCGCGATCCATCGCGCCGCCCCTGCGGGCGTTTCCGGCCGCTGCCGCCACAATGCAATGGGGACCCGGAAAAGCCGAAGCAGCGCGCTCCTGCGCGCCAAAGCAGAAAGGCCTTGCACGCCGCCGCTCTTGATCTGGCTCGTGATCTCCGGGCCCCCGCTTGCCGCGGCGAGGGCAGGCCGGAAATGCTCGCAGAGTCGCGCGCATGATGCGCGCGAGTTCGTTGCACACACAGGGATGGGCGTTCAACGAATGCAAGAACTGGATTCCAGCTAGCGCTGAAATGACGAGCAAGAACAGCGCGCTATGCGAGCACAGCGCGAATCGCCGCCACATCGACATCAGGCACGATCTCGGCAAGACCGATGCCGCGCCAGAGGATCAGGCGCAGGTTGCCGGAGAGGTTCTTCTTGTCGAGCTGCATCAGGCCGATCAGTTGATCCGGATCCAGGTCCGAAGGAATCGCCGTCGGCAGGCCGAAACGCTCGAGCAGGGCGACGAGGCGCTGCGTGTCCGCCGCCGGCGCGCGGCCAAGGTTCGTCGAGAGACGCGCGGCGAGCCCCATGCCGACCGCGACGGCTTCGCCGTGGAGCAAGCCGCCGTAGCCCATCGCGGTCTCGATCGCATGGCCGAAGGTATGGCCGAGGTTGAGCAGGGCGCGCTCGCCCTGCTCGGTTTCGTCGCGCGCGACGATGCCGGCTTTCTGCCGGCAACAATGGGCGATGGTCGCAGCGAGCGCTTCGGGCTCGCGCGCGAGCAACGCATCGGCATGGCGCTCGAGCCAGGCGAAGAAATCCGCATCGCCGAGCGCGCCGTACTTGACCACTTCGGCGAAGCCGGCGCGGAGTTCGCGCGTGGGCAGCGTCGCGAGCACGGCGGTATCGGCGATGACGGCGCGCGGCTGGTGGAACGCGCCGACGAGATTCTTGCCCTGCGCCAGGTCGACCGCGGTCTTGCCGCCGACCGAGGAGTCGACCATCGCGAGCAGCGTCGTCGGCACCTGGACGAAGGCGATGCCGCGCATCCAGCACGCCGCGGCGAATCCGGCGAGGTCGCCGATCACGCCGCCGCCGAGCGCGACGATGATCGCGTCGCGATTCGCCTTCATCGCGGCAAGTGCATCGAATACCTGCGCAGCGGAGGCGAGCGTCTTGTGCGCCTCGCCATCGGGAAGTATCAATGTGGAAATATGTACTTTTTCATTGCTGGCGCGGATTGTCGCCGCGACGCGATCGAGGTAAAGCGGCGCGACGACGTCATTGCTGACGATCAACGCATGGCGGCCGCGGATCGCCGCGGCAAACCGCTGCGCATCGCCGAGCAAGTCGGCGCCGATCGCGATCGGGTAGCTGCGCGCGCCGAGTTCGACCGCAAGTTCAGTCGCTGTCCGCGCGGTTGTCATGCCGCACGCTCCGGCGAGGCCTGTGCCGCGCCGCGTCGCCACTGCACGTTCAATTCCTCGACCAGGCGCCGCGCGGTGGCGCTGCTGCTGCCGTTGAATCCGGTGGGCACGATGAGGTCGGCGGTCTCACGGTAGAGCGGCTCGCGCTCGGCGGCGAGCTTGGCGAGGCGCTCGCGGCGGTCAGGCGCGGCGAGCAGGGGGCGTTTGCGGTCGTGGGCGAGTCGTTTCAATTGTTGTTCGATCGTGGTTTCGAGATAGACGACATAGCCGCGCTCGCGAAGGTGTCTGCGGTTGTCGGCGGCGAGGACCGCACCGCCGCCGGTCGACAACACGATGCCGGGCCTGGTGCTGAACTCGGTGAGCAGTTCGGTTTCGCGCTTGCGGAAGCCGGCCTCGCCTTCGAGTTCGAAGATCAGCGTGATCGTCGCGCCGCTGCGTTCCTCGATCTCGTGGTCGAGGTCGAAGAAGCCGAGGCCGAGCTGTGTGGCCACGCGCCGTCCGACCGTGGTCTTGCCGGCGCCCATCGGGCCGATCAGGAAGAGGCTGGGGGCGGGATTCATGTTGGAATGTTAGCAAACCGCACGCTTGCTCTTCGCGCCCGCGTGGGCCTAATCGCGTAGAATGACACTATGTCCCGATTCATTCTCGTCTTCCTCGGCTGCTTGGCGGTGTTGTTCCCGCTCGATCTGTACCAGCCCGTGCAGCAGCACGTGATCCTGCCGCTGACCTCGGCGATCGCCTACGTCTGCGTCGCGATCATGAATCTTTGGGACAGCCACGTCGCCGCGCAGGCCAACATCATGCGCAACACCATCAGCGGCGGCGGCATCGAGATCGTCGCCGGATGCAGCGGCGTCGAGGCCGTCATCATCCTGGTCTCGGCGGTGCTGGCCTTTCCGGCGCCGTGGAAATACAAGCTCGCCGGCATCGGCATCGGCTTCTTCGCGATCCAGTCGCTGAACGTGGTCCGCCTGATCAGCCTGTACTATCTGAACGAGTGGAACCACGTCTGGTTCGAATGGTTCCACCTCTATCTGTGGCAGGCGCTGATCATCCTCGACGCGCTCGTGTTCTGGCTGGTGTGGTTGCGCTGGCTACCTCGCGCAAATCAGTCTCCGCCCGCGCCGCCGCTTGCTGCGACCGCATAAGCCTTTCCTTTTTGACGGCACTAGACTCGGCCGACGCACGGCGCCTCGCCGCGCGCATCCATGACGGAGGCTGGTCTCATGACGGTAGCGAAGGTGATCGAAATTTCATCGTCCTCGTCCAAGGGCATCGAGGATGCGGTGAAGGACGGCTTGAAGCGCGCGGCGAAGACGATCAACAACATCAAGGGCGCCTGGGTCAACGACATCAAGGTCATCACCGACGACTCGGGCAAGGTCAGCGAATGGCGCGTCAACATGCGTGTCAATTTCGTGCTCGACTGAATCTGCCACTCGGTACGGCCCGTCGCGCGAAGCGGCGGGTCGCTTGTGCGGCGTGCTAGCATTTCCCGATGCACACGACGCAGAATCCTCCTGATCCGATCTATTTTGAAGCGATCGCGCAGTTCCGCGATCTGCTCGCCGAAGCCGGCGCCGCCGGCGAACCCGAACCGACCGCGATGACCTTAGCCACGGCCGACGCCGCAGGCGGCATCTCGGCGCGCATCGTCCTGCTCAAGGCGGTCGACGAGCGCGGTTTCGTCTTCTACACCAATTACGAAAGCGCAAAGGCGGAGCAGCTCGCCGCGCATCCGCAGGCGGCGCTGTGTTTCCTGTGGAAGGCGTTGCGTCATGTCGTCCAGGTGCGCGTCGAGGGTACGGTCGAGAAGGCCGGCGCCGAAGAGGCCGACGCCTATTTCGCCTCGCGCCCGCGCGAAAGCCGCATCGGCGCCTGGGCGTCGATGCAGTCGCAGACGCTGCCCGACCGCGCCGAACTCGACGCGCGCATCGTCGCGACGGAACAGCGCTACGCTGGTGCCGACGTGCCGCGGCCGCCGTTCTGGGGCGGTTACCGTCTCGTTCCCGACATGATTGAACTCTGGTTCGGCCAACGTGCGCGCCTGCACGATCGTGTGCGCTACGAGCGCGGCGCGCACGGCTGGAGCAAGCGCCTGCTCTACCCGTAGCCGCAATGTCCGGTCCGCAACGCATCGTCTGCCTGACCGAGGAGCCGACCGAAGTCCTCTACGCGATCGGCGAGCAGGACCGCATCGTCGGCATTTCGGGCTTTACCGTGCGTCCGCCTCGTGCGCGCCGCGAGAAGCCGAAAGTTTCCGCATTCACGAGCGCGAAGACAGGCGAAATCCTCAAGCTCGAGCCGGACCTCGTCATCGGTTTTTCCGACATCCAGGCCGACATTGCGCGCGACCTGATCAAGGCCGGCGTCGAGGTCTGGATCAGCAACCATCGCTCGGTGGCCGGCATCCTCGACTACATCCGTCGGCTCGGCGCGCTGGTCGGCGCCGCGGACAAGGCAGAGGTGCTCGCGCACGCGGCAGAAGAAAGAATCGCGCAGGTGCAGGAGGCGGCATCTCGCCTGCCGCGGCGCCCGCGCGTCTATTTCGAGGAATGGGACGAGCCGATGATCTCAGGCATCCGCTGGGTCGCCGAGCTCGTGCGCATCGCCGGCGGCGACGATGTTTTTCCCGAGCTCGCCGAAAAATCGCTCGCGCGCGACCGCATCATCGCCGATGGAGGCGAAGTCGTCCGTCGCGCGCCCGACATCGTGATCGGTTCGTGGTGCGGCAAGCGCTTCCGCGCCGACAAGGTCGCCGCGCGCACGGGCTGGGCCGCGATTCCCGCGGTGCGCGACGGCGAGCTGCACGAAGTAAAATCGCCGATCATCCTGCAGCCCGGTCCGGCCGCGCTGTTCGATGGCCTGGACGCGCTGCACCGCATCGTCGAGCAGTGGGCGACGATGCGGCACTGAAAACAACGAGGGAATTGAAGATATGAGGACGACAGCGAAACACCTCGCGGGCCTGGCGCTCGCGCTGATCTGCGCCGCCTGTTCGCACGTTCCATTGATTGGCCACGGCGGCAGCAAGGACGAAGCGCCCGCGGCGGAGAAGCCAGCGGCTGCGCCGGTGGCGAAAACCGAGGCCGCCGCACCTACGCCTGCAGCGCCGAATGTGCCAGCTCCGGCAAGCCAGTCGGATGCGCCCTCAGCCGGGCATGTCGAATTCCACTATGCGTTCAAGACCAGTGCGGCGCCGGATCGCGCCTACGCCGCGATCACCGGCGTCGCGCGCTGGTGGGACTCGAATCACACCTATTCGGGCAATGCCTCGAACCTGTCGCTCGATGCGCGCGCGGGCGGCTGCTGGTGCGAACAACTCGCCGACGGCGGCAGCGTGCAGCACATGACCGTGCTCACCGCGATGCCCGGGCGCATGCTGCGCCTGTCCGGCGGCCTCGGTCCGCTGCAGGCCGCGCCG
>NZ_DASVOK010000162.1:0-4002 GCF_036383415.1 Rudaea sp. | reverse complement strand
CGAACGCCGTCCGCATTCGGACGATCATCAGGTCGCCGGCACCGTGATCGGCGCGATCGCTGGCGGCGTGATCGGCAACCAGTTCGGTCGCGGCAACGGACGCAAGCTGACCACGGTCGCGGGTGCGGTCGGCGGCGGCATCGCCGGCAAGAAGATCCAGGAGGCGCATCAGGAAGGCGACACGGTGACGCGCGTGGTCAAGCGCTGCCGCACCGTCACGCCGGGCAAGGACTCGCCGCAACTGTTCGATGTGGTTTATGCCTGGCAAGGGCAGAACCTGCACGCGAAGCTCGACTACGATCCGGGCAGCCGCATAGCGTTGCCGGTGCGCAGTCTGCAATGAGCCTGCCCTCCAAGCTACTGCGCTCGATAATTTGTGCGCCGGCGGTGCTCGGAATCCTCATGTACTCGACTGTACACTCCGGTTCCTGCGCTCCGGCGACGCGCAAATTCTCTTCGCTCGTTACGCTTTGAGAGCAGGCTCCGGGGTATGTCGTGTGGACGCTCCCGATGCGTGCGGACTATCATCGCCGCTCGCTTGACTAACGGGAGCGTCATGAAAACTCTGCTTGCATCGGCCATCGCCGTTGCTCTTTTCTCCGTGGCTGGCTGCGCCGCGAATTCCGCGACCAAACCGGCCGCCGTGTCCGATGCGAAATCGGCCTACGTGCCCAAGTTCGATCCCAAGCTGCTTTCGGCCGAGGTGAAGACGCTCGCCTCCGACGAATTCGAAGGCCGTGGTCCGGCGACGCCGGGCGAGACGAAGACGGTCGCCTACGTGATCGAGCAGATGAAGGGCGCGGGCTTGCAGCCCGGCGGCGAGCTCAAGGACGGCAAGCGCGAATGGACGCAGCCGGTGCCATTGCTGCGCGCCGCGATCACGGGCACGCCGAAGCTGGCGTTCAACATCGGCGGCAAGGCGAAGAAGCTGACCCAGGGCAGCGAAATCTCGGTACGCGCCCCGCTCGACGGCGCCAAGTCGGTCGCGATCACGAAGGCGCCCGTCGTGTTCTGCGGCTACGGCGTGAGCGCGCCGGAGCGCAACTGGGACGACTTCAAGGGCGTCGACCTCAAGGGCAAGATCGCGGTCGTGCTGATCAACGATCCGGATTTCGAAACCGGCGTCGGCGACTTCGGCGGCAAGGCGATGACCTATTATGGCCGCTGGACCTACAAGTACGAGGAGGCCGCGCGCCGCGGTGCCGCGGGCCTGTTGATCGTACACGAAACCGATCCGGCCTCGTACGGCTGGGCGACGGTGAAGAACTCGAACACGAACACGATGTTCGATGTCGTGCGCGACGATCCTTCGGCGACGCATCCCAAGCTCGAAGGCTGGATCCAGCGTGATCTCGCCGTGTCGCTGCTGAAGAGCTCGGGCCTTGACTTCGACAAACTCAAGAAGCTGGCGCAGATGCGTGAGTTCAAACCCGTCGTGCTCAAGCACACGACGTTCTCGGCCAGCTATCAGGTCGACTCCAGCGTGATCACTTCGCGCAATGTTGTTGGCCGCGTCGAGGGGGCCAAGCATCCCGACGAGACGGTGATCTACAGCGCGCACTGGGACCACCTCGGTGTCGGCGAGCCTGACGCGAAGGGCGACAGGATCTACAACGGCGCGGTCGACAACGCGACCGGCACCGCGGCGCTGATCGAACTCGGTCGCGCGTTCGCGCACGGGCCGAAGCCCGAGCGCTCCGTGCTGTTCCTCAACGTCACCGCCGAGGAGAAGGGTCTGCTCGGCTCCGAGTACTACGCGTCCAAGCCGCTCTATCCGCTGGCGACGACCGTGGCCGACATCAACATGGACGCGCTCGATCCGATGGGTCCGGCGAAGAACTGGTCGCAGTCGGGCAATGCCGGCTCGGAGCTGCTCGACGAGGCCAAGACACTGGCCCAGGCGAATGGTCTCGCGTTCACCGTCGACCCGCATCCGGAAGCCGGGCACTTCTTCCGCTCGGATCACTTCGGTTTCGCCAAGCGCGGCGTGCCGGCCTTCTCGTGGGAATCGGGCAACGACCTCGTCGACGGCGGCCTCGAAGCGGGCGAGAAGGCGCGCAAGGAATATGTCACCAATCGCTACCACCAGCCTGCGGACCAGTGGGAGCCGACCTGGACCTTCGCCGGCATGAGCCACGACCTCGGCGTGCTCTACCAGCTCGGCAGCAAACTCGCGAACTCGCGACAGTGGCCGAACTGGGCTTCCGATTCGGAATTCCGCGCCACGCGTGATGCGACGGCGGGTGACAGAAAGTAACGCGGCGGGGCAGTTTCGGTCGCCTCCAGCGGCGCGTGCCGGATGCCGGTGCGCGCCGTTTTTCTTTTCGCGACCGCGGCCAAGGAGCTGCAAGGCGACAAACGACGTTTCAAGTATGACGGCACGGGATTTGCTTGAGCCTGTACAGATGTCCCTTTCCGTCACACCGGCCCCGGCTTTTGACACTTGATCCCCTGATGACTGCACCCCTGCCCGAAGCCGCCCGATTCATCAGCCACGAGCGGCAGCTGGTCAGGCGCATGTATCCGCTGCGCATCCTCGGCCTGGCGGCTGGATTCCTCTGCGTCGCCGGTGTCCTCTACGTCAATGGCGCGAGCCGGCTCACCTGGGCCCTGTTGTTCGCGAACGGCTTCCTCTGGCCGCACCTTGCGCGCTGGATCGCGCTGCGCGCGCGCTCGCCACGCAAGGCCGAACTGCGCAACCTCGTCATCGACTCGGCATTGGGCGGCATCTGGATCGCGCTGATGCAGTTCAACCTGCTGCCGAGCGCGTTGTCGTCGGTGATGCTCGCCTTCGACCGGCTCAGCCTCGGCGGACCGAAGCTGCTCGCGCGCGCGTTCGCCGGGCAGGTGCTGGGCTGCCTCGCAGCCGTGCTCGTGTTCGGCCTCAGCTTCAAGCCGGCGACGACGATGTTCGAGATCGTGATGACCTTGCCGCTGCTGATCGTCTATCCGCTCGTCATCGGCTGCGTGAACTACCGGCTCGTGCGCACCGTCAGCCGGCAAAACCGACGCTTGGCCCAGTTGAATCGCGTCGACGGGCTCACCGGCCTGCTCAATCGCGGCAGCTGGGAGGACAGGGCCGTGGAAATCCTGCGCCGGCACCAGCGCCTCGGCCTGCCGGCGGCGCTGCTGATGATCGACATCGATCACTTCAAGCAGATCAACGACGAGCACGGCCACCTGACCGGCGACGAGGTGATCCGCGCGGTTGCCGGCATCATCCGTCGCTGCACGCGCGACGTCGACATTCCCGGTCGCTACGGCGGCGACGAGTTCGCGATCATCCTCGTGCAGACCGATGCGGAAATGGCGAGGCTCGTCGCCGAGCGCATCCGCCTCAACGTGCTCGCGGGAGAGCCTGACGGCATTCCGGTCGCGATATCGACGGTCAGCATCGGCATCGCCACGTACGAGGCCGGCATGAACGATGCGCGCGCCTGGGTCAAGCGCGCCGATGTCGCGCTGCTTGAGGCCAAGGCCGGAGGACGTGACCGCGTCGCCGTCGCACACTGAGAACAGGTTCGGTCGGCACCGCCGATAGGCTGCATTCATCGACATATGCAGATACTCTGCGCGGGATTTTTCGCGGAGCGCAGATGAGATTTTTCCTTGCGGGATTGCTCGGCCTCGCCGTTGCGATGCAGGCGCACGCCGACGCACGCGGCGATGTCCAGCGCGCATTCGAGCAAGTCATCGGCAATGGCGGCTTTCGCGGCTACGCGCAGGGCCATGTGTTCGGACCGACTCTGCCGGCGATGGCCGGCGAGATCGAAGTCGTGTTTCCGGATCGCATCCATGCGAGCACGGACCAGATGGAATTCGTCGCGATCGGCGAGCGCGCCTGGCTCAACGCGCTCGGCGTGTGGACCGCGGTCGATCGCTCGCTCGTGCCGGTGACGGCGTTCGACATGTCGGCGATGCGCCGCGCGATCGCGTCGGTCCGCGACGCGCGCGTCGAGTCGGCGTCGAAGACCGGCCAGTGCGCGGCGCAGGTCTACCGCT
>NZ_DASVOK010000161.1:0-2621 GCF_036383415.1 Rudaea sp. | reverse complement strand
TATCGGATGCGCCGGCCGCTCGATCGACGGTCTGAGGCTCTCGAGTTCAACGAAGGCATCGGCGTCTCTGCGAAGCTCGTCGGCGATCATCGGCGGCTTCGTTCGAATGCTCGAAACGACAGTGACACGCACGCCCATCCGCCTGACAGCTTCGACCACGGCTCGCAAGTCGCCGTCGCCAGAGAACAGGAACGCATGGTCGATGCGGTGCGCGATTTCCATTGCATCGACCGCGAGCTCGATGCCGATACTGCGCTTCATTCGCCTCCGTCCATCGCCGTCGTCGTGCTGCTTGGCGGCCTTTCGCCTGACTTCATATCCGTTGTAGTCGAGCCAATCCACCAGCGGCCGAAGGCTGCTGAACTCGTCGTCGTCCCTTACGACCGTGTAGAAATAGGCGCGGACGATCTGCCCGTGCTTGCCGAACTCCGAGAGCAATCGCCGGAAGTCGACTTCAAAGCCGAGGTTCTTGACCGTGGTGTGCAGATTCGCACCATCGATGAAAAGTGCAATACGATCGGTCATCTGAAGCCCCATGACGCCGGATCAGTCGCTCTACGCTTTGGTTCTGCAAATATCTCGAGCGCATGCTGGGCGCTCAAATTGAAATGTCTGATCCTAGAGCAAGGACTCGGCGGGGATGAAGCAGAATTTTCGACACCGGTGGGTGTCATGGTGATCGTGCGCCTGTTGATAAGGCAATGTCCAAGCATGCGGCTGGCCCGTCGGATGGAGACGAAACGGTCGTCGTTGACAAGAATGCTGCCGTTTGCGCCCGCGACATACGCTGGTGCGTTCAGCGCCGAAGAATTCCATCGCTCTGGCGTTTCGACGTCACCGGGCGATCGGCGCTGCGGACGTCAGGCAACGCTGCAGCGCACCCGGCGCCACCGACGAGCTGCAGCGCGGCTGCGCCAGAAGCGACTATTGCGTCACCAACAAAACTACATCTAAAATCAATCGGGTGTACCGGTGCCATTTCGTGCCGATGCGATATTTCGAGATACCACTTTTTTGCAGATACAGGTTTTCGCCGATACCAGTTTCACCGGAGGGGAGAAGACGGCTTTGCATCCCCGCATTGCGCAGACGGTTTGTTATTGCTGGCAGGCGCGGACGCGCGGCGGTGCGTCGATTGCGCCATCGCAACACGTCTCTCGCGCTCATCGATAACGAACCGTCGCGATCGACCCGCTGCTTGATGCGATGTTCGTATCAGCGGGGGGCAGGTGGGGCGCGCGATGGGGGCTTGCCGTGACCGACACAACAATCGGGCGCTCGATCGAGGGGCAGGCGAGGAAGGATTGGCCAAGGCGCGCGAGATGCCTCGTTGCCCTCTCGCTCTGCATCCTGCTGTCCTGTTGCGGGGCCGCTCGCCAGGCCGTCGAAAAGGAGGCGGGACCGGCAACGGAGACCGCAACAGAGCCGGCGACGGAGACGACCACGGCACCGGCGCCGGAACCGGCACCGGCACCGGTAACAGTCAACCTGAGCGGCGCACTCGCCGAATGCCGGAACACCTTTCCTGATCAGATCGCGCAAGCGGTGGCGCGGGCGTCGTGTGTGATCAAGGCGACCGAGCTCGTCCGCCCGCTGTTGCCGTTTCCTGAGCTGCTCGATCGGGAGAATGCCCTGCGCAAAACGTTGGCAGAGCAGGTTCAAGCGCGAGCCATGTCCCTGCTCGAGCGAAACGTCCAGATCCAGAAGCTGCATTCGCAGCTCCTCGACGAAGAGCGCAGCAGGCTGCCGGCCACGCCGGCCGATGCGAGCAAGCCGCTGCTGGCGGTCACGCAGTGGCGGCAATCGAACCCGGAGAATTGCGGGCGGCTCGGAGGGGACGCTGCGAACTGCTTTTGAGTCGGCGCGAAGTCCGCCAAGGCCTCTCTTAGAACCGAGCGGTCGGATCTGGATGGCCATCGTCGTTGTCATACTAGACTAATGCAACCTAGACCAATACAGCGCGACAGATCGATCCCTGGCCTGCTGGATGCCACCGGCAAGCGCCCTTTCGTAAAGCTCGCGCGCCTTCGTCACATCGCCACGTGTTCCGTAGGTCTTCCATGTGGAAAGAACGAGGGGATCATAGGTCTCCGCGAGCATGAAGCTCGCCTGTGCGCTACCCGTCTCGACAGCGTGTTCGAGCACGATCCGCGCTGCACCGATATCCCCTTGGCCGAGCAGGGCGGTGGCGCGTGCCAGCAACCTGGCCGCTTCCGGACCGCCTTGCGCCTCATTGACCGTTGGCTGCCCTGTCGCAGCTGCCTCCGCGGCTTGAGTCAGTGTGGGTTCGCGGGGCGGTGCCGGTGCCTCGGCCGGGTCGCGCTCATTCTTCAGAGACTGTCGCAGCACGGCTGTCGCGCTCTTGGCGGCCTTCTTCGCCTGCACCGCTTCGTCACCGGCCTTGCTTGACAGCGTCAGCTGGGTCTCGAGGTCCCGCCGTGCCCTCGCAAGCTCGCCCGCGTGCTCCGTCTTCAAAGACTGTTGCAGCTCCGCCGTCGCGGTCTCGGCGACGCCCTTCGCCTCGTCGCTGGCCTTGCTTGAGTGTGCCAGCTGGGTCTCGAGATCCCGCCGCGCCTTCGCAAGCTCGCCCGCCAGCGCCTCGGCCCTGTCGTGTTCCTTCT
>NZ_DASVOK010000160.1:0-1550 GCF_036383415.1 Rudaea sp. | reverse complement strand
GCTGACCTGGTTTCGTGTCGGCGGTCCGGCGCAAGTGCTGTTCACGCCGGCCGATGAGGACGATCTCGCCTATTTCCTGAAGCGGCTGCCGCAGGAATTGCCGGTCTATGTCGTCGGCGTCGGCTCCAATCTGATCGTGCGGGATGGCGGCATGCCCGGTGTCGTGATCCGGCTGGCGCCGCGTGCCTTTGGCGAGACCAGCGCGGCCGGTGATGTCGTCACCGCCGGCGCCGCGGCGCTCGACAAGCGCGTTGCCGAGACGGCGGCGGCTGCAAACATCGGCGGCATGGAATTCTTCTTCGGCATTCCCGGCACGGTCGGCGGTGCGCTGCGCATGAATGCCGGCGCCAATGGCGGCGAGACCAAGGACGTGCTGATCGAGGCCACCGGCATCGGCCGTGACGGCACCAAGCACACGTTCGGCAATGCGGATATGAAGTTCGTCTATCGCAACTCCGGCGTCGATCCCTCCATCGTGTTCACCTCGGCGCGCTTCCGCGGCAGGATCACCGATGCTGAGGCGATCCGCACCCGCATGAATGAGGTGCAGACGCATCGCGAGACCGCGCAGCCGATCCGCGAGAAGACCGGCGGCTCGACCTTTAAGAATCCGCCCGGCAACAGCGCCTGGAAGCTGATCGACGGCGCCGGCTGCCGCGGCCTTAAGGTCGGCGGCGCGCAGGTATCGGAGATGCACTGCAATTTCCTGATCAACACCGGTAACGCCACCGGGCACGACATCGAGACGCTCGGCGAGACGGTGCGGGAACGGGTCAAGCAGACCAGCGGAATTGAGCTGCACTGGGAAATCAAGCGAATCGGGAAGAGCTGATGCAGGTGACCATTCTGTTCGGCGGCACCAACAAGGAGCGGCTGGTCTCGGTGGCGAGCGCGCAGGCGCTGCACCGCGCACTGCCCGATGCGGAGCTCTGGTTCTGGGATGTCGACGACACCGTGCATGCGGTGACGTCCGAACAGCTTCTCGGCCATACGCGGCCCTTCGAGATCGACTTCAAGCCCGGCGGCCCTGGCATCGCGCTCGACCAGGCGCTCGGCAAAGCAGGCGCCGAGCGGCGCGTGCTGGTGCTCGGCCTGCACGGCGGTCGCGCCGAGAACGGCGAATTGCAGGCGATGTGCGAGATGCGCGGCGTCGCGTTCACCGGCTCCGGCTCGGCGTCGTCGCATTTGGCGTTCGACAAGCCATCGGCGAAGCGCTTCGCCGCCATCGCAGGACTCAACGCGCCGCAGGGCATCACCGTCGAGCAGATCGACGATGCCTTCGCGAAGCACGGCAGACTGATCGCAAAACCCGCCAAGGACGGATCTAGCTACGGGCTGATCTTCGTCAACGCCAAGCAGGACCTCGTCGCGGTCCGCAATGCCGCCAAGCATGAAGACTATCTGATCGAGCCATTCGTTTCGGGCGTGGAGGCGACCTGCGGCGTGCTCGAGCAATCCGACGGCACGGTGTTCGCGCTGCCGCCGATCGAGATCGTGCCGGCGGAGGGGGGCTTCGACTACACAGCCAAATACCTTTTGAAGTCGACCCA
>NZ_DASVOK010000159.1:0-1715 GCF_036383415.1 Rudaea sp. | reverse complement strand
GACTTCATCCGCGAGTCGGGCCTGGGTTCCTGAGCGGATCGGCTGGAACGATTTCGCGGCGGAATACCGAATCGGCCGGAAACGCGGCATCGAATATCGGCAGCAGTTCTTTCTCCAGTGTCGCGGCCTCGGCATCACGGCCCGTGGCGCGCAGGCTGCGCGCATAGAGCAAGCCGTAGCGAGCGGATTGCGGATTGCCCGCGCCGAGCTTGTCACGCACGAGATGAAAGGCGCGCTCATGGTCGCGCACGGACTCCTCGACCTTGCCTTGTCTTGCCGCGATCTGCGCACGCAGATCCGCTGCGCGCGCGCGAACCGAGTAGTTGCTCTTGGCATCGGCTGCTTCGATACGGTCGAGCAAGGCCGAGGCGGTGCTGTCATCGCCATGCAGGAAATGCCAGCGCGCCAGAGCCAGTTGCGGGTAGGGCAGATCGACGTTGTCCACGCCGGTTTTGGTGTAGGTGGCGACCGCGCGATCGAGCAGCGAGCGCGCTTCCTCGTTGGCGTTGCCGCTGTCGACGATCAGCGAGCCCAATGTGTCGCCCGCGCGTGTCGTGCGCAGGTCGTCCGCACCCATGTGCTCGCGGCGCAGGTCGTAGACCGTGCGCATCGCATCGATCGCGGCCGCATAGCGCCCGATGCTGCTGTCGAGATTGCTCACCTGGAAGAGAATGCTGGCGTATTCGGTGCTCTTCACGCCGTGCACCTTGGCGTTCGTGGCCAATGAATCGTCGAGCGGCGCCATGGCTTCGCTGTAGCGACCCATGCCGATCAGCATGCGCGCAAGTTCGCGCTGGTCGTTGGCGACGGAACTGCTTTCGGCAGAAAAGATTTCGGTGTCGACCGCGATCGCCTGCTTGATCATTTCGATCGCCTGTTCCGGTTTGCCGCCGCGGTCGAGGGCCTGGGCATAGTTGTTGAGCAGGTTGGCATGGCCTGCGGTACGCGTGCGGCCCTGCTTCTTGTCCATCTCCAGCCTGCGTTCGAAATACTGCCATGCCTGCGCGTAGTCGCCGCGGTTCTTCGCGATCATGCCGAGATTGAACACCGCCTCCTTCACTTTGGCTGTCGGCGTATCGAGTTTTTCGTTGATCGCCAGCGTCGCCTTGCCGGTCTCCATCGCTTCGTCGAAGCGGCCTGCCTTGTCGAGTGCGAGCGACAGCACCATGAGCGAATTGGCGATTTCCTCCGACTCCGGCGCGAACCTTTTCTGGCGCAGTTGCAGCGATTCGCGCGCCGTGCGCAGCGCATCCTCGGCGGGGAAATTGCCGTTGGTCAGCGTATTGGTCAGTTCCTCGAGATTGCGCGCGGCTTCGAGCGGCTGGTTCACGGCCGGGTCGAGATTGATCCCGGCGGCTTCGCGCAGCAACGGCGCGGCCTTGTCGTAGAGGTCCATGTGCCGGTAGGCGTTGCCCATCGCCTCGAGCAGGCGCGCGCGCGTGGCCGGATCATCCGCGAGTTCCTTGCGGATGCGCTCGGCGCCCGTGTCCAGCACCTGGCGCGCGGTCAGGTCGTGGCGTGCCGAATCGTTGCGGCCGGTGTCCGAGGCGGCGAACACCGAAACGAGGAAGTCGGCCGTGCGCTCCGCGATCGTCGCCTGCCGGCGCGCTTCCTTTTCCGCGACGACGGTGCGCCAGGTGAAGCCCGCGGCGAGTGCGAGCACGAGCGCGCCGACCGCGAATGCCGGCCAGTGCCGCCGCGCGAAGCGTGCGCCG
>NZ_DASVOK010000158.1:0-13621 GCF_036383415.1 Rudaea sp. | reverse complement strand
CTACGCGCGCGTGCAGAAATCGTTCCCGAACAACCGCGCGCTCGCGCTCGCCCACGCCGATGCGCTGCTGCAGTACGGCGACAAGGCCGCCGGCAAGCAGGCACAGGAACTGCTGCGCTCGCAGATCGCCAAGGACGACGAGGACCCGGCGCTGCAGACAACGTTCGCGCGCGCCTGCGAACTCGCCGGTGATCCGGTGCGCGCTGGTGAAGCGCACGCGACCGCCGCCTATCTCAACGGCCGCGCCGAGGACGCGCTCAACCAGTTGAAGGACATCGCCAAGCGCAGCGACCTCGACTACTACCAGCGCACGCGCGTCGAAGCGCTGATCGCGGCGATGACCCCGCTCGTGCTCGACTATCGTCGGCACAAGATCCGCCCCGAGGACCAGGGCAAGCTCGCCGCGGACAGCAACTGTCTCAAGCCGAAAACCGGATTGAGCTTCAGCATGCACACCGACGCGACCGCCACGCAGAAGGACGCCTTCGCACGCGCGGACGAAACGTCGAATGCATTCGACTCGCGTTTCGGTGCGCCACTCGCCAATTCGCGCACATCGAAGCTGTCCTCCGACCCGGCACAGGACAAGGATTCCAGGGCGAATTGCGCCGCGCCGTCATTCAACCGTAACAATTGACGTTTGAAATACCGCAATCTGTCATAAAGCGCGCGCCCCGCGTCGCTACGGATTGACCTCGTGCAAAAAAACATCCTCATCGTCGAAGACGAACCCGCGATCCGCGACATGGTCGCCTTCGCCCTGCGCAAAGCCGGCATGGAACCCAGCCATGCCGCCGATGCGCGCGCGGCACAGACGATGATCGTCGAGCGCGTGCCCGACCTGATCCTGCTCGACTGGATGTTGCCCGGCATGAGCGGCCTCGACCTCGCCCGCCGCCTGCGCAAGGAAGAGCTGACGCGCGACGTGCCGATCATCATGCTCACCGCGCGCGGCGAGGAAACCGACCGCGTCGGCGGCCTCGAGGCCGGCGTCGACGACTACGTGGTGAAACCCTTTTCGCCGCGTGAACTGATCGCGCGCATCAATGCGGTCATGCGCCGCACGCATGGCGTCGACACCGACGGCGTGATCGAAGTCGGCGCGCTCAAGATCGACAGCGCCGCGCACCGCGTCTACGCCGGCGACGACAGCGTGCCGATCGGCCCGACCGAATACCGCCTGCTGCATTTCTTCATGACCCATCCCGAGCGCGTGTACTCGCGCAGCCAGTTGCTCGACTACGTCTGGGGCGGCAGCGTCTACGTCGAGGAGCGCACGGTCGACGTGCATATCCGCCGCCTGCGCAAGACACTCGAACCACACCGTTGCGACGATCTCGTGCAGACCGTGCGCGGCGCGGGCTATCGGTTTTCGACGACTCCGGTGGCCTGACATGTTTTCACCTCTCCCGCCGGGAGAGGTCGGCGCGCGAAGCGCGACGGGTAAGGTCCGGCGTCGTATCGACGCCAATCCGAACTCGAACCCTCATCCGCCCCTGCTTCCATTGGATCAGGGCACCTTCTCCCGGAGGGGGAAGGGAAGAAAGAGCAAGGTATAATTGTGCGCATCCGCTGTCGAACTGGCCGCAATAATGCAGCTGCAATTCCTGCAAAGCCACGCATGGCAAGTCTCGTTGGGACGCTTCGTCGTCCTGCTGGCGGTCGCGCTTGCGATCGGCTGGTGGCTCGGCGCGGTCGAATACGCGGTCATTGCCGCGCTGCTCGGTTATTCCCTGCGCTCGCTGGTCAGCCTGTATCGGCTGCAAACCTGGCTGCGCTCGCGCCAGCGCACGCCGCCGCCGGAAGATCGCGGCGTGTGGTCGGACATCTCCACGTACATGCACATGAAACTGCACGCTGAACGTTCGCGCAAACGCCGCCTCGTCAACTTGCTGCGCGCGTTCCGCGAGGGTGCGGCAGCGCTGCCCGACGGCGTCGTCGTGCTCGATCGCGGCCGCAGCGTGATCTGGTTCAACGAGGCCGCCGAGCGCCTGCTCGGCATGGCCGCGCCGCGCGACCGCGGCGCGCACATCGACGATTTCCTGCCGCTGCCGGCGAAGACCTGGTTCAACGAAGACCCGACGCGCGAACCGCTGCGCGACGCCGCTTCGAACGTCAACGACGCGGTGCGCCTGTCGTTCCGCCTGATCCCGTATTCCTACGACCACAGCCTGCTCGTCGTGCGCGACATGACGCCGCTTGCCCGACTCGAACAGGTCCGTCGCGATTTCGTCGCCAACGTGTCACACGAGTTGCGTACACCGTTGACCGTGCTGCACGGATACCTCGAAATGCTCGAACCCGAAGTCATGCCGCAACTCGCCCCGGTACTCGCCGACCTGCGCGGGCAATCGCGGCGCATGACCCAGATCGTCGAGGACCTGCTCACTCTGTCGCGCCTCGAGGCGCAGCAGCAGATCAACGACAACGAACGTGTATCGATGCGTGCATTGCTGTCGACCCTGAAGCGCGAAGCCGATGGCCTCTCGCAGGGCCGCCACCACATCAACGTCGTGCTCGGCTGCGAATCCGACCTGCGCGGCTCGACCGATTATCTTCACAGCGCGTTCTCGAATCTCGTCTCCAACGCGGTACGCTACACGCCCGAGGGCGGGCGCATCGAGATCTCGTGGCAGGCGACTGCAGCGAATGGATCTGCGCGTTTCGCCGTCGCCGACACCGGCTACGGCATTCCGGCCGAGCACCTGCCGCGCATCACCGAGCGCTTCTACCGCGTTTCGACCAGCCGCTCGCGCGAGTCGGGTGGCACCGGTCTCGGCCTGTCCATCGTCAAGCATGTGCTTCAGTTGCATCAGGCGCGACTCGAAATCGAGAGCGAACTCGGCGTCGGCAGCACCTTCTCCTGCGTCTTCTCGCGCGAGCGCCTGCTCGCGTTCGAACCGCTCTCCGAGGAAATCCATCCATGAGCGCCGAAGAATCCGCCGTCGCTGCGCAGGCCACGCCACGCGTCAACGGCAAGTCGCGCGCGGCGGCGCCAGCATCCGTTGCGGAAGCCGCGGCCGATGCACGCAACCTGCGCGACCCCTCGCTCTACCTCAACCGCGAGCTCGCCCAGCTCGAGTTCAATTTCCGCGTGCTCGCGCAGGCGCAGGATCCGTCGGTGCCGTTGCTCGAGCGCATGCGCTTCCTGTGCATCTCCAATTCCAACCTCGACGAATTCTTCGAAGTCCAGGTCGCGATCCTGCGTCATCACGTCGCCTTCGGCGACGCCAAGGCCGGGCCGGACGGCACCTCGCCGGCCGAACTGCTCGCGCGCATCCGCACGCGCGTGCTCGATCTCGTCAACGCGCAGTACACGTTCTGGAACGAAACGCTGCTGCCCGAGCTCGACCGCGAAGGCATCCGCTTCATCGCGCGTGACAAGTGGACGTCCAAACAGACGCGCTGGCTGCAGGGCTACTTCCAGAACGAGGTGCTGCCGGTGCTGTCGCCGCTCGGCCTCGACCCGGCGCATCCGTTCCCGCGCATCCTCAATAAGAGCCTGAACTTCGCTGTTTCGCTCGAAGGCAAGGACGCGTTCGGCCGCGAAGGCCACATGGCACTGCTGCGCGCGCCGCGTTCGCTGCCGCGCATCGTGCGCCTGCCCGAGGAAGTCGCCGACAAACCCTACGACTTCGTCTTCCTGTCGAGCATCCTGCACCAGTTCGTCGACGAGCTGTTCCCGGGCATGAAGGTCACCGGTGCCTACCAGTTCCGCGTCACGCGCAACAGCGAACTGTTCGTCGACGAGGACGACGTCGAGAATCTCGCGCTCGCGTTGCGCGACGAATTGCGTGGCCGCGGTTTTGCGCGTGCATCGCGAATAGAGATCGCCGACACCTGCCCGAAGCCGGTCGCCGATTACCTGATGCACAATTTCGAGCTCAGCGAATCGGATGTGTACCGCCTGCCCGGCCCGGTCAACGTGCATCGCATCACCGCGATCTACGACCAGGTCGAGCGGCCCGACCTCAAGTTCCCGAAATTCACCTCGCGCCTGATCGCACCGATCGTCAACGAGCGCAGCCTGTTCGAAGCGATTTCCGAACGCGACATCCTGCTCCATCATCCCTACGAATCGTTCGGCGCGGTCACCGAACTGGTCAAGGAAGCGGCGAGCGATCCGACCGTGCTCGCGATCAAGCAGACGCTGTATCGCGCCGGCAACGATTCGCCGCTGGTCAATTCGCTGATCGATGCCGCGCGCGCGGGCAAGGACGTCACCGTCGTCGTCGAGTTGCGCGCGCGCTTCGACGAGGAGGCGAACATCGGCCTCGCCAACCGCCTGCAGGAAGCCGGCGTGCAGGTCGTCTACGGCGTGGTCGGCTACAAGACGCACGCCAAGGTGCTGCTGATCGTGCGCCGCGAGAAGACCGGCCTGCGCCGCTATGTGCATCTGTCGACCGGCAACTACCACACGGTCACCTCGCGCATCTACACCGACTTCGGCCTGATGACCGCGGACAAGGACATCGGCGAGGACGCGCACAAGCTGTTCCAGCAGTTGTCGGGCTTGGGACCGATGATCAAGCTCAAGCGCCTGCTGCAATCGCCGTTCACCTTGCACAAGGGCGTGATGGAGCGCATCGAACGCGAGATCGCGCATGCGCAGGCCGGCAAGCCCGCGCGCATCATCGCCAAGATGAATGCACTCAACGAGCCCTCGGTGATCGAACTGCTGTACAAGGCCTCGATCGCGGGCGTGCAGATCGATCTGATCGTGCGCGGCGCCTGCACGCTCAAACCTGGCCTGCCCGGTGTCTCGGAAAACGTTCGCGTGCGCTCGATCGTCGGCCGCTTCCTCGAGCACAGCCGCGTGTACTGGTACTCCAACGATGGCGAACCGGAAATCTACTGCTCGAGCGCGGACTGGATGGAACGCAACCTGCTGCGTCGCATCGAGACCGGCTTCCCGATTCTCGACCCCGATCTCGCCAAGCGCGTCTACGACGAAGCGCTCGCCAACTATCTCGCCGACAATACTCAGGCCTGGGTGCTCAAGGCCGACGGCCACTATGAGCGCCTGGCTCCCGCTGCCGGCGAGAAACCGCATTCCGCGCAGCAGGCCCTGCTGGCGAAAATTTGCTAGCCGCAGCGGAGGCATTGGAGGGACGGGTCGACTTCATTCGCGCCGCGCGCTACGCTCAGCGCGAATGATTCGCGCGTGCCTGCATCGATGACTTGGCTTTCCCTGCTCTGCGTCCTCGTCGGCGGCGCGATCGGCAGCGCGCTGCGCTGGATGTTCGGCCTCGCGCTCAACGACGTCGTGCCTAACCTGCCACTCGGCACGCTTGCGGTGAACCTGATCGGCGGCTTCGTCATCGGCGCGGCGATCGCCTACTTCGATCATTTCCACAATCTGCCGCCGGAATGGCGCCTGTTCGTCATCACCGGCCTGTGCGGCGGCTTCACCACGTTCTCGGCGTTCTCGGGCGAAACGGTGAACCTGTTGCTGCGTCAGGAATACTCCTGGTCGTTCGCCATCGTCGCCGCGCACGTGCTCGGTTCGCTGGCGATGACGCTGATCGGGGTCGGCATCGTGCGCACTATGCTCAAGACGTGAGCCTCGCGCGTAGTCCGCGCGGATTCCGGCAGCGATCACGATAGACGGTTTCTATCGAATCGATCGCAACAATCAATTTCATCCCGGCAGGGTTCTGCGCTAGGCTCGTGCCATCCGCAGCGTGAGCTGCGGTCGTCCGCTTCCTCCAGCCACACAGCAAGAGGTGAGTCATGAGCAATCTGAAAGGTTCCAAGACCGAGGACAGCCTGAAAGCCGCATTCGCCGGCGAATCCCAGGCCAACCGCCGCTATCTCTATTTCGCCGCCAAGGCCGATGTCGAAGGCTACAACGACGTGGCCGCCGTGTTCCGCTCCACGGCCGAAGGCGAAACCGGCCACGCGCACGGCCACCTGGAATATCTCGAGGCGGTCGGCGATCCGGCGACGGGGTTGCCGTTCGGCGGCACCCAGGACAATCTCAAATCCGCGATCGCCGGCGAGACGCACGAGTACACCGACATGTACCCGGGCATGGCCAAGACCGCGCGCGACGAGGGATTCGGCGAAATCGCCGACTGGTTCGAAACCTTGGCCAAGGCCGAGCGTTCGCACGCGAACCGGTTCACCAAGGCGCTGAACGAGCTGGGCTGATCGCCACTGGCGACCGTCACACGTAGGGGCGCGATTCATCGCGCCCTGCATTCCCGCAACGGGAAGCCAAGAACCGGGCGCGACCGATTCGATTGAATCGGCGCGCCCTACGGAGCCTGTGCATGAGCGCAACGCCGCCGACCCCGCGCGAAGGCAATCTCGAAGCGCCAACGCGCCATCCGCTCGATTGGAAGAATCCGCAGTTCTACGATCAAGCCGCGATCGACAAGGAACTCGAACGCGTGTTCGAGATCTGCCACGGCTGCCGGCGTTGCGTGAGCCTGTGCCAGTCGTTCCCGACCCTGTTCGACTTGGTCGACGAGTCGACAACGATGGAAGTCGACGGCGTTGCCAAGTCCGACTACGCCAAGGTCGTCGACCAGTGCTATCTCTGCGACCTCTGCTACCAGACCAAGTGCCCTTACGTGCCGCCGCATGCGTGGAACGTCGACTTTCCGCACCTGATGCTGCGCGCGAAGGCCGCGGCGTTCCAGCGCGGCGAAACGAAACTCGCTGCAAAAATTCTTTCCGCGACGGACGCGGTCGGCAAGCTGTCGACGATCCCGGTCGTAGTCGAGGCGGTCAACGCGCTCAACCGCGCGCCGACCGCGCGCAAGCTGCTCGAGAAATCGCTGGGCGTCGATCGCAATGCGCGCGTGCCTGCGTACACCGCGGACACCGCGCGCAAGCGCCTGAAGCATCTCGACGGCGCCGGCGCGACGCAGCCCGCGGGCCGCACGCGCGGCAAGGTCGCGATCTTCGCGACGTGCTATTGCAACTATTCGACGCCACAACCGGTCGAGGATCTCGCCGCCGTGCTGCAGCACAACGGCATCGCGGTCAAGCTGATCGGGCGCGAGGTCTGCTGCGGCATGCCCAAGCTCGAACTCGGCGATCTCGCCTCGGTGGAAAAGTACAAGAAGCAAAATATCCCGGTGCTCGCGACGGCGGTCCGCGACGGCTGGGACCTCAGCGCGACGATTCCGTCCTGCGTGCTCATGTTCAAGCAGGAATTGCCGCTGATGTTCCCCGACGACGAGGACGTGCAGCTGGTCAAGCGCCACATCTTCGATCCGTTCGAATACCTCTGGCAACGCCATCAGGCTGGCTTGCTTGACGTTCAGTTCAAGCAGGGCCTCGGCAAGGTCGCCTATCACGCGCCCTGCCACCAACGCGTGCAAAATATTGGGCCAAAGACGCGCGAAGTGCTGAGCCTGATCCCCGATACCGAGGTGCAATCGATCGAACGTTGCTCGGGCCACGACGGCACTTACGGCGTGAAGGCGAAAACCTACGCGTTCGCGCGCAAGATCGCGAAGCCCGTGGAGGCGCGCGTCGAGCAGATCGCGCCCGCGCACTTCGCCAGCGACTGCCCGATGGCCGGCAGCCATATCGCGCATGGCCTTGGCGACAAGCCGCCCGCGGAAAGTCCGCTCGGGCTGCTGCGGCTGGCCTATGGAATCTGACGATGCAAAAACTCACACCGCAAGACTTGTTCACCCTCGAAACCTACGCGCGCGAGCGCCCCGCGTTTCGCGCGCGCGTGCTCGCGCACAAACAGGCACGCATCGTCCATGTCGGCGCGCACGTCACGCTCGTGTTCGAGGATGCGCTGACCGTGCAGTATCAGATCCAGGAAATGCTGCGCGTCGAGCGCATCTTCGAGCCCGCCGGCATCGCCGAAGAACTCGCCGCCTACAATCCGCTGATCCCCGACGGCCGCAACCTCAAGGCAACGATGTTGATCGAATATCCCGACGAGCACGAACGCGCGCGCAAGCTCGTCGAGCTGCACGGCATCGAGCATCGCGTTGCGCTGCAGATCGGCAACCTCGCGCCCGTCGTCGCCATCGCTGACGAGGACCTCGATCGCAGCACCGACACCAAGACCGCCGCGGTGCATTTCCTGCGCTTCGAACTCGACACGGCTCACGTCGCCGCGTTCGCCGATTCGGAAATCGCGATCGCGATCGATCATCCCGCCTACTCCGCGCAGCAGGCGTTGAACGCGGCGACACGCGCGGCACTCGCTGCGGATTTCGACTAGACCACCACTACGCGATTTTGGTCATTGCTCCGCCGCATTCCGCGGGCATCACGGCGCCGCAGCCACCACGATGACAACGAGCGCCAACCGGCCATCGGTGTGGAACGGATCACCGCCGCCGTTGCGTCCCTCGCGCACGGGCTGGAAGCTGTCGATCCATGCGATCGACACGCCGCCCGCACGCTGCAGGTCGGCGAGCAATTTGTCGCGTTCCGCATCGACGTCGGCGGAAATATGGTGGGTGACATGATCGGTGACGTGTCCATTGGAGCGACTGAGGCCGATGCTAGTGTCGTAGGTCGCCGCCGCCATCCACTGCGCAGGCCCCGACGCGGCGATGCGCCAGAAACGCACGTGGTGGCGTTTCGACGGATTGTTCGCGGCCGGCTGCTCGAAGGCCAGATCCTGCTTCCTGCCACCGACGTAGAGGCTGCTCACCGGCGCGGCGACATACGGCCGGCGCACGATGCTGTCCATCGCGATGCGCAGCGAGCTTCTCAACGTGATCGGATCCGCCGGGAACCAGCCCGCCTTCGCCATCAGCCGCAGCAGATCGTCCTCGCCGCCGACGAAGGCGAGGTTCAGCGGATCACCCGGTACGCCTTTCGGCGTTGACGAACGCGTGCCCGCTGCAGCAAGGGCCGGATAGCGGCTGGAAAAATCCGGCAGCACCAACTCCTCGTTCGCAACTGCCGGACCGCAACGGCAGCAACATGAAACGGCCAGGAACAGCAACGCGCCGGCCGCACGCGCGCCAACGCCAGACCTCATCGAACTCTCGTTCGCCATCATTTCGGCACGAACCAAAGGCATCGCGAATCTGCGACACGGAAGTCTAGAATACGCACTTTGCCACGACACGTGCCGCACCCATGATCCTGCCCCGCTACCATGTCGCCGCCTCGAACATTCCGGGCGCCGGCAAAGGCCTGTTCCTCGACAAGGCCGTCGCGCGCGGGCGCCTGATCACCGCGCCGGACGATATCCGAAAAGTATACAAATGGCGCGAAGTCGAGGCGTTGCCGAATGCACACGAATTGCTCGCAGCAACCGTGCGCTGGTTCGAGGACCGCTATACGGTCACGCCGGAGTGGCCCGACGAGTGCTACATCAACCACTCGTTCGCGCCGAACGGGCTTTGGCATCTCGGCTTCGTCTTCGCACTGCGCGACCTCGATGCGGGCGAGGAGATCACGGTCGACTACCGCCACCTGCTCGCGCCGGGGCAAAAAGAGGATTTCCTCGACTCGACCAGCGGCGGCGAGATCGTCGGCTACACCTGGGCCGAAAGCCTGGCGCTGTCGAGCGCGCAACTGCACGAGATCGTCGCAAACCCGCGCTTCGTGCAGACCGCGGCGGATTGCGGGTGACAGGCCGATGAAGATCCGCCATCTGCGCGAATCCGACTACCGGCGCATGCGCTGGAAGAACGGCGGTGGCTGGACGACGGAGCTGTACAGCCAACCGTTGCCCGAAGGCGGCGAAGGATTCGGCTGGCGCGTCAGCATCGCCGACATCGAGAGTGATGGTGCATTTTCCACTTTTCCACAATGTGATCGCTGGATTGCATTGCTCGAGGGCAACGGCATGCGCCTGGAGTTCGACGGCGCGCCAACGGCCATGCTCGACCAACGCCTGGACTTCGTCCATTTCTCCGGCGACGCGCACACCCGCGGCAGCCTCATCGACGGCCCGGTGCGCGACTTCAACCTGATCGCGCGGCGCGACCTGTGGCGTTGCGAAATCCGCCAGCGTCCGCTCGTCGGCTCGATGCTGTTCGCCGCGAGCGCCGCCGACCTGTGGTTCGTCTACATGGCCGCAGGCGCGGCGCGGATCGAACGCCATGGCGACCTGCCCGAGATATCCATGGGTGAGTCCCTGCTGATCGAAGCGGACGACGAGCCCGGCAGCGTCGTGATCGACGGCGGCGGCGAACTCGTCATGATCCGGCTCATCGCGCTGTAGGCACCTCTTCGCGCAGCTCACTGCGCGCGACAAATCGCGTCCTCGCGCTAGCGCCGCCGATAGGCAATGGAGCGACACGCCCGCGTCGCGTGTGCCTCTGCCTCGCGCTGCGCTCACGCTCCCACATGGCGATGCCGTTGAAAGTCCCTCCATTTTCTCAATCGTTGTTGCAAATAAGAATGATTCTTATTAATCTTTTCTTTAGAATTACTTAACCAACGAGAGAGTGAATGATGGAAAAGTCCGCACACGCAGCCAGCCGCAATCCGGTCCTCAAGCCCGCAAGCTTGCGCCGGATCGCCGCGAGCCAGTCTTCGATCCAGATGCTCGCAAGACATGGCCTGGCTGCCGGCATTTCGGCCGCGATGCTGATGCCGCTGTGTGCCGAGGCGCAGACGGAGCAGGCTCAGAACAAAGCCTCCGAGAATGCGACGTTCCCGACGATCCAGGTCGTGGAAAAGGCCATCGATCCGAATCCCAACGCCGAAGTCGGCGCGCCCTACAAGGCCAAGACCTCGGGCGATTCGCGCCATACGCGCCCGCTGGCCGAGACGCCGCAGACCATCCAGGTCGTCACCGCCGCCGCCATTGCCGACTCGGGGCAGACCGACCTCAAGCAGATCCTCGCCTCGCAGCCCGGCATCACACTTGGCACGGGCGAGAACGGCAACATGTTCGGCGACAACTTCGTCATTCGCGGTCAAAGCGCCAAGAGCGACGTCTTCGTCGACGGCCTGCGCGATCCGGGCATGAGCACGCGCGAAAGTTTCGCGATCGAGCAGGTCGAAATCACCAAGGGCCCGAACTCGAGTTTCGCCGGCCGCGGTTCCGCCGGCGGCGCGATCAACGCGATCACCAAGCAGGCCACGCTCGACTACAACTTCACCCGCGTCAATCTCGGTGTCGGCACCGATGCGTACCAGCGCTACACGGCCGACATCAACAAGGCGATCGGCGACAACGGCGCGGTGCGCATCAACGCATTATGGGCCGACCAGGACGTGCCCGACCGCGACCCCGCAAGCCGCGCGCGCAAAGGCATCGCCATCTCCGGGCTCTACGAGGCGAACAAGGATTTTTCCATCACTCTCGACTACTACGGCGCGCGCGGCAAGGACGACTATCCCGACACCGGCAGTTATCTCATCGACAGCCAGCCCAAGCGCCGCCCTACCCGAAGCGACGTGGTCGGCGCGCAGGACGGCGACTTCATGAAATCGGACATCGACACCGGCACCGCGCGCATCCGCTGGAACATCGCGCCGAACGTCACCCTCAACAGCCTGACGCGCTACGGCACGACGAACAACGGCTACGCATTCTGGGCGCCGCAGTACAACATCACCGCCCAGGCCGCCACGATCCAGCCCCACAATCGCTGGCAGGACGTGAAGTACTTCGCCCACCAGGACAACCTGCGCTGGGATACCAATCTCTTCGGCCGGAAGAACGAAAGCGTCTTCACCCTCGAGTACACCGATCACCAGGTTGATCAGGGCGGCTACACGGCGACCAATGCGCTGCCGTTCAATTGCCGTACTTCCGCCACCTCGACCACGAACAACGCCTATTGCGTGACGGTGCCCAGCAGCGGCTTCGACGGTGCGGCGATCGCCAACCCCAACTCGATCACGGGCACGACGTGGGCGCGCGGTGGCCAGAATTACGACTGGCATGTCAAAACCGTCGCCGCAAGCGCCATGGACACCGTCGACCTCACCGATCGCTTCACCGCGTTCGGCGGCTTGCGCCTGGATCGCATATTGGACTTCACCGCGAAAACCTACAACGCCACGACCGGCGCACTCACGGGCAACTACCGGTACGAGGAGACGCTGCACAACGGCTGGGCCGGCCTGAGCTACAAGCTGGCGCCCGACGGCATCGTCTATGCCGCCTATGGCACGGGCCAGGACATCAACGGCGGTGAGCCGGACTCGGGCACGGCCGCAGGGTACGGCGGTCTCGTCACAGTGACCGGTCTCGGCGTCGTCACCAATGCCAAACCGGAAACTTCGAGGAACTGGGAACTCGGCACAAAGTGGAACCTGCTCGACCACAAGTTGCTCGCCACCGCCGCCGTGTTCCGTACCAACAAGAGCAACGTGATGGAGGCCACCAGCCAGGCCGAATACGCCATCGACGGGACCACGAACACCGGTGCGAACCGCGTGCAGGGTGTCGAACTCGGACTGGTCGGCAACGTCACCGACAATTTCTCGCTGCAGGCCGGTGCTGCCTTCATGAAGTCGAAGATCACCAAGGCAAACACTGCGAACGCCGCCCTCATCAGCCATCCGCTCGCCAACTTCGCCAACCAGACCTATTCGGTGCAAGGCAAGTACCAGCTGACGCGCGCCTTCGACTTCGGCGGCACCGTGCGTCACGACGGCCAGCGCTGCGGCGGTCAACCGGACACCGGCGTGGCCTACGACGCCGCCACCGGCCTGTGCGCGCAACCAGTGAACGGCTTCACCGTGTTCGACCTGTTCGCCAACTATCGCATCAACAAGCATCTCCAGCTGCATGCGAACGTGCTCAACGCGGGCGACAAGGAGTACTACACGGCGGTCTACCGCGGCGGCTTCTTCCTCTACAAGGGCGATGCACGCAGATTCACGCTCGCCCTCGATATGGAACTGTGAAAACCATTGATCGGTCCGCCATGAACGCAAGCCTGCTCCCAGCCACATCGCCGCCCGACGCCATCCCGGCGGACGTGCGCTGTGCGCAGGATTACGAGACGCTCGCGTCACGCCATATCGACGCGCCGACGCTGGCCTACATCGCCGGCGGCAGCGGGCGCGATATCACCGCGGCCGCCAACCTCGCCGCGTTCGCCAATCTCGCGATCGTGCCGCGCCTGCTGCGCGATGTGAGCGCAGGCCACACGCGTCGCATGCTTGGCGGCCAGCCGTTAGAGCACCCGTTGCTGCTCGCGCCGGTCGCACATCAGAAACTCGTGCACGCGGACGGAGAACTCGCCAGCGCGCGCGCCGCGCGGGCGACGGACAGCGGCATCGTCTGCAGCACGCAGAGTTCCCATCGCCTCGAAGACATCGCACGGCTGGCCGGGCCGCGGCGCTGGTTCCAGCTTTACTTCCAGCCCGACCGGAACTCCACGCTCGACCTGCTGCGTCGCGCCGAGGACGCCGGCTTCGGCGCCATCGTCGTGACGCTCGATGCGGCAATCCAGGCGGCCAGCCTGCGCGCGCTGCAAGCCGGCTTCCGCCTGCCTGCCGAGTGCGTGGCCGCGAACCTGCAAGGCTACGAGACGCCGCCGTCACCTGCTCAGGACGAAGGCGAGAGCCGCATTTTCCAGGGTCTGATGCGCGACGCTCCGGCCTGGCGCGATCTCGACTGGCTGATGACGCAGTCGCGCCTTCCGGTGTGGGTCAAAGGCGTGCTGCACCCGCAGGACGCACGCGACCTGCAACAGCGCGGCGTGGGTGGCCT
>NZ_DASVOK010000157.1:0-1550 GCF_036383415.1 Rudaea sp. | reverse complement strand
GACCCTGCTCGTGCCTGCGCTCGTGGTCGCCGGACTGGTCCGGCTGGCCCTGCAGCCGCAGTGGGACGATTCGGCCGAATGGCTGGACGGTCTCGTCGTGCTGATCCTGTTCGAAGGCGTGCGCGTGCTCGTGCTGCGCATCCTGCGTGACACCCTGCACGAGTACCGCGGGCCCTTGCAGGCGGTGAAATTCTTCCTCCTGTCGATGCTGATACTTGCCGGCATTTGCCTGGTGCTCGCCGCCTTTACCTTCAAGCGGCAGATTTTTTCCATCCTCGCCGATGCGCACACGTGGAAGCTGGTTCTGCCGCCGCTCGCGCTCATCGTCGCCGACGGTGTGGTCAACGTCGCGTTTTTCCGCGGCGATCCGGAGCGCGCGGCAGCGCAACTCGATGCCGCGGCGGACGACACAGAAGACTGGCTCGGGCTGGCCGTGTTCCCGGGACCGCTGCTCGTGGCGTTTGTCTGCGGGCTGCTGTTTTTTCTGCAGACGCGCGGTGTTTCGGGGCTGTCGTGGCTGCCGCCGCTGAGCATCGACATCGCGCGCCAAATCGGTCTGCTCTATGCGGCTCTGTACTTCTGTGGCAAGGCCGTCGTCCTCGCCCACATGCATACCGCGCATTTCCTGCGTACCGGCAAGCGCCTGTTCGGCGGTCGTATCGCCCAGTTGATCGTGACGCGCAGCTTCGATCAGAGTCGGCGCAATGCGCTCAGCGAACAGCGCGCGGCCGAGCGCCGGCTGGCCGTCTTGCAAGGCGCCTAGGCGGGAGGTTTCAAGCGCTGTCGGGCGTCTTGCGCAGGCGATCGCGGATTGCCTGACGGACGCGAATCTGCCGGTTTGCGTCGCGCGCTTCGCTCAGGCGTCGTGTGTGCGCACTGACGAGATCGCCGCGGGTCAGCACGCCGACGATTTTTTGCGGTGCCTCGCGAGTGACGACGGCGACGCTGCCGACTTTTTCCTCGACCATGTGGTCGGCGGCTTCGCGCAGCGAGTTGTCCTCGAAGACGATGATCGGCGGCTGGGCCAGCAGCTCGCCGACGAGCTTGTCGTCAGCGGATTCCGCGTCGAGCAATTGCCGGCGCGTGACGATGCCGCGCAGGTTGCCGGCTTCGTCGAGCACGGGATAGCCAAGGAACTGTGCCTTGGCATCGCCCGACGCGAGCCAACGGCGTACCGTGCCGAGTTCGTCCACTGCGTTCAGTGCCGTCACATCGCGTGAGCACGAATCGCGCACGAGCACCTGATCGAGATAGTCGGCCGCGTATTCGCTCGGCACACGCACGCCGCGGCGCGCGATCTTCTCGGTCATGATCGTCTGGCGCATGCACAGGCACGACACGAGATATGCCATCGAGCAGCCGCCGAGCAGCGGCAGCAAGCCGGCCGGCTGCAAAGTCGTCTCGAACGCGAACACGATCGAGGCGAGCACCGCGCGCGAGGCACCGGCGAACATCGCGGCCATGCCGACCAAGCCGGCAATGCGCGGATCGATGCCGAGGCGCGGCAGCAATGGTGCGACGAGCATGCCGGCCGCCGCGCCGAGCGCGCC
>NZ_DASVOK010000156.1:0-13980 GCF_036383415.1 Rudaea sp. | reverse complement strand
GTATTTCACCATCGACAACGTGACGACCGCAATCGATGCGGCGACCTGCCGCGAGAAATGGGTCAACACCTGGAAGATGGAAGGTTCGCCGCTGTCGAAGTCCAATCGCGGCGGTGCGATCGCCGACGGCCGCTTCGTGCGCGGTACCCCGGACGGTTACCTGGTCGCGCTCAACATGGCCGATGGCTCGGTCGTGTGGAAGCAGAAGATCGCCGACGCGTCGCACAGCCAGTACCTGTCGATGCCGCCGCTGATCGTCGGCGACACGATCATCTACGGCCCGGCCGGCGCGGACTGGGGCGCGAAGAACTGGATCGGCGCGTTCAAGCTCGCCACGGGCGAACAGATCTGGAAGTTCAACTTGATTCCCGATGCCGGTGAACCCGGCGCGAAATCGTGGAAAAACCCCGCATCGCGCGACCACGGCGGCGGCAGCCTGTGGACACCGCTTGCGCTCGACGCGGCCAAGGGCGTGCTTTACGTGCCGGTCGGCAATCCGGCACCTGATTTTTATGGGCAGGCGCGGCCCGGCGACAACTTGTATACCGACTCGCTCGTCGCGCTCGACGTGAAAACCGGCAAGCTGCTCTGGTATCACCAGTTCGTGCCGAACGACGTCAACGATCGCGATTTGTCGCAAGTCAGTCCGTTGTTCAGCGAGACCGTGATGGGCAAAGCGCGTGACCTTGTCACGGTCAGCGGCAAGGACGGCCTGCTTCGCGTGATCGACCGCAACACGCACAAGCAACTCTACGAATTGCCGATCACCACGCGCACCGGTTGGGAAGAAAAACCGACCGTCGCCGGGGCGCACGGCTGTCCCGGCCTGCTCGGTGGCATGGAGTGGAACGGTCCGGCCTACAGTCCGGCGACGAAGACGATCTATGTCGCCAGCGTTGACTGGTGCGGCACGTTCACGCGTCTGCCCGATCCGCCGGGATACCAGCAGAACGCGCACTACTATGGCGGCTCGGTCACGCCCGATCCGCGTGAGCAGGCGCGTGGCTGGCTGCGCGCCGTCGACGTGGCCACCGGCAAGGAGCGCTGGGTGCAGAAGTGGCCGACGCCGCTCGTCGCCGCCGTCACCGCCACGAGCGGCGGCGTGCTGTTCACGGGTGACTTCGACAACAACTTCCTCGCGATCGATGCGGCGAACGGCAAGACGCTGTACCAGTTCAACACTGGTGGCTCGGTCGGCGGCGGCGTGCTGAGCTACGCGATCGACGGCAAGCAGTACGTCGCAACGACCTCGGGCGTCGTCTCGGGCTTCTTCGGTGGCACCGGCAACGCAACGATCGTGGTCTTCGGGCTGCCGTAACGGCGCGCGGATTCCACAATGGCCAGGGGCGCATTGCGCCCCTATGGCCCGATCAACGTCTCAAGCCGCGCCTTGAGCGCGGCGACTTCCTCTTCCAGCTTCGCCACGCGATCGGCCAATTCGGACGAGGCAGCGGAAGAGGGCGAGTGCGCCGCCGCCGCGGCATAGGCGTCGACATCGACTAGGCCGCAGAGCAGATGCATGTAGCGATCCTCGCGCTGGCCGCCGCTGCGCGGAATGCGCACGACGAGGGCGGGTTCGCGCACGAGCAGGCGGTCGAGCGAATCGCGCACGTCGTCAAGCGCCGGAAAATCCGCCAGCCGTTCGCCGCGCGTATGCAATTCGCTGAGTGTCTGCGGCCCGCGCAGCAGCATCACGCAGAGCAGGGCGCGCTGACGCGGCATCACGTCGTAGATCGCGTCGAAGCAATGCGAATAGCGTGCCGCACGCTGCGCAAACGGATCGGGCTTGACCAGGCGTTTCGCCTCCATCTCGCGCAGGACGTGGCCGACTTCGCCCGCCTCGAGATGCATGATCGGCTCGCGGCTCGTTTTCTGGTTGCAGGCCTGCACGACGGCGTTGACCGTCAGCGGATACACATCGGGGGTGATCGCGGCCTTCTCGATCAGGCTGCCGAGGATGCGCGCCTCGATCGCGCTCAACTGCGGAACCGATTCGAGCGAGGCGTGGTCGGAGAGTGCACTGTTCGCGGCGTCGGTCATGTGAGACATCGTCTGAAGGTTGGATGACTCTGATTCTGCGGCAAGCGCGCCGCGGTTACAAAGCTTTACCCGTCGACACTTGTCGCCTGGCATACGGCATTCCAAGATAAAGGCAAATCAGCGCGAGGACTCCTGCATGAAGCATCGGACTCACGGAATGCTGAACGGCATCGCGGTATTGTTGAGCTTCGCCGCCGGCATACTGTCGGCGCAGACCACGCTGCCGCAGGTCGACGTGGTCGGGCCGAAATGGGAAACGCGGCGCGGCGGCTACGTCATCTCGAGCAACTTCAACGTCGATCCGAAGATGTCGGCCGTGATCTATCCGGCCGAGCCGTTCCAGAAGGGCGACATCTTCGATTTCCGCACCGTGCGCATGAGCGACGACGAATATTTCGTGCTGCAGGAGTGCGCCTCGGCCGATTGCACGCAGGGTCATATCCTGCAGGTGTGGACCAAGGGCGGCGCGCTCATGCGCGAATCGGGTCATGATCCGAACCGCTTCTGGATTCCGCACGAAGGCAAAATCTTCATGTTCATGCAGCGGTTTCCGATCTCCGGCTCACGCGACCGTACCTTCAGCGGTTACGAACCCTACAGTCCACCGCTCGTGTTGAATCCGCTCGGAACCCCCGAGCAATTCCGCACCTGCGACGTCAAGGCAGCGCAGGAAAAAGGGCCGCTCAAGGTCATCGCCAGCGAGCACGACGGCTCGCAGATGAAGCTGCGCTTCGAAGGCGGCGCGGCGGTATTCATCCAGCGTATGCGCGCAGCCGAGTGAGCGCGCAGCGGCAGGTGTTCCGCATCCGCGGCTAACGCGGATTTTCGCTGCGGCGAAGTAGACTGGATGCCGGGAATCCGGACTGCGAGGTGTCGCCATGCGTTGTCTGATCACCGGTGGCAGCGGTTTCATCGGTCGCGCGCTGTGCCGCTCGCTGCTTGCGGACGGGCACGAACCCGTGGTGCTGACACGCGACGCCGGCCGCGCGCGCCAGCACCTGCTCGCGGAAGTGGCTCTCATCGAGCACCTGCGCGATGCCGGCAATTTCGACGCCATTGTCAATCTCGCCGGCGAGAATCTTTCCGACCGCCGCTGGACCGCGGCGCGCAAGCGGGCATTGCGTGCCTCGCGCATCGACACCACGCGCAAGCTCGTCGACTGGATCGCCGCGCAACAGCGCAAGCCGCGCGTGCTCGTTTCCGGCTCGGCGATAGGCTGGTACGGGCCGCGCGGCGACGAGGAACTCGACGAGAACGCCAGCCCCGGTGACGACTTCGCCGCACAGCTTTGCCGCGACTGGGAAGCCGAGGCGGAGAAGGCGAGTGCGTTCGGCGTGCGCGTCTGTCGCATCCGCACCGGCATCGTGCTCGACACCGGCGGCGGCGCACTGGCGAAGATGCTGCTGCCGTTCCGCCTCGGCCTCGGCGGCCGCTTCGGCGACGGCAGACAATGGATGAGCTGGGTCGCGCGCGAAGACGAAGTGCGCCTGATCCGCTGGCTGCTCGGCGCCGAGTCCGCGCAAGGCGCCTACAACGCGACCGCGCCCGTGCCTGTGACCAATGCGGACTTCACCCGGGCACTCGGCACCGCGCTGCATCGGCCGACAATCCTGCCCGCGCCGGCGTTCGCGCTGCGCCTGATGCTCGGCGAAATGGCGAATCTGCTGCTGACCGGGCAGCGCGTGTTGCCGGCGCGGGCGCAAGCGCAGGGCTTCGTGTTTCGCTACGGCGATCTGCCGGCCGCGTTGAACGCGATTCTGCAAGCGGCGATGTAGGATGCGGTTCGCCTTGCTCACCGCATCCTGCATTTTCAATCTTCCTCCACCTTCGGCTTGTACGCCTCGATCAGCTTCTTCTGCACCTGGGCCGGCACCGCGTCGTAGTGGCTGAACTCGATCGCGTAGCGGCCCTTGCCGCCGGTCATCGATTTGAGTTCGGTCTGGTAGTCGGCAACTTCGGCGAGCGGCGCCAGCGCACGGATGACGAGTTCACCTGAGCCCAGTGCATCGGTGCCGTTGATCTGCGCGCGCTTGCCGGCAAGGCCACCGGTGACGTCGCCGACGTGCGCATCGGGCACGAACACCTCGAGGTTGACGATCGGTTCGAGCACCTGCGGCTGCGCTTTGGCGACCGCATCGAGAAACGCCTTCTTGCCGGCGGCGACGAAGGCGACTTCCTTGGAATCGACCGTGTGGTACTTGCCGTCGTAGACGATGACGCGCACGTCCTGCATCTGGTAGCCGGCGACGGCGCCGTGTTCGAGCACCTGACGCACGCCTTTTTCCACGGCGGGCAGGAACTGGCCGGGAATCGTGCCGCCCTTCACCTCATCGACGAATTCGAAGCCGCTGCCGCGCGGCAGCGGTTCGATGCGCAGGTAGACTTCGCCGAATTGTCCCGCGCCACCGGTCTGCTTCTTGTGCCGGTGATGGCCCTCGGCCTTGGCACCGACGGTCTCGCGGTAGGCAATGCGCGGTGGCCGCGTCTTCACTTCGACGCCGTAGCGTTCCTTGAGGCGCTCGAGCATCAGGCGCAGGTGCAGGTCGGAAAGGCCGCGAATCACCGACTCGTTCAATTCCTTGTTGTGCTCATAGCGGAAGCACGGGTCTTCCTCGGCGAGCTTGTGCAGCGAGGCGGCGAGCTTCTGCTCGTGGCCCTTGTGCGCGGGCTCGACCGCGAGGCCGAACATCGGTTGCGGAAACGCGAGCGGGGCGAGGTGGATCTGGTCCTCGTCATGAGAATCGTGCAGCACGGCGTCGAAATGGATTTCCTCGACCTTCGCCACGGCGGCGATGTCGCCCGGAATCGCCTGATCGATCTCGACGTAGTCCTTGCCACGGAGCTTGAACAGATGGCCGACCTTGAACGGTTTTTTGCCGTCGTCGATGAACAGCTGCGAATCTTTCTTGATCGTGCCCTGGTAGACGCGGAACACGGCGAGCTTGCCGACGAAGGGGTCGTTGACGATCTTGAACACGTCGGCGATCACGTGCGCCGCGGGATCGGGCTTGGCCTCGATCGGCGTCGCGTTCGCGCCGGTGCCCTTGACGAACGGCGGCGGGTTGCCTTCGAGCGGATTCGGCAGCAGCTTTTCGATGACCTGCAGCAACTCGCGCACGCCCGCGCCCGTGCGCGAGGAGACGAAGCAGATAGGCACGAGATGGCCTTCGCGCAGGCATTGCTCGAACGCGTCGTGCAGTTCCGCACCGCTCAACGCCGCCTCGCCTTCTTCGAGATAGTGGCCCATCACGGTCTCGTTGATCTCGACGACTTGGTCGATGATGCGCTGGTGCGCGGCGGCCACACTGTCGAAATCGGCGACGCCCTCCGGCTTGAAGAAGCAGTCGACCACGGCCTTGCCGCCCTGCGCGGGCAGGTTGACCGGCAGGCATTCGGGGCCGAAGGTCTCGCGGATCTGCTCGACGATCGCGCGCGGATTGCCGCCGTCGATCTTGTTGACCACGACCACGCGCGCGAGGCCGCGCTGCTTCGCGTGGTGCATCATGCGCTGCGTGCCGTATTCGATGCCGGCGTGGGCATTGATCACGATTGCGCAGGTTTCGACCGCGGCGAGCGCGGTCAGCGTCGGCCCGCGGAAATCCTGCGAACCGGGCGTGTCGAGGAGATTGATGTGGCAGTCGCCGCTGTCGATCGAGGCGATGCTCGCGTTGAGCGAATGTTGTCGTTGTTTTTCGAGTGGATCGTGGTCGGAAACCGTGGTGCCGCGCTCTATCGTGCCGGGAGTCTGGATCGCGCCGCCCGCGTGCAGCAGGGCTTCGAACAGCGTGGTCTTGCCCGCGGCGGAGTGGCCGACGAGCGCGATGTTTCGGATGCCTTCGGTGGTGTAGCCCACGATGCGCCTCCTCGATGTTGCCGGCGTCGCGCCGGAACGTCAGGTTTCTCCTTTTATCCGCATCGGTCAAGGCGCGCCGCCGCAGGGCCTTGCGGCGGCGCCGGCGCCGGCGTTTCTACCAGGCGCGCTGATATTGCTCGGGTATCGGAATTTTCACGCCCAGTTCCGCCGCGGCGCGACGCGGGAAGTAGGGATCGCGCAGCGACTCGCGCGCGATCAGGACCAGGTCGGCGTCGCCGCGTTCGACGATCTGTTGTGCCTGCGGCGCCGTCGTGATCATGCCGACCGCGCCGGTGGCGATGCCCGCCTCGCGACGGATGCGCGCCGCGAACGGCACCTGGTATCCCGGCCCGACGGGAATCTTCGCATGGGCGACATTGCCACCCGAGGAAGTGTCGATCAGGTCGACGCCGTCGGCCTTGAGCCAGCGCGCGAGTTCCACGCACTCGGCTATGTCCCAGCCGCCTTCGATCCAGTCGGTCGCCGAGACACGCACGAACAGCGGTCGCGGCTGCGGCCACACGCCGCGCACGGCGGCGACGACTTCGCGCAGCAGACGCGCACGATTTTCCAGCGAGCCGCCGTAGGCGTCCGTGCGCCGGTTCGACAACGGCGACAGGAATTCGTGCAGCAGATAGCCGTGCGCGGCGTGGATTTCGATGACGTCGAATCCCGCCTCGCGCGCGCGCACGGCCGCCGCGACGAAGTCGGCGACGACCTTGCGCAGCCCGGCCGCGTCGAGTGCGGTCGGCACGGCATAACCGACATCGAACGCGATCGCACTTGGCGCCACCGGCGTCCACGCGCCGGGGACGCCGACGAGCGGCTTGCCACCATGCCACGGCACGTCGGTGGATGCCTTGCGTCCCGCGTGGGCGAGCTGGATGCCGGCGGCGGCTCCCTGCGTCTTGATGAACTGCACGATGCGCGCCCACGCCGCCTGCTGCGCTTCGTTCCAGATGCCGGCGTCTGCCGCCGATATGCGCCCCTCGGGCGAGATCGCCGAGGCTTCGGTGAAGACGAGTCCGGCGCCGCCGACGGCGCGACTGCCGAGATGGACGAGATGCCAGTCGTTCGGAACCCCGTCGATGGCTGAGTATTCGCACATCGGCGAAATCGCGATGCGGTTGCGCAACGTGATGTTGCCGATATCGAGCGATGTGAACGGAGCCATGTTCGTCCTGTCGGAAAGCCGGAACGATGCGAGGTGGGGCGGAGCGATTCGGAACTCAAGAGTCTGCCGGCCTCGTGCGACCACAAGTCGCGCTCAGCGTCGATTTAGCCCGGACGCGATAAGGTCACGTGATCGATTACGGTTTTCCCGCAGATGAGCCCAGTCACAGGGGTGCCCGACATGCTCCAGTCTGAACGGGAGCCCGTGGACGACTGGTGGAGCGAAGGCGTTCGCGCGCGTGCCCTCGCACATGCGCGGGCGCACGAGACGCGCGCGCCGCGTTCGCTGCGCATTGCGGCGCTCTCCGCCGCAATCCTCCTGCACCTGATCGCGGCGGTGTGCCTGTACCTGCTGATGCGGCCGCATCCGATGCTCGATGAAGGCCGCATCGAAGTGCGCCTGCTTGATGCGGCGCCTGCCGAGCCGGTATTACCGGAACCGCCGCCGTCGACACGGCCGCCTCCGTCGGTGTCGACCGTCGTTGCGGTTCAGCGCGCGCCGGTTGCAGCGGCGAGTCCTGCAGTGTCTTCCGCTGCATCGGTCGAATCGACGCCGCAACTGCATGTCTTCAATAACGATGGCAGCATCGACATTCCCGCTGAAGTCGCCGGTCAGGCCGATGCTGGACAGCCACCGCATTTCATTCCCAAATCGACGGCGCCGTCGACCCTGATGACGTTGAAGCGGCCGGTGAAGATTCGACCCAACCATTTCGCCAGCGCATGGAAGGCACCGGAGAATGAAAACCTGCTCGGCGCGGCGTTGCGCAAGACCGCCGAATTCGTCGACAAGAACCTCAGCATCGAAAAGGAATTCGACACGCCGCTGGGCAAGATCAAGTGCAAGGCCGCTTTCATGATCGTCATGGCCGGCGGCGGCTGCGCGGACGTTCCGCCCAAGCCTTATGAGCCGCCCGCGGAGAAATGGAAACCGGCCACGGTGCTGGACGAAAAGTAATCGCTCCATTCTTGTCCAAGGAACGAGACGGGTAGAGTGTGGGCAGGCTGGCGGAAGCCGAGTCGGAATCGCCGGCCTTGCATCGCGCAGCGTCGCGTCAGCATCGGATGTGCGGAAAAACAGGCGGGCGCAGGGCCCCGCCCGAAGGGTCAAACACGCTTTGTTGTTGTTATGGCTGATCGGTACTCGAACCGGTCGGCGCTGCCAGTCCCTTGGCCTTGGCGAACTCGGCCGGAGAGAGCTTGCCGTCGTGGTTGGCGTCAAGCTTGTCGAACTGCGCGCTCAGCATCTTGTTGGCCGATGCTTCGGTCTTGTCGATGTAGCCGTCGTGATTGAGGTCGAGCGCCTCGAAGCGCGCCTGCAGGCTGGCGGGGGATTCCACCTGTCCGGAGCGCTGCATCGGCGTGGACGGCTGTGTGGGATCGGTCGGATCGGGAGGCGGGGCGGCGAATGCGGTTGCATTCGCCAAGGCGAAGGCGATGGCCGCGCAAACCGCGGGGACGGTGGGAGTGTGGGATTTCATGAAAAGCTCCTTCTCGTTGGCGAGAATGAAGACCAGACTTTGTCCTAGCGGGTCTTCACGGAACGCCGAAGGCGCGAACACCTCCGACGGCGCGGTCCGGGATTGGATCGCTGATTGCGGCACAGGCGCCGCACACGAGCCCGAGAGTCGAACTCGAAATATCGGCCGCATGGCGTGCCGACATGTCGACCTTACCTCCGCCGATGCAACCTCGGCTTAATACGCCGGCTTTGGCGATAATGCGGCATGCGTAGTCGTTACGAGAACGTGAAGGGGCGCGTCGTCTTCGTGCATGGCGCGGGTGGCGGCGCATGGGAGTGGGCGATCTGGCGCCGCGTCTTTGTCGCGCGGGGTTGGACTGCGATCGCACGCGATCTGCAGCCCGCCAGACGCGGTTTGGCACAGACGCATCTGCACGACTATGTGGACCAGGTCGAAGATTGGATACGCACCGGCGAGAGCGAACGCGATCGGGGCGAATCGGCGTGCACCGTTCTCGTTGGTGCCAGTCTCGGTGGCTTGCTCGCTTTGAACGTTGCGCAGCGAGCCGCGCCAGCCGCGCTCGTGCTCGTCAATCCTCTGCCTCCGGCGGGGATCGAGCCGCGGCGCGAATCCACGAGGCAATGGCCCGACATCGTCACCTGGGGCAGTGCGCGTTCGTTCGCTTCCACGTGCCGTGCGATGCCCGATGCCGACGATGCGGCGCGTTGGTTCGCGTTCCGCCGTTGGCGCGACGAATCCGGCAGCGTGCTGCGCGAGGCATCGCGCAGCACCATCGTCGATATCGTCACCTGCCCGATGCTGGTCGTCGCCGGCGAACGCGATGCGGATGTCGCACCTGCCGCGAGCCGCGCGCTTGCCGAGATGCATGGGGCCGAGTTTCGCCTGCTGCACGGAGCCGGCCATCTCTCGCCGCTGCTTGGGCGTATCGCGAGTGCCGTGGCACAAGACGCCGCCGATTGGTGCGCGCGACATTCATGGTATAAAAAAATAAAAATATACAATTCACGAAACATTCGCTGAACCGCAATCGCTGCAGCTGCGAAATTCACAGCGAATTCACCCACCCCCGCCTAGCGTGGCAGCAGGGTTCAACCAGGGCTTCCGGCCCTACGGAGGTTGGTATGAAGAGCATGACAAAATCTGTCGTTGCAACCCTTGGACTGGCGCTGCTCGGCACCGCTTGCGCATCCGATCGCTATGTCCGTTATGAAAATGGCGACAGTTCCTATTTCGATTACGCCAGCGTCGAGCGCGTCGACCGCGTGGTCAGCCCGGTGAGCGAGCCGATCAAGCGACGCGAGTGCTGGAACGAGCCACGCAGCGTGTTCCATCCGCAGGCGACTTATCGGCGTGATGAGGTGTCACCGACCGTGGTGACCACCGCCGACGGGACGGCGGTCGTGCGCAGCGACGTCGTCGAAAGCGGCGGCTACTACACGCAGGACTACGAACAGCGGTGTCGCACGCGCACCGACTACGATACGAGCCAACGCGTGGTCGGCTACGATGTGGTTTACCGGTATCGTGGCGAGGATTATCACGATCGCATGAACCACGATCCGGGCACGCGCGTTCGCGTCCATGTCGAGAACGGCTACGTCGAAGTGGCCGAATAATGTCTAGGAGTGACCAGCAGGCGCGTCCGGCGGCATGCCGGGCGCGCACCTGCTACAGGATCTTGCGCAACTGGTCGCCGATCGGCAGTTCGCGGATGCGCACCTGGGTTGCGGCGTAGATCGCGTTGGTCAGCGCCGGCAGCGCGCTCGGCAGCGCCATCTCGCCGGCGCCGGAGGGTTCCTTGCCCGAATCGATGACGATCACCTCGACGTCGACCGGCGCCTGGCCCATGCGCAAAAGTGGATAATCGCCAAAATTGGATTGTTGTACTTTTCCATCCTTCAGCGTGATGCCGAGGTTGAGCGCGGTCGACAGGCCGTCGATCGTGCCGCCGATCGCCTGCGCCTCAAGGCCGAGCGGATTGACCACATGGCCGACGTCGATCGCGCAGACCGCGCGATGGACGACGACATTGCCGTCGATCGCCGAGACTTCGAGCGCGTGCGCGGCGTAGCCGCCGAAGGTGAAGTGGCCGGCGATGCCGAGGCCGCGATCCTTGTCGGGCTTGCGTTTCCAGCTGATCCTTTCCGCTGCGGCGTTGAGCACGGCGGCCATGCGGCCGGTATCGAACACGGGGCCGCCGTGGCCCTTGTATGGCAGTTCGCGCGGCTCGCCGAGCAGCTTGAGGCGCAGCGCGAGCGGGTCCTGCTTGAGCGCGACGGCGATCTCGTCGATGAAGCTCTGCACGGCGAACGCAGTCGCGTTGCTCACCGGCGCGCGCCACCAGCCGCGCGGCTGGCCCGATTCGAGCGACAGCAGCGACAGGTCGAAGTTGGGCACGAGGCCCGCCGGAAAATCGTCGGGGGCGAGCGTGCCGTTCCACAACGGCCGCTCCTTCATGCCCTTGTCGCGATGATTGCGCGGCGTCGCTGCGCAGCGTGCCGACCAGGCCGCGATTTCGTTCTTGCGATCGAGGCTCGCTGCCATCTGGAACACGCAGAACGGGCGGTAGAAGTCGTGGCGAATATCGTCGTCGCGTGTCCACAGCAGCTTGACCGGCTTGTCGGTCTGCTTGGCGATCAGCGCGGCCTCGGCGATGTAGTCGTTCTTCAGGCGCCGGCCGAAACCGCCGCCCGCGCGGGTCATGCGAATCTCGATCTTGGCGCGCGGCACGCCGGTCACTGCGTTGATGACTTCGGAGGCGCCGTCCGGGTCCTGCAGCGAGGCGACGAGCAGGACCTTGTCCTTCTCCACATGGATCAGCGCGGCCGGCGGCTCCATCGTCGCATGCGCGAGGAACGGCACCGTGTAGCGCGCCTCGATTGTCTTGCGCGCGGCCTTGCGTGCCTTGTCGACGTCGCCGTCGCGACGTATGCCGACGGCCTTGTCCGCGTTCGCGGGCTTGAGCAAGTCGTCGGCCTGACGACGCAGTGCATCGGTCGATTCCTCGGCGAACGGACCGGGTTTCCATTCGATCTTGAGCTTCTCGCGCCCCTTGAGCGCGGCCCAGGTGCTCGTCGCGAGTACGGCGACGCCATCGGCGAGCGCAGCGTCGAACACGTCGCCCGGCTTGGGGCCGGCGATGCGCACGATGTCTTTCACGCCGGGCACCTTGCGTGCTTCCGTATCGTCGAGGCTGGCGATTTCGCCGTCGATCCACGGCGAGCGCGCGACGACGGCGATCGATGTCTCTGCGAGGTAGGCATCGATGCCGTACTGCGTCTGTCCTGTGACGATCGCGCGCGAGTCTACCGTCGGTGTCGGTTTGCCGATGACCTTGAACTCCTCCGGCTTCTTCAGCGTGCGCGGCTCGGTCGGCGGATCGAGCTTGGAGGCGGCGTCGATGAGTTCGCCGTAGGAAAGTTTCGTGCCGTCCGGCGCGATCACGTTGCCCGACTCGGCGTGCAGTTGTCCAGCGGGAAGATTCAACTTCGCCGATGCCGCGACGAGCAGCAGCCAGCGCGCGGTGGCGCCGGCTTGACGCAGGTCTTTCCAAGCGGTCGGAATGCTCGTGCTGCCGCCGGCACCCTGGTCGCCGTACTTGTGTCCCGGCCCCTTGTCGGTATCGATGTAGCCGTAAGGCAATTGCTCGACGCGCACGCGGTTCCAGTCGACGTCGAGCTCTTCGGCGATCAGCATCGGCAGCGAGGTCTTCACGCCCTGGCCGATCTCGCAGCCGCGTGCGCCGATGATGATGTCGCCGTTCTTCTCGATGCGCACGAAGACACCGAGCGCAGCGGGTTCGATGCGCGCGCCGAGGTAGGGCAGTGCCTGTTGTGCAGTCGCCGTGCGCCAGCCGACGACCAGTGCGCCCGACGCGGCCGCGCCGACGACGAGAAATCGACGTCGTGAAGGATTGGCGATCGTCTTGTCTTTCTTCACGACTTGCCGCCTTCGTGCGCAGCGCGCTCCCGGGTGATTTCCGCCGCACGCTTGATCGCCTTGCGGATGCGCGGATAGGTGCCGCAGCGGCACAGGTTGGAAATTTTGCCGATGTCGTCGTCGTTCGGATTCGGCGTGCGCTTGAGCAGGTCGGCTGCGGCGATGATCTGCCCGGCCTGGCAGTAGCCGCACTGCGGCACGTCAATCTCGACCCAGGCCTGCTGCAGCGGATGCAGCTCGCCATTGGCCAGACCCTCGATCGTCGTCACCTCGCGCTTGGCCAGCGCTTTCATCGGTGTCAGGCAGGCGCGCTGCGCCTTGCCGTCGACGAGTACGGTGCAGGCACCGCAGGCGCCGATGCCGCAGCCGAACTTGGTGCCGGTCAGGCGCAGCACGTCGCGCAGGTACCAGAGCAGCGGCATGGTGTCGTCACCGTCGAAGCTGTAGGTACGGCCGTTGATGCGTACCGCAACCGCTTTTTCGTCGTCGGTCTTGACGGTGGTCGGCGCCGCGGGCGGCTTGGCGGGATGAGTCGGAGTGGTCTGCATGGATCGCCTCGCGTCGGATGCGGCATTTTCGCATTGTTGGGGCGCCGCGCGCACCCGCCGCAAGTTTGGCGCCGTGCGCGCGCTCATCAATCCCGCAGCTGTCGGCGGGACTGCGAAGGGGGCGGATGCCGGAGCGGATGCCAGCGCGCTACACCACGCGTGCGCGGAACAGATCGTGGATGTTGAGCGCGCCGATCAGGCGCTCGTCCGCGTCGACGACGAGCAGGGCATGGATCTTGTAGGTCTCCATGAGCTGCGCGGCCTCGACTGCGAGCTTGTCCGCACGGATCGTCTTCGGCTTGGTGCTCATCAACTCGGTGACGCGGGTGCGGCGCAGGTCGATGTCGTCGTCGTCGATCGCGCGGCGCAGGTCGCCGTCGGTAAACACGCCGGCAAGCGCGCCGTCCGCGCCGACGACCGCGGTCATGCCGAGGCCCTTGCGCGTCATCTCGGCCATGGCTTCGTGGATCGTCGCCTCGAGGCCGATCATCGGCAGGCGCTCGCCGCTGTGCATGACGTCGCCGACATGCACGAACAGGCGCCGGCCGAGCGCGCCGGCCGGATGCGAGCGGGCGAAATCCTCCTCGGTGAAACCGCGCGCTTCGAGCAGGGCGATCGCGAGCGCATCGCCCATGACCAGTGCGGCGGTCGTGCTTGCGGTCGGCGCGAGGCCGAGCGGGCAGGCTTCCGCGGGCACGCTGACGTCGAGGTGCACGTCGTCCATCGCCGCGAGCGAGGAATCGGGATTGCCGGTCATCAGGATCAGCGGCACGCCTTGGCGCTTGACCAGCGGCAGGATCGCGAGCAGTTCGTCGGTCTCGCCCGAGTTCGACAGCGCAAGCACCACGTCCTTCTGCGTGATCATGCCGAGGTCGCCGTGGCTGGCCTCGCCCGGGTGGACGAAAAACGCCGGCGTGCCGGTCGAAGCCAGGGTCGCGGCGAT
>NZ_DASVOK010000155.1:0-2032 GCF_036383415.1 Rudaea sp. | reverse complement strand
TTCCTCGGCGAAAACTTGAGCCAGCCCGAGCGCAGCTATCGTTTCTTCGCCGGTGGCATCAGCGTGACGAGCATGCTGCCGCTGCGCGTGGTGCCGTTCCGCGTGATCTGTTTGATCGGCATGAACGACGAGGCGTTTCCGCGCCGCGACCGTCGCTCTGCGCTTGATCGCAGCGATCGCAGCAAACGTCACGGACAGCGATCCGATCGCGATGACGATCGCTATCTGTTTCTGCAATTGCTGACCTCGGCGCGCGATGTGTTTTATCTCTCGTGGATCGGCGAGGATCAGCGCGACGGCTCCGAGCGCGAGCCTTCCGCGGTCGTTGCCGAACTGCTCGAAGTGTTGCGGCGCAGTTACCTCGCCGATGATCCGCAAGCGCGCGCTCGGCTCGTGGTCAAGCACCCGTTGCAGCCGTTCTCGCCGCGCCTGTTCGCGAACGACGATGCGCGCGTGTTCACCTATCGTGAAGCCTGGCGCGACGCCACGCGGCGTGCGCGCGAGACGCTGCCTCTGCCGCCGTTCGTCGACACCGCGCTGGCGGATGCCGACACCGCGGAGCCCGCACAATCCGCGCTGCATCTGCATCTGCATCTGCAGCAGCTGCGCTGGTTCTGGCGCAACCCTGCGCGCGCGTTTTTCTCCGAGCAGCTCGGCATGCAACTGCCGCGCAGCGAGGATGAGAGCGAAGATGCCGATCCGCTGGAACTCGGCGGGCTCGGCCGCTACCTGCTCGTCGATGGATTGATGCAAGCGCAGGGTGCGGCGGAATCCGCTGCGATCGATATCGCGCACTGGCGCGCGCGGGCGCTGCTTCCGGTCGGCGAAAGCGGGGCCGAGGTGTACGCGGATGCGTCGTCGTCCGCAGGCGAGCTCGCGCGTGTCGCGCGCGCGCATGCAGGCGATGCGCAGCTCGTGCGCGCCGAGGAGTTCACGCTCACGTTCGCAAGTGGGCGCACGCTGACCGGCAGCTTGCCCGAACACTACGGCGGGCTGATCTGCCGCGCGAGTGCAGGCGCGTTGCACGGCAAGCGCGTCCTCGACGCCTGGATCGATCTGCTGGCGCTTGCGGCAGCCAGAGGTTCGGCGCGACTCGTGCTGATCGGTCTGGAAAAGGGCGTGGTGCAGACTCTGCGTATCGATCGCATCGACTCGATCGCGGCACACCTCGAGCTCGAGCGCCTGCTCGACGGCTACGCGCAGGGTCGGCGCCGACCGCTGTTGTTCTTTCCGAAAACCTCATACGTCTACGCCGACCGCTGGCAAGAAAATGCGCCCGAGCGCGGCGGCGCTTCGGCCGCTGCGACCGACGCCGATGCGCTCAAGGCGGCGCGCGGTGCTTATTATCCGGGCAAGGACGATCAAAGCGGTACCGACAGCACCGACGCCGCATTTGCGTTGGCCGTGCGCGGGCTCGATCCGTTCGCGCCCGATACTGTCGAGGCCGAGGATTTCGCAACCCGGGCGCTCGAAGTGTTCAAGCCGCTGATCGCCGCACGCACGGAGGATGCATGAGCGCCGCGCGCGACGACGAAGATTTGGCGCTGACTCTGCCACTCCACGGCGTGCAGCTGATCGAAGCGAGCGCGGGCACGGGCAAGACCTACACCCTGGCCGGTTTGTACCTGCGCCTGGTCGTCGAAGAAAAAATGTCGGTGCGCGATGTTCTCGTCGTCACCTTCACCAAGGCGGCGACGGAGAAATTGCGCAAGGAACTGCGCACGCGCCTGATGCTGTGCGCGGAGGCCGCCGCGAATCCGGACACGGCCGTATCGTCGCCTGCGCAGGCGCAAAGCCGGCAACTCGTCGCCGCGGCGCTCACCCGCGGCGAAGATGCCGCTGCCTTGCGTGTGCGTCTGCGCCTGGCCGCGCTCGATCTCGACAGCGCCCAGATCTCGACGATTCATGGTTTCTGCCAGCGCGCGCTCGCCGAACATGGCGCTGCGGCCACGGTCCAGGGCGAGCTCGTCGCCGACGACAAGGATTTGATCGCGACGCTTGCCGCCGACGTTTATCGCGAGCACGCGACCGC
>NZ_DASVOK010000154.1:0-7667 GCF_036383415.1 Rudaea sp. | reverse complement strand
GGTCGCGCAGCGCTTCGTCGTGGCGCGCGCTGGCGATGCGCTTGTACAGGGTCAGGCGGGTGTGCACGTCGGGCAGGTAGTCGTCGGGGATCAGCGCGGGGACGTGCAGTTCGATCTCGGCATCGTGCTCGTTGACGAGGTCGAAGTCCGGCACTTTGCCCGACTTGAGTGCGCGCACGGCGCGTTCGAGCAGTTCGGAGTAGAGCGAGAAGCCGACGGCTTCGATCTGGCCTGACTGCTCCTCGCCGAGCAGTTCGCCTGCGCCACGGATCTCGAGATCGTGCGTGGCCAGGGTGAAGCCGGCACCGAGTTCCTCGAGCGAGGCGATCGCCTCGAGCCGCTTCTCCGCATCGGCGGTGATGCTGCGCTTGTCCGGCACGATCAGGTAGGCGTAGGCACGGTGGTGCGAGCGGCCGACGCGGCCGCGTAGCTGGTGCAGCTGCGACAGGCCGAAACGATCGGCGCGATTGATCAGGATCGTGTTCGCGCTCGGCACGTCGATGCCGGATTCGATGATCGTCGTGCAGACGAGCACGTTGAAACGCTGTCGGTAGAAGTCGAGCATGATCTGTTCGAGTTCGCGCTCGGGCATCTGGCCGTGGGCGACGCGCATGCGCGCTTCGGGAATCAGCTCGCCGAGTTCGCGCGCTGTCTTCTCGATCGTCTCGACCTCGTTGTGCAGGAAGTAGACCTGGCCACCGCGTGCGAGCTCGCGCTGGAATGCTTCCTTGATCGTCGCCGTATCCCAAGGCGCGACGAAGGTCTTCACCGCGAGCCGGTGCGACGGTGGCGTGGCGATGATCGACAGGTCGCGCAGGCCGCTCATCGACATGTTGAGCGTGCGCGGGATCGGCGTCGCGGTCAGCGTCAGCAGGTCGACTTCGGCGCGAAGTTTCTTGAGCTGCTCCTTCTGGCGCACGCCGAAACGCTGTTCCTCGTCGACGATGACGAGGCCGAGATCCTTGAATTTGATATCGGGTTGCAGCAGGCGATGGGTGCCGATCATCACGTCGATCTGGCCGTTCTCGAGTTTCTTCAGCGCCTCGCTCACTTCGGTTTTCGACTTGAAGCGCGAAATGACCTCGACGCGCACCGGCCAGTCGGCGTAACGGTCGCGGAAGTTCTGGTAGTGCTGTTGCGCAAGCAGTGTGGTCGGCGCGAGCAGCGCGACCTGCTTGCCCGCGGTCGCGGCGACGAACGCGGCGCGCAGCGCGACCTCGGTCTTGCCGAAGCCGACGTCGCCGCAGACGACGCGATCCATCGATTTGCCGGAGGCGAGATCGGCGATCACCGCTTCGATTGCGCGCAGCTGGTCGGGTGTTTCCTCGAACGGGAATGCGGCGGCGAACTGCTCGTAGAGGTTGCGATCGTAGACGAAAGCCGTACCGCCGCGCGCCTCGCGCTGCGCGTACAGCGCGAGCAGTTCGGCAGCGACGTCGCGCACCTTCTGCGCGGCCTTGCGCTTGGCTTTCTCCCAGGCCTCGCCGCCGAGCGCATGCAGCGGCGCAAGCTCGGGCGCCGCGCCCGAATAACGCGAGACCAGATGCAACTGCGCGACCGGCACGTAGAGCTTGTCGCCCTTCGCGTACTCGATGCTGAGAAATTCGCCGCCGGCGCCGCCGACGTCGAGCTTGAGCAAACCTTGATAGCGACCGACGCCGTGGTCGGCGTGCACGATCGGTGCGCCTATTGTCAGTTCTGAGAGATCGCGCAGGATCGCTTCGGGCTCGCGTATCGCATGCTTGCGTCGCCGCGTCGCGCGCGCGCGTTCGCCGTAGAGTTGGCGATCGGTGAGGACGGTCAGCGCGGGCTCGGTCAGGGCGAATCCATCGTCGAGCGCGGCGACGGTGATGGCGAAGCGCTGCCCGCTCGTGTCGTTGGCCGGGAAAAATTCGTTCCAGGAAGCGACGACCTGCGGCCGCAATTGCATCCCGATCAACTGTTCGACCAGTGCTTCGCGCCGCCCCGCCGAATCGGCGGCGATCAACACGCGGCCTGGATACGCGTCGAGAAAGCGCTTGAGTTCCTGCGCCGGTTCCTCACCGCGTTGGTTGAGCGGCAGGCTCGGCGCGGGCTGCGTGCCGAGGTCGACCGCATGCGCGTTCGAGCCCTTCGCGACGATCTCCACGCGCAGGGAACGATTGAACCGCTCGCGCAGTTCCTGTGGCGGCAGATACAGCTCGGCGACCGGCAGGATCGGCCGTTCGATATCGTGTGCGCGGCTGTCATAGCGCGTCTGCGCCTGCTGCCAGAATACGTCGGCGGCATCGAGAACGTTTTCCGCAAGCACGAACACCGCGTCGGAACTGAGGTAGTCGAACAGTGTCTCGGTGCGCTCGAAGAACAGTGGCAGGTAGTATTCGATGCCGGCCGGCGTCGTGCCTTCCTTGATGTCCTGGTAGATCGGGCAGCGGCGCGGGTCGATCGGGAAGCGCTCGCGCAAGGTATTGCGGAACGCCTTCACCGACTCTTCGGTCAACGGAAATTCGCGCGCCGGGAGAAGGTTGATCCGATCGACCTTGTGCGCCGAGCGCTGCGTTTCCGGATCGAAGGTGCGGATCGACTCGATCTCGCGGTCGAACAACTCGATGCGGTAAGGCTCGTTCGTGCCCATCGGGAAGATGTCGAGCAGCGCGCCGCGCACGGCGAAATCACCCGGTTCGAGCACCTGCGGCACGTTGCGGTAGCCGGCGGCTTCGAGGCGGCGCTGTTCGGTCGCGAGGTCGAGTGTCTGTTTCAGCGCCAACACCAGACTGGACCCGCCGATGAAGCTGCGCGGCGCGAGGCGCTGCATCAGCGTCGACATCGGCACGACGAGCACGCCACGCTTCGTCGCCGGCAGGCGATACAGTGCGGCGATGCGCTGCGAGACGATTTCGGGGTGCGGTGCGAACAGGTCGTAGGGCAGCGTTTCCCAGTCGGGGAAATGCAGCACGTCAACCGCGCCGATTGAATCGGCATTGCCGGCGAGCGCACGCAGATCGGTTTCGAGCGTGTGCGCGGCGTGCGTGTCGCGCGTTACCGCGACGACCACGCCGGCGTGCGCGCGCGCGGCCGCGGCAATCGCCAGCGCCAGCGCGCTGCCATGCGGGGCATTCCAGAAACGGCGCTGCTTGACGTCGGCAGGCAGCGGCGGATGCAACAACAGCGATTCGGTCATGAATCGAGCATTTTAGCGGATCGCCGCGGCTCGTGCGGCCGCATGCACGGTTCGCGCGGCATTGCGCCGCGCGAACCATGTTGCGTCTGCCTATGATTTCTTCTTTGGCGCTGGTGCCGTTGCCTTGGCTTTCTCGGCCTTGTCGCCGGCGAATTTCATCATCGCGGCAAATTCCTTCTTGAACTGCTGCATATCGATCTGCGAGCCGTTGAGCACGGTACTCCAATGGCGCGTCGCTGCCGACATCGCGATCGCTTCGCGGACCTCTTCATCGGTCGCGCCGTTGGCTTTCGCCGCCTCGGTGTGGAAGTAAATGCAGTAGTGGCACGGAATCTGTGCCGCGACGGCCAGACCGATCAACTCCTTTTCCTTGTTCGACAGCGCGGTATGCGGATTCAACTGGAAATTCTTCATCTCCGCCCAGGCGCCGGCAATGCCGTCGGCGGGGAATACCTTGAGGAAGGTCGGCACGATGCCGAAGGTGGCCTCAATGTCGGCATAGGCAGCCTTGGCATCGGCGCTGACGGCATCGGCGGCAAACGCCGTGCCGGAAAGACCGAAAGTAAGAGTGAAGATGGCGAGACTGATCAAACGTTTCATGATGCATTCCCCCGATCTGTGCAAAGCAATATCCGCGGAGTGCGGACGCCTGCGACGGCGGTGCGGTGAGCGTTCGAGATTGTCTGCGGCGCCCATCGGGCCGACGCGCCCGAATAGATTACCGAAAATCCGCGCGGTACGTGCAGATCGGAGGTCGCGATGGCGGCACGGCCCCCGGCAAGCGGCTAATCGAACAAGGACTGCTGTCGCACGGGAGCAAAGCTGCGGCGGTGCTCGGGACATGGTCCGAGCCGTTCCAGCGCGGCGCGGTGCGCGGCGGTCGGGTAGCCCTTGTGTACCGCAAAACCGTAACCCGGATGGCGTGCGTCGAGTTCGCACATGCGCGCATCGCGCGCGACCTTGGCGAGTATCGATGCAGCGCCGATCGCGGGCTCGAGCGCGTCGCCGTCGACAATGGCACGCGCTTCGCATGGCAGGTCACGCGGCAACTTGTTGCCATCGATCAGGGCCAGCCGGGGTGGCGTCGCCAGCGCGTGCAGCGCGCGCGACATGCCGAGCAGGCTGGCCTGCAGGATGTTCAACTCGTCGATTTCGTGGACGCCGATTTCGATTACGCTGAAGGCGAGCGCGCGTTCGCGAATCTCGATGGCGAGCACCTCACGGCGCGCCGGGCTGAGCACCTTGGAGTCGGCAAGTCCCTCGATCGGCCGCGCCGGATCGAGGATCACCGCGGCGACGAAGACTGGCCCCGCGAGCGGGCCGCGGCCGGCTTCGTCGACGCCGGCGATGAGATGTGTTCCAGTCACGTTTTAGCCCTCCCCTTGAAGGGAGAGGAGAAGGGCCTGTTGCCAACGTTCATTCGTGCAGCGCTCCCAACTGATAGAAAACGTAGTTCTGGTACGAATCTAGCACTTCGTTCTTCTTGCAATTCAGGTAGAAGCCCTCGCAGCGTTCGCGCATCAGCGCGTTGGCCTGGAAGAACGCGTCCTTCTTCACCCCGGCGAGATCGAGGATCAGCGACGGCGCAAAGCTCAAGTCCATTTCGCGCTCGCCATACTGGTGCGCCGGCTTGTAGTTGGTCTTGAGCATGTAGTAGGTGATGAAGTTCGGATCGCCCTCGGCCGCGGGCAGGTTCTTGTCGAGCGCGCGCATCGCGCCGTCGAACGAGGGCTGGTGGTCGCCGAAATGGAACAGCAGCAGCGGGCGGTCGGCATCGAGCAGCTTCTTTTCCAGCGCGCTCATCGCAAGGTCCGAGCCCTCGAGCCGCTGCAGGTAGTTGCCGAAGTTTAGGTTCATCCACTCATCCAGCGATTTCGGCGTGAACTTCGCCGGAAACAGCGGCTTGTCGAACGGTGCGGGCAGCGTCTTCAGCGGCGTCATGTGCGGGCCGTGCTGGCGCAGGGTCAGCATCATCACGAACAGCGGCTGCTTGCCGTAGACCTGTTTCTCCTTGTTGTAGATCTGGTTGAACACCTGGAACAGGTCGTTGTCCGAGGATTCCCACGACAGGCCGTAGTCCTTGCCGTCGTAGAACGCGTCGAAGCCGTAGTTCTTGTAGGCGTTGCGCGCGTTGATGAAGTCGCCCGACATCGGATAGATCGCGATCGCGCGATAGCCGGCCTCGTGCAGCACGCGCGGCAGGGTGAAGTTCACGCGTGGCGCGAGGTTGTACGGCGCGTACAGGCCAGCGTCGCCGAAGCTCAGATGATTCAAACCGGTCATCAGCGAAAACTCGCTGGTCCAGGTGCCGCCGCCCCAGACGTGCACGGTCAGCGGGCCTTGCGCGCGCGTGCGGCCGTCGGAGACGAACATCTTGCGCTTGCACACATCCGCGCGCGTGCACACCTTGATCATCGCCGGGTCGAACGTGCTTTCCTCGAGCACGGCAACGATGTCGGGATGTTCCTGCCCGTCCTTGGTGCGCGCCGCGTCGGGTTTGCACGCGGGCGTCGTGCATGCGGGCGGATTGTCGTTGGCGCCTTGCGTCCAGGCGAGGCCGCTTTCCTCGTCGTTAGCGAACGGCGGGATGATGACCTGGGTCTGGTAGAACGAGGTGACGAAGTCGGTGAGGTAGCTCTTGTCGTTCATCGCCTGCCACATGCCCTTCTCGAACACGCTGGCGAATGGACCGCGTGGCCAGAGGGCGAGCGCGAGGACGGCGAGTATCGCGAGTGTTCCGCCGACGCGCACGAGCCGTCGCCGCGGCGACGCGAGGTTCGCGAGAAAACGCGGACGGTCCCAGCGCCAGGCGAGCACGAGCAGGGTCGGGATTGCGATCGCGCCTGCGATCACGGCGACGAGGATCGGCGGATAGTGCAGGGCGACGTCGAGCAGGTCGCGATTGACGAAGTAGACCAGGTCCGGCGCCATGAGCGGCGTCGTCAGGTAGTGGAACTTCATGATGCTCGCTATGAGCAGGCCGCCGAAAATCATCGTCGGCAGCGCGAGCGCGAACATCCAGCGCCGCGTCGGCAGCGCGAGCAGCGCGACGAAGGCGAGGATCAGGGTCGAGGAGAACGCGCATTCGATCCAGGTCGCCTCGCACAGCGGGCCGAACGCGATCAGCGCGATGAAGGCAGCGAGGACGAGGGAAAAAAGGATTTTGCTTCGGCGTGGAAGCGACGCGGATCCGGGCATCGCGGAAGGTGTGGGTGTCGGCACGGCGCAACGTTACGGGCAGTGCGTGTGCAGGTCAACGTCGATCGGTGCTGCGGCGCGGTAGCGGTGAACCGAAGTTCAGGATTTCAAGTAACGATGCCGGAATGGCGAGCTATGGAGCGTCGAGCAACTCGGCGATCGCGGCAGCGGCATCGTGCTCGCCGCTCAGCGATTCGTGGACGCGTACGAACTCGGTCAGCGTGTCGGTGGGCAGCGCGCGTGCGCGCAGCATCGGCGCGAGCGCGTCGGCGAGCGCTTGCGGAGTGCAATCTTCCTGCATGAGTTCGGGCACGACGCTGCGGCCGGCAAGAATGTTCGGCAGCGAGTACACCTGCGTCTTCAGCATGCCGAGCGTCTTCACGATGCGGTAGGTCATCGGCGCGATGCGATAGGCGACGACCATCGGCCGCTTGGCCAGCATCGCTTCAAGCGCGGCGGTGCCCGAGGCGAGCAGGATTGCGTCGGCGGCGATCATGCACTCGTGGGCACGACCGTCGAGCAGCATGGCCAAAGGTTCCGTGCCGGGCTCTGTCAGGCCGGCGCCGCGCATCAGCTCCGCGAATGCGGCGCGGCAAGACGCGTTCGCCATCGGCGCGAGGACGCGCAGATCGGGAAATTCCTTGCGCAACAGCACTGCGGCGCCGAGGAAATCACGACCGAGCCTGCGGATCTCGCCGAGCCGGCTGCCGGGCAACATCGCCAGCACCAGCGCATCTTCGGGGATGCCGAGTGCGCGGCGCGCGGCAAGCTTGTCCGGATGCAGCGCGAACGCATTGGCCAGCGGATGACCGACGAAGCGCGCGTCGACGCGATGGCGCGCGTAGATCGGCGGTTCCATCGGAAACAGGCAGAGCACGCGATCGGCGCTGCGGCCGATTTTTTCGGCGCGGTTTTCGCGCCAGGCCCAGATCGACGGGCTCACGTAGTGTGCGGTGCGGATGCCGGCGCGCTTGAGTTTTTTTTCGAGACCGAGGTTGAAGTCGGGCGCGTCGATGCCGATGAAGACATCGGGCTTTTCCTGCAGCGTGCGCCGAAATACCGTGCGGCGCAGCGCGAGCAGCGAGGGCAGGTGCTTGAGCACTTCGACCAGCCCCATGATCGACAGCCGCTCCATCGGCTGCCAGATCTCCATGCCCGCCTCGCGCATGCGCGCGCCGCCGATGCCGGCAAAGCACGCATTCGGAAAGCGTGCCTTGAGCCCCGCGATCAGGTCGGCACCGAGCAGGTCGCCCGAGGCTTCGCCGGCCACGAGGAGGAAGCGCGGCGCAGCTGGAGTCACCGCGCCAGC
>NZ_DASVOK010000153.1:0-3395 GCF_036383415.1 Rudaea sp. | reverse complement strand
GTCCATCACCGGCATACGCGAAGTCGCCGATGAATTCGCGTCGCGCGGTGTGAAGGTGTGGGTGACTTCGTCTGATTCGGCTCAGCCGCATCGCTTGCCGGTCGCGGCCGCGCCGCACCCGGTCTGCGCGCCGTTGATCGCCGTGCAGGGTTTCTACAAGGCGGCGAATGCATTGTCGATCGCGCGCGGGCACAATCCCGACGTGCCGCCGCATTTGAATAAAGTCACGAGAACTGTGTGATGACAACGACCACGCTCGTCAACGCCAAGGTACTCTTCGAAGACGGTTTCCGCGACGGACTCGCCGTGTTGATCCAAGGTGGGCGTATCATCGACGTCGTCGCTGAGGGCGACGTTGACGGACGCGAGCAGCAGGTGCACGACTTGCGCGGCCGCATCCTCGTTCCGGGTTTCATCGACACCCAGGTCAATGGCGGCGGCGGCGTGCTGTTCAACGACGAGCCGACCGTCGCAGCGGTGCGTCGCATCGCGCAGGCGCATCGCCGCTTCGGCACGACCGGCATGTTGCCGACCCTGATCAGCGACGACGCCGAGGTCATGCGGCGCGCGATCGCCGCGGTCGATGCCGCAATCGAACAACATGTGCCCGGCGTGCTCGGCATCCATCTCGAAGGCCCGTATCTCGCGCCGGCGCGCAAGGGCGTGCACGACGCGAGCAAGTTCCGCGTGCCGGATGCGGACGAAATTGCGATGGCCGCGTCGCTGCGCAACGGCAAGACCCTGCTGACGCTGGCGCCGGATCGTGTGCCGGCCGAGGTGATCCGCGAATTCATCGCGCGTGGTGTGATCGTCGCGGCCGGCCACACGGCGGCCAGCTATGATGAAACGCGTGCCGCACTCGATCTCGGCGTGCACGGTTTCACCCATCTCTACAACGCGATGACGCCGCTCAACGGGCGTGAGCCGGGCGTCGTCGGCGCGGCGCTCGACGATCGCGAAAGTTGGTGCGGCGTGATTGTCGACGGCCATCATGTGCATGTGGCCTCGCTGCGTGTCGCGCTCGACGCCAAGCCGCGCGGCAAGATCATCCTCGTCACCGACGCAATGCCGCCCGTTGGCTCGGACAATCCCTCGTTCCGCATCAATGGCGAGATCGCGACCGCGCGCGACGGCCTGCTCACTGTGCCCGACGGCACGCTCGCCGGTTCCGTACTCGACATGGCACAGGCGGTGCGCAACACGTTCGTCTGGCTCGACGTGCCGTTGGACGAGGCGGTACGCATGGCCTCGACTTATCCGGCGGAATTCATCGGTCTGGGCGCAACGCATGGTCGAATTGCGCCGGGCTACGCAGCCGATCTGGTCGCGCTCGACGATCAGTTGCAGGTCAGGGCGACCTGGATCGGCGGTTCCGTCGAGGAATACGCGTAGCTGTTCCGAGCCGAGGCGATTCAGTCGACTGGGAACGGACCTTCCTCGAACACTTCCTCGTGATATCCCTTCGAGCCGATCGCCTGCGCGAGTGGGCTGCGGAAGTCCTCGTCCGCGCGCAGGCGCTCTAGCACGTAGCCGAAGTCGTAGCGCGGCTGCCACCCGAGTTCGCGGCGGGCGAGGTCGTTGACGTAGACGCGGTCGATGGTGTCGAACATGTGCCAGCCGCGGCGCGCATATTCCTCGGTGTAGGCCGGGAACAACCGAGCCAGCACCGAAGGCGCGTCGCTGCGCAGCATCGGCAAATCCTCGCGCGAAAACGGCGTCGTCGCACTGATGATGTAGCGGCCGAAGCCGATGGCTGGTGCTTTTTCGATCGCGAGCAGGTGCGCATCGACGATGTCGGCAACGTCGACGCGGCGATAGAGGAATTCGTTCGCCTTGATGTTCGCGTCGGCGAAATTCTCGCGCATGTGCTTGCTGTCGTCGGCTTCGGGGAAGAAGCGCGAGGTGCGTAGCACAAGGCAGGGCAGGCCGAACTTGCGTCGGAACAACTGGCACAGGTTTTCTGCCGCGATCTTGGTGACACCGTAGATGTTCTTCGCGATCGGCGCGACGTCCTCGGTGATCCACGCGGCGGGTGCGCCCGGCGGCGGTACGAGTGCATCGCCGAACGTACTCGTCGTGCTCGTGAAGATGAAAGACTTCGTCTTCGCCGCAACCGCTTCCTCGAGCAGGTTGAGCGTGCCGCTAATGTTCGTGTCGACGAAATCCTGGCGCGCATGTGTGGCGACGTGCGGCTTGTGCAGCGTGGCTGCATGCAGCACCGCATCGACTTCGTGCATGCAGTCATGGACGAAATCGCGATCGGCGATCGAGCCGACTTTGTCCGTGTATGCGGAGGGCAGAATATCGATGCCGACGACGTGGTGGTGCGTGTCGCGCAGGCTGCGCATCAGCGCTTCGCCGAGGTGGCCGCTGCTGCCGGTGACGAGGATTTTCATGGTGCGTTTGTTCGGATGTGGCGCGACCGTGTTCACGCGTCCGCGCGATGATCCTGATACCACGCCGCGGCGCCGATCAAGCCGAGCTGGCCGTGTTCGATCAGCCAGATCGGTACATGCTTGATCACGTCGCCGAGCGCACCCTTGTTGTGGTAGCGCGCGACGAAGTTGCTAGTCGGCAGGAACGAGCGGATACGCGAAGGAATGCCGCCGGCGAGGAACACCGCGCGCGCGTTGTAGGCAAGCACGAGATCGCCGATCAGGCTGCCGAGCAGGCCGCAGAACACGCTCAGCGCGGTCACTGCCTGCGGGTTGGCGTGGGCGAGCGCGGCCGCAGTGACTTCGGCGGGCGTCTTCAACAGCGCCGGCACGCCGTGCAGCGTGCAGATGCATTCGTAGAGGTTGAGCAGGCCCGGACCCGACACGGCGCGTTCGCGATCGACGTGCGGCCAGCGCTTGAACAGTTCGCGCAGGATATTCAGTTCCAGCTCGTTTCCCGGCGCGAGCGCTGCATGGCCGGCTTCGCTCGTGATCACGACCGGGCGCGGCTTGTGCGGGATGCGCACGGCCTGGCCGAGGCCGGTGCCGGGACCGACCACGAGCGTGGTCACGGTCGCCGGATCGACCAGCTGGCCGCTGAGCAACTCCGCCGAGGCAAGATCGATGTGCGGCGCGGCATGGGCCAGCGCCTCATAGTCGTTGATCAGCGCCAAATCCTTCAGATGCGCTGCCTGGCGTGTCTGCGACAGCGACACGTGCCAGGGCAGGTTCGGATTGATCAGGTTGTCGCCAACCTGCAGGCCGGCGATCGCGATCGCGGCGCTGACCGTGGACGCATCGCCATGGGTGTCGATGAAGGTGCGCAGGATCGTCGCGAGATCGGGATATTCGGCGCAGATGTATTCGGAATAGTGCAGGATGGATACAGAGCCCTCCGCGGTGAAGCGGACGAGAGCGAGGCGCGCATGGGTACCGCCGACGTCGGCGGCGATGAAGGGC
>NZ_DASVOK010000152.1:0-3004 GCF_036383415.1 Rudaea sp. | reverse complement strand
CGTTGGCGCACTGGCGCGGCTCAGCGAGCCGCTGATCGCCGACAACGCTGCCGCGATGCGCGACTTCGGTTATGCGCCGCGCGCATTCAGCTCGCAAGACGTGCTCGGCTCCGCAGATCGGTCGTTTTCCGATTGACGGCGACGCGGCGCGAGGCACAAGATCGCCGCGTACATGGGGAGCATCCCGCAACCGCTTGAAACCTATGCACGCTTCGGCGACGAGGCGGGCGCGTTGTTGCTCGAGTACCTTATCGTCGCGGTGCTGCGATGCAGCGAGCCGAGCCGGCGAGTTCTCGGCATAATCCTCGAAACAAGCGTTTGAATTTTTCGCCACCTACCCAAGCATGCCGCCTCGTGCGGAGGAGATAACCATGCGCAGATCTGCTCTTCGCCCACTGATTCTGCCGTCCCTGTTGCTGACGGCGCTTGCCGGCCAGAGTGCGCAGGCCTATGACTACACCGCGCCGGTGCCGCTGCACACGACGGCGAAATTCGACCCGACCACGAGCACGGTGCCGTTCCCGACCGACCTGCTGCGCCAGGGCTCGAGGGATCTCACCCTGAACATTCCGACCGCAGGCGCGCCCGCGGCACAGGTGCCGGTATTCGACGCGCTCAACTCGCTCGACGGCTTCAGCACGACCGCGCCGTGGAGCACGACGTTTGCCGGTCCGCTGACTGCCAGCAGCGTCGTCGGCGGCAGCGGCAAGAGCGTGCACCTGTTCGAAGTGAAGACGGATTCGGCGACCGGCGCTGTGCTCAGCGTCGTGCGTGAACTGACTTCGCCGCAGGAATATGTCGCCACGCTGGCCTCGAACGCAGCGACCGGCGCGACGCTCGCACTCGTGCCGACCAAGCCGCTCAAGCAGCTGACTTCGTACATGGCCGTGCTGACCAACGGCATCACCGACGCCGCAGGTACACCGGTGCGCCAGTCGCTGATCTATGGCTTCGCCAAGCGTACGAGTCCTCTGTGCACCAACGGCGCTTCCACTTTACCGGTGCTTCCCGCCGCCAGCGCCTGCGCGCTCGAACCGCTGCGCCAGCTGACCAACCTGCAGGAAGCTGCGGCCGCGACGCAGGGTGTCGATCCCAAGAACATCGTGCTGTCTTGGACGGCGACGACGCAGGCGACGACGGTGACGATGCAGACCATCGCCGGCCTCGTCGATGCCGTGCCGGACCAGAACATCGCCGTCGTGCCGACCGGCAAGACGCTGGCTGACGTGATCCCGGGCCAGCCGCCGATCGCCGACATCTACGTCGGTGCGCTGACGGTGCCGTATTACCTTTCCGCGCCGAGCCAGGCCAATCCGGTTGCTCCGCTGACCAACTACTGGACCGCGCCGCCCTGTGGCCAAGTCGCTTCGTGCAAGGCACTCGGCCTCGATCCGACCTCGACCAACGTCACGGTGGCCAATCGGTTGCCTGCGGCGACCTCGAACCAAACCGTGCCGGTCATCATGAGCGTGCCGAACGCGAACTCGGGCTTGAGCAAGCCCGCTGCCGGCTGGCCGGTGGTGATCTACCAACACGGCATCACAAGTGATCGCACGACGATGCTCGCCGCGGTCGGCGCGCTGAGCCAGGCCGGCTTCGCCGCGATCGCGATCGACCTGCCGCTGCACGGCCTTGATCCGAGCAATCCGTTCTACCGCAACGCCTTCCTCACTGGCACGCCGGCTGCCGGTCTCGTAACCGGTGAGCGCACCTTCGACTTGCCACAGATCAATACCGCCACCGGCGCAGTTGCCGCGGGCACGGTGGCCTCCTCGGGTTCATATTTCATCAACCTGACCAGCCTGCGCACCTCACGCGACAATCTGCGCCAGGGCGTGTCCGACCTGCTCGAACTGCGCAGCGCGATTCCGTACGTCACCGGCCTCGACGGCTCGCCGCTGTTCGATGCCTCGCGCGTTGCCTTCCTCGGCATTTCGCTCGGCAGCATCGAAGGCACCACGTTCATGGCGCTCGCGGCGACGCCGAACACGGCGGTGCAGAACGCGGTGCTCAACGTGCCGGGCGGCGGCGTCACCAACCTGCTTGTCGGCTCGCCGACGTTCGGCCCGATCATCATTGCCGGTCTCGGTGCGGCCGGCATTCATCCGGGAACCGCGGACTTCAACACCTTCGTCGTCGCCACGCAGAGCGTGATCGACTCGGGTGATCCGATCAACTACGCGGGCGACGCCGGTACCGGTGCGGTGCTGGCGAGGAAGAACCTGCTCGCCCAGGCCGTGGTCGGCGGCAGCGCGCCGCTGGCGGGCGATTCGGCGAATACGAGGTACTACGACGCCAGTGGCAACTGGTTGTCCGACCAGGTGATCCCGAACACGGTCACCGGCGCCCCGCTGTCGGGCGGTCTGCCGATCATTTCCGCACTCGGTCTGGCGCGGATCAGCTCGACGACACAGTCGGCCACCGGCATCCACAATTCGGTGCAGTTCGTCAGCGGCGTGCATTCCTCGCTGCTCGATCCGTCGGCTTCGCCGCAGACCACGGTGGAAATGCAGAAGCAGGCAGCGAGTTTCTTCGCGACCAATGGCATGGCCGTGCAGATCACGAACAGCGCGGTCGTGAAGCAATAAACCCGGAACCCTCAAGGACCATCTCGCCATGATCAAGATCAAACAACAGCAGCGAATCGTTCCGGCCCTGACCGCGCTGAGCTTCGCCGTCGTCGCCAGCCTCGTCAGCCAGGGTGCATACGCCAGCGCGTTCCAGCTCGGACGGCAGAACGATGCGCAAGGCGTCGGCCGCTACGGTGCCGGCGGCACCGCCGCGCCGGACGACTGCGCCGTCGTCGAGAACAATCCCGCCGCGATGTCCGACATCAAGACCGGCTGCGTGCAATCCGACCTCGTCGTGATCGACTACGGCATCAAGTTCTCCGGTGGCGGTACCGACGCACTGGGCAATCCGCTGACTGGCGGCAACGGCGGCGACGGTGGCGCCACCGTGCCGATTCCCGCGGCGCATTTCGTCATGCCGATCAACGACCAGC
>NZ_DASVOK010000151.1:0-2782 GCF_036383415.1 Rudaea sp. | reverse complement strand
TTTGCGGGTCACCGCGACCGAGGTGGGCTCGGCGAGGAAGCGGGAGCAGCTGCGGATGATGGCGAGATGGACGCCGAGGATGCCGACCGTCCAGGCGCCGGCCACGATCGGCTTCATCCAGAGGCTAAACAGGACGCCGGTTGCCACCACGAGCAGCATCACGACGTAGGATGCCGAGATCCGGGTCTGGGCATATTGCCGGAGCAGTTCGGCGTCGAAAGCCGGGCGGGTTCCACTGGTTGACGTTAACCGATCCCGCGCCTCACGCACCCGCTGTGCTGCGACGCGCCGGTTGTTCACCGGCACCGTCACCTGAGGTCCTGCCGGAAGCTGCACAACTTCAGGCTTTTCTGCGGGATTACTCATCAACAACACAAATCCTGCCCGCGTACCGCGCGCGCCTTTTGCATTGTCTATCTGTGACGCTAATTCATTAAGCGTTACCTTAAAGAGCTAAAGAAAGGCGTTAACCGGAGGTTAAATTAACTTTTGCGCCGGGCGCCGCGCCGTTGTGCGCGGTGGTCTCTTCATCGCACCGGCAGGAGTGCTGCGGCACCTACCAGGATTGCGAGTGGAACCGCGCCGAGCGGCCAACCGCGCAGATACACGGTCCGCTCGGGAACGAGCCAACTCGACGAGGAGACGCCGATGGGGTGGGAGGCACTCGGGCAGTGGGGCGATGACGCAGCTCGCATCGGGCCACTTGCCGGTGGGGTCGCCAACGACGTGTGGAGCGTGCACGTCCGGGGGCGCCTCGCGGTCGGCCGTCTCGGTGCGAGGAGCGATGCCGATCTCGCCTGGGAGACCGGGCTCCTCCTACGCCTCGACCGTGAAGGTCTGAGCGTGCCGGTGCCGATCCCGACCACCGATGGCCGGCTGTTCGCGGACGGACTGGTCGTGATGACATACGTGGAGGGCGGACCGCCGGAGACGGAGGCCGACTGGCGTCGCGTGGCCGATGTGCTCCGTCGGCTGCATCTGACGACGGCGGGGTGGCCGCAGCGTCCGGGCTGGCGATCGTCGACCGACCTGCTGCACGCCGAGATCGGGACGAAGATCGACCTCGGCGCGATGCCGCCGGAGGCCGTTGCCCGATGCCGGGCCGCGTGGGCGCGGCTCGTCGGACGTCGGACCTGCGTCGTTCACGGCGACCCCAACCCGCGCAACATCCGCATCACGGCAGATCGGGTCGCGCTGATCGACTGGGACGAGGCGCATGTTGACGTTCCCGATCTCGACCTTGTGCTGCCCCACAACGCAGCCGATCTCGATAGCGGCGCGCATGACATCGCCGCGCAAGCATCGGCCGCATGGGAAGCTGCCGTCTGCTGGGACGACGCCTACGCAATCAAGCGGCTTGCCCAGGTTCGAGCGGTCTGAGCAGCGGCTCGACGACGGGCCGCAATCGGCCCGTCCAGCGTCAGCGTAGAGGCCGGCACCGCGGCACCGGCAATTCTGATAAAGTCAGAACGAACTGGTCGCAAATCCTATTGGCGAAAGTGGCGACCTTTGGTTTCAGTAAAAAATTGCGTCAACGTACAATCTGGAGGGAGACTCATTCGTCTGAGCCTCCGTTTCGAAACCACATAAGCGAGCGCGACCGTCAAACAACATACCGCGATACTTCGCCACGCGCTCTCGAACATCAAAAATTGAACGAACCCAGCAGTAATTCCACATATGGTCGCTGTCGCGGTAGCGAATGGCAACCTTCCTAAGGATCTCATTTTTCATCCGATAACGCAGCACAGGTGACGTGAGGTACTCGCTGATCCGTCGCGTACCCGTCTTGATGTCCAACGCGACGGGACTACGGTGACAGTATACTAGACCTCCAACTAGAAGTTGAGAGTACTGCGCGCCGGCGACGTCTATGCAATTTCGGGATAATGGAAATGTGCCCCTGATTTGCCCGACGTGTCAAGTGCCATATCGAGTGCGGGCGGCCGGCCAGCTACTTTGCATGGGGTTGTTTTCGATATTTTGGCAGCGCGCACCTTCAAGGGAAACTCTCCCTCGCGACCCGACACTGCATGCCAAGGTGACCCGCGAGCGCGGGTCACCTTGGCCGCATGCGAGCAGGAGCTAGCGCTGCAGACGGGCGAGCAGGCTCGACGTATCCCAGCGCTTGCCGCCCATCTTCTCGACCTCGGCATAGAACTGGTCGACCAGCGCGGTCGCCGGCAGCGTCGCGCCGTTGCGGCGGGCTTCCGCCAGCGCAATCGAGAGGTCCTTGCGCATCCACTCGACCGCGAAGCCGAAATCGTACTTGCCTTCGTTCATCGTCTTGTAGCGGTTTTCCATCTGCCAGGACTGCGCCGCGCCCTTGGAGATGGTCTCGATCACGGCGGCGACGTCGAGGCCGCTCTTCTTGGCGAAGTGGATGCCTTCGGAGAGGCCCTGCACGAGGCCTGCGATGCAGATCTGGTTGACCATCTTGGTCAGCTGGCCGGCGCCTGCCGGTCCGAGCAGCTTGCACATCCGCGCATAGGCGCCGGTGATAACAGGCTCGGCGCCGGCATAGGCGTCTTCGCTGCCGCCGCACATCACCGTGAGCACGCCGTTCTCGGCGCCGGCCTGGCCGCCGGACACCGGCGCGTCGACGAACTTGAAGTCGGCCTTGGTGGCGGCGGTATCGAGCTCGCGGGCGACCTCGGCGGAGGCGGTGGTGTGATCGACGAAGGTCGCGCCCTTCTTCATGCCGGCAAAGGCGCCGTCGGGGCCGATCGTGACTGCGCGCAGGTCGTTGTCGTTGCCGACGCAGCACATCACGAAATCCTGA
>NZ_DASVOK010000150.1:0-6996 GCF_036383415.1 Rudaea sp. | reverse complement strand
CATCGCAAGACGGCGCAAGACGGCCGCCGCCGTGCCCACAGCCGCGGCGGATGCGCGCGCCGACGCGAACGCGAGCGCAGCACGCTTGGCGTTCATCGGCGCATGCAAGCGCGATGACGCGTCGGCGATCGCGCGCGCACTGATTGCCTGGGCGCGCAGCGAAGGCAGCCATGCGCGCACGCTCGGTGAGCTCGCGCACGCGCTCGATGCTAGCCAACGCGCCGCGTCGATCGAGCTCGAGCGCCATCTCTACGCGGCGAATCCGGAGCCGTTCGATGGGGGGCGCGTCGCCGCGGCGTTCCGCGATGGCCTTGCCTTCGCCGCGACGCACGCAGGGAAAGCGCAATCACCGCTGCCGCCGCTGTATCCGTTCGCGACCACGCGCGCGGACGAATCGGCGCAGACTCTGCACTGAGTTCCGAGCGATTCGGCGTCAAACCATCGACGTCCGCCGTTCCGATCAATCGGGCCAGGTTCATTCCGGCTTCGTTGAAGCAGAAGTGCAGCAACCAAATCCGCTGTCACCGCATCTGATCTGGCGGCAGTCACTCGTCTGCAAAAAAACGGCATCGAACGATGCCGACGGGTTCGGCTTGCCGCGATTCCGCTTTTCGTCCACGAACCGGAGCAGGTCATGCACAAGATTTTTCTCGCCGCGTTGCTCGCCGGGCTGTCGAACGTCGCCTTGGCCGACGTTGCTTACTACGTCGATCTCGCCGCCACGCCAAGCCGCATCACTTCGTTCGAGATCGCCAAGCGCGGCAACGATCGGTTTCATCCGGCGCCGATCAGAAGCTGGCCGTTCGGAGAGTCCGGCAATACGGTCACCGTCGTGATGCGCGTGGGTGACGGCGACTGCCGGCGTGATCTGCGCATCGGCTTCGCCGATGGGCGCCGAGTCGTGTACCGCGACTTCGATGTCTGCAAGCTGCCTGCCTATCGGGTGGGTCAGGATCTTCTGCTCGCGGCACAACCTTGACCTGCTGAGGTAATCGTCGCCGTTCGTGCTTCAGGCAGCGTTGTCGCGCGCTGCCTGCGCGCTGTTCTGCTCGACGTCGGGCGTGCGCCAGCCGCACTTGAGGCCCCAGAAGTAGAACGCGGCGCCGACGAGCGCGACGACGACCAGGTCCCAGCCGTAGGGCAGGTAGCCGCGGCCGCCGAAGCGCGTGCTGCCGCCCCAGGAGGCGAGCGCGATCGCGGGCAAGTAGCAGATCAGCCACCACGCGCCGTCGAGCTGGCGGCGGAAATCGCGCCAGCCGTTCTTCGCCTGGTAATAGAAATACCACGGCAGCGCGACCACGATGAGCAGGATGATTTCGCCGGTCAGCGGCCACTTCGCCCAGTACAGCAGCTCGGTCGAGAACACGAATGCGAGCAGGGCGAAGACCGGCAGCGCCGGCAGGCGCAGCGGCCGGCGCAGTTCCGGCGCGGTGTGGCGCAGGGTCATCGCGCTGACCGGGCCGGTCATGTACGAGATGATCGTCGCCACCGAGATCACCGCGGCGAGCGTGCCCCAGCCGCGGAAGAAGAACAGGAACAGGTAGGACACGCCGAGGTTGAACCACATCGCCGCGCGCGGGATGCCCCAGACCGGATGCACGCGGCCGAATGCTGCGGGCATCGTGCCGTTCTTCTGCATGCCGAAAAGCATGCGCGCGGTCGTCGCGGTGTAGGTGATGCCGGTGCCGCTCGGGCTGATGAAGGCGTCCGCGTAGAGCAGCATCGCCAGCCAGTTGAGGTTGACGAGCAGCGCGAGTTCGGCGAACGGCGAGCGGAAGTCGATGCCCTTCCAGCCGGCCTTGGCGAGCAGGTCGGGCGGCACCGAACCGAGATAGGCGATCTGCAGCAGCAGGTAGACGACCGTTGCCAACGCGATCGCGCCGAAGATCGCGAACGGAATGCTGCGCTCGGGATTGCGCGCCTCGCCGGCGAGGTTGACCGGGCTCTGGAAGCCGTTGAAGCTGAACACGATGCCCGCAGTCGCGACCGCGGTCAGCACCGCGGCGAAGTCGATCGTATGCCCGCTGCCGTCGATGCCGACGCTGAAATTTTCCGAATGGAAGCCGCTCGCGATCAGGGCGACGCCGGTCAGCGCGGGCACGACGAGCTTGAACACGGTGATCGCGCTGTTCGAGCGCGCGAACAGTTTCACGCTCCAGTAGTTCAGCAAAAAGTATACAATTACCAGCACGGCGGCGATCGCGATGCCGGGTGGAGTCAACTCGCCATGGCCGTCGGGCATGTGCATGTACAGATCCTGTGCCCATTGCCACGGCCACGAGGCCATGTACTGCACAGAAGCCTCGGCCTCGACCGGGATCACCGAGACGATCGCAATCCAGTTTGCCCAGGCGCCGATAAAGCCGACCAGCGAGCCGTGCGAGTACTGGCTCATGCGCACCATGCCGCCCGATTCGGGGAACATCGCGCCGAGCTCGGCGTAGGTCAATGCGAGCGTCGTGATCACGACTGCACCGATCACCCAGGCCCAAACCGCGCCCGGGCCGGCAAGGCCTGCCGCGCGCCAGGCGCCGAACAGCCAGCCTGAGCCGATGATCGAGCCGAGGCCGGTCAGCATCAGTGCGAACGCACCCACGTCGCGGCGAATCGCCTTGTTTTGTTGCATGGGAATCCCCGAAGAGGCGCGGCGTGCGCGCGAGATGTGCAGGTTTGCGGGGATTTTGGCCGAAGTCGGCGCGGTGGGCAAACGTGACGGCGTGCCGGCCCGCGACAAGCTGGCGCAAGTGCGAGACAATACGGCGTCATTTTTGCGATCGGTTCCGGTCGCGAGAATCAAGCAGTGGCCGCCCACGGCCGCACGTTTCAATTTCCCGAAGGTGAACAAATGCCAAGTCGCAAAGAGCTGGCCAATGCGATCCGTGCGTTGAGCATGGATGCGGTCGAAGCCGCCAAGTCAGGCCATCCGGGCATGCCGATGGGCATGGCCGACATCGCTCAGGTGCTGTGGGGCGATTTCCTCAGGCACAATCCGGCCAATCCGAAGTGGCCGGGTCGCGACCGTTTCGTGTTGTCGAACGGTCACGGCTCGATGCTGCTCTATTCTTTATTGCACCTGACCGGTTACGACCTGCCGATCGACCAGCTCAAGAAGTTCCGCCAGCTGCATTCGAAGACCGCGGGTCATCCCGAGGCGAGCGAGTTTCCCGGCATCGAGACGACGACCGGACCGCTGGGCCAGGGCCTCGCCAACGCGGTCGGCTTTGCGCTGGCCGAGCGCGTGCTCGCGGCGCGCTTCAACCAGTCCGACTGCGGCATTGTGGACAATTATACTTACGTCTTCCTCGGTGACGGCTGCCTGATGGAAGGCATTTCGCACGAGGTCTGCTCGCTGGCCGGCACATGGAAGCTCGGCAAGCTCATCGCGGTCTACGACGACAACGGCATCTCGATCGATGGCGAGGTGCACGGCTGGTTCACCGACGACACGCGCAAGCGCTTCGAGGCCTACGGCTGGGAAGTGATCGGCCCGATCGACGGGCACGACCCGGCAGTCGTGGCGGCTGCGCTCGAACAGGCGAAGAAGGACACCGACAAGCCGAGCCTGATCATTGCCAAGACGATCATCGGCTGGGGCGCGCCGAACAAGCAGGGCACCGAGGCGACGCACGGCGCGCCGCTCGGCAAGGACGAGGTCGCGGCGACGCGCGCGAACCTCGGCTGGAACTATCCGCCGTTCGTCATTCCCGACGAAATCTACGCCGGCTGGGATGCGAAAGCGAAAGGCGCCGCCGCCGAGGCCGCGTGGAACGAGAATTTCGCCAAGTACAAGAAGCTGCATCCCGAACTCGCCGCCGAATTCGAGCGCCGCATCAAGGGCGATCTCCCCGCCGATTTCCATACCCAGGCCGACGCGTTCATCGCCAAGCTGCAGAAGGAAGGCCTGAATATCGCCTCGCGCAAGGCCTCGCAGATGTCGCTCGACGCCTACGGCCCGTTGCTGCCCGAACTGATCGGCGGCTCGGCCGACCTCGCGCCGTCGAACCTGACGATCTGGAAGGGCTCGAAGGACGTGCAGTCGAACGACGCTCACGCCAACTACGTTCACTACGGCGTGCGCGAATTCGGCATGACCGCGATCAGCAATGGCCTCGCGCTGTACGGCGGCTTCATTCCCTACGACGCGACCTTTCTCGTGTTTTCCGATTACGCACGCAACGCAGTGCGCATGTCGGCATTGATTCCGACGCGTGCGATCCACGTCTACACGCACGATTCGATCGGTCTCGGCGAGGACGGACCGACCCACCAGCCGGTCGAGCATGTCGCGAGCTTGCGCCTGATTCCGAACAACCATGTCTGGCGCCCATGCGATGCGGTCGAGAGTGCTGTGGCGTGGAAGGCAGCGATCGAGCGCAAGGAAGGTCCGGATTGCCTGATCTTCTCGCGCCAGAACCTGCCGCACCAGCAGCGCACGGACGAGCAGGTCGGATTGATCCAGCTCGGCGCTTACGTGCTCAGCGATCCGGCCAGCGCGAAGTTCGACGCGATCATCATCGCCACCGGTTCGGAAGTCGGCCTCGCGATGGAGGCGATGCGCAGCCTCGCGCAGCAGGGCATCCAGGTGCGCGTCGTCTCGATGCCGTGCGCCGAGGTATTCGACCGCCAGCCGCTGGCTTATCGCGAAGGCGTGTTGCCGTCGTGGTGTCGCAAGCGCGTCGCGGTCGAGGCGGGCGTGACCGCGTACTGGCGCAAGTACGTCGGCCTCGACGGCGCCGTGGTCGGTCTCGACCGCTTCGGCGCGTCGGCACCGGCCGAGCAATTGTTCACCTACTTCGACATCACCGCGACCGCGGTGGCGGATGCGGTGAAGAACCTCCAATAAGACGGACGGGCGCCGCGAAGCGCCCGTTTGTCGCCCCACATGCGGCTTGGGGAACTGTGTACCCTTGGCGCAGGTCCTGAATCGTCAACCACCCGCAGGGAGGCGCTCGATGAAGTTCGTCGTCCGGTTCGCGCTCGCCGCAACCGCTTTTTGCTCCGCCGCGGCGCAGGCCGCGGCCGATCCCGTGCTCGAGGCGATGAGCGCAGAATTGACGCGCTCGCAGGCCGCCTATTTCAAGGCCGCAGTGCCGGCCTACTTCATCGCCTACCGCATCAACGATGATGAGCAGATCGGCGTCAACGCCGAGTTCGGCACGCTGACCAACTCATCGTCGATGCACGTACGCTCGCTCAACGTCGAGTTGCGCACCGGCAGCTACGCGTTCGACAACACCCACGCGGGCGCGCCCGGTGGCCTACCTGGCTACGCGCGCGGCAACGCGACCCAGCGCGTCGGCCTCGACGACGACGTGCGCGCGATGCGCGCGGAAATCTGGAGCGCGACCGACGGCGCCTACTGGCGCGCGGTCGAGGAATTGTCCAAGGCCAAGGCCGACGCGGCCGTGCAGACCGCGGCCGAGGACAAGTCCGACGACTTCAGCCACGAATCGAAGCTGGAACTCATCGAGCCCAAGCTCGACTATGCGATCGATCTCGACCGCTGGCGCGACAAGGTGAAGGCCTACAGCGCACCGTTCAAGCGCGATACGAAGATCTACAACGCGCGCGCTGGTCTCAGCGTCGCGCGCACGACACGCTGGCTCGCCAATAGCGAAGGCACGCGCGTGCGTCACGCCGAACTTACCTATCTGCTCGACATCGCCGCGGCGACCAAGGCCGATGACGGCATGGACCTGCCCGGCATGGTGCGCTTCGTCGCCAGCCGGCCCGACGCGCTGCCGGACGACGCGACCGTGCTCGCCGCGGTCGAGAACCTCATGGCCGATCTGAAGGCGTTGCGCGAGGCGCCCGTGATCCAGGCCTACGAGGGTCCGGCCATCCTCGACAACCGCGCGGCCGGCGTGTTCTTCCACGAAGTCGTCGGCCACCGCCTCGAAGCGCATCGCCTGCGCGACGAGAACGATGCACAGACGTTCAAGAAGAAACTCAGCGAGCGCATCTTCCCCGAGTCGATCTCGATCACGTTCGATCCGACGCGTACGGAGTTCGCCGGCCAGGCGCTCATGGGCGGCTATGCGGCCGACGACGAAGGCGTGCGTGCGCGTCCGGTGCCCGTGGTCGAGCACGGTGTGCTGAAGAATTTCCTGCTTGGGCGCACGCTGATCGATGGTTTCGCGTACTCGAACGGACATGGCCGCTCGCAGTCCGGTTTCCGCCCCGTGTCGCGCCAGTCAAACATGATCGTCGGCGTGGACAAGCCGGTGGACTACGACACGCTGAAGAAGCGCCTGCTCACCGAAATCGCCGAGCAGGGCAAGCCCTGGGGCCTGATCATCCGCGACCTCGACGGCGGCTTCACCGAGACCGCACGCGCCAGTACCGGCGGCGCCAAGCTGCTGCCGACGATGGTCTACCGCCTGTATCCCGACGGCCGCGAGGAACTCGTACGAGGCGTCGACCTGGTCGGCACGCCGCTGACCCTGCTTGCCCAGATCGACGCCGCGGACGGGCGCTTCGGCGTGTTCCACGGCTGGTGCGGCGCCGAGTCCGGCTTCGTGCCGGTGTCGACCGTCGCGCCCGACCTGCTGATCCGTCGCATCGAGGTGCAGCGCAAGCCGAAGTCGCAGGAGCGCCCGCCGATCCTGCCGGCACCGGGTGTGGCGGCAAACGCGGAGGGTCGCTGAAATGAAAAGTATACTTCTTGCCTTTGCCGCCCTTTACTCCGCGAGCGGATTCGCCCAGGCCGTCGACGACGCCGTGCAGCGCGCGATGAACGACGAGCTGCAGCGCTCGATGCAGAGCCTGCAACTGCCGGGCGAGGCGAAGCCGTACTTCATCGCTTACCAGGTCGAAGACATCGCCGTGCTCGACGTGCAGGCCTCGCTCGGCGCCGTGGGTTTCTCCGGTGAGCGTGGCTGGCGCTACGCGCGCGTCGACGTGCGCGTCGGCGACGCCAAGCTCGATTCGAGCCGCATGGCCGGACGCCAGCCGATCTTTGTCGAACTGCCGGTCGAGGACGATTACGACGGCGTG
>NZ_DASVOK010000149.1:0-8732 GCF_036383415.1 Rudaea sp. | reverse complement strand
CTCGACATAGTCGCCGGCGACCTGCACGTGCCCGATCGGCGCGCAGAACCGGGTTTCGATTTCGCCGGCGGCGTTGCGCGCACGCACTGTGAGCAGGGTGATCTCGTAGTCGAAATCGATGAAGCCCTCGACGATGACGCGGCCGCGGTTGACGCGGCCGCCGGCCATTGCATAGTCCCAGGCCTTCTTCACATCGTCCGGCCCGTCGATCTTGCTTTGTCCCTTGCCCGATGAGCTCATCACAGGCTTGACGATGCACGGGTAACCGATGCCACGCTCTTTTGAAGTGTCCAGCATGGATGCCGGGCTGTTCTTTGCCGTCAAGGAGGACGGCTGAGAAATTGCCGATTGCAATTCTTCAAGCGAATCGCAGAACTTGTACGGACTCGTCGGCAGACCCAGCGTCTCTGCAGCGAGACGACGGATGCCCTCGCGATCCATCGTCAGGCGCGCGGCGCGTGCAGTCGGGATCACGCGCACGATGCCGGCGGCTTCGAGTTCCTCGAGCACCGGCGTCGCGATCGCCTCGATCTCAGGCACCACGATGTCCGGCTTCTCCGCCTCGATCAGCGCGCGCAACTGCGTCGGATCGTCCATCGCGATCGTGCGCGCGTGATGCGCGACCTGCTGGCCCGGCGCGTTCGCATAGCGATCGACCGCGATCGTCTCGACGCCGAGGCGCTGCAGCGCGATCAGCACTTCCTTGCCGAGTTCGCCCGAGCCGAGCAGCATGACACGCACGGCAGCGCCGGACAGCGGCGTACCGGGGACTACGAACGGGCGTGACGGCATTGCATCTTTTCCTGGCGATGGACGGGGCGACATTATCCCGCATCGCGTGCGACGCCGCTGCAACCACGATTTCTGCGGTCTGCGCCAGATCATATTTTCGACAGAAATGTCGGACTCGTCGCTGCATCACGCGCGGACGCGTGACTTCCGGCACAGCCGCAACCGTTTTTCACTTTTTCGCATCGTATACAAAGATGACTTCCTGCAGATGTGCATGCGCTGCGCCTGCGGAATCATTGGCTGGCGCCGTCCACCGAATGTCACGGCGGCGTTCGTCGGGGTCAGACCGTTCGTGTTTCCACGTCATCGGAGGAACCATGTCCACCCGCCACTTCCAACGTCATGCAGCACTCGCCACTGCGCTCGCAATCGCGCCGTTCGCCTGCGCCGCGCAAGCCGCAGCGGCAGACACCCGCGGCCAATGGATCGGCCGCACCCAGATCGAGGGACAGCGCGATGCGGACAAGACAACGCTTTCGCTCGGCACGGCCGGCGAGGAAAGCACCACGCTCGAACTCGACACTGGCAGAACCTGCAAGCTGCGCGACGGCACTTATTCGGATCAGGGCGCCGATGCGTGGTCGCTGCACTTCAAGCCGACCGACGGTAGCGGTCTTTGCGATCGCCTGTCACAGGGCGAGTTCACCCTGCGCGCAGCTGGTCCGCGCAAACTCGCCTTCGAAGCGCGCTATCCCGACGGCAAGGGCGGACAGAACCAGCGCAGCGGAGTGCTGACGCGTTATCCCTGAACGATTTCGCGAATCTGCTCTCACCGACTCTTGCGGTCGCGATGCGCGGCGAGTAACGTGCGGCCGTTCACAACCGTCGTCGGGAGCAGCGTATGGATTGGCAGAAAGGGCGCGAGAGCGACAACGTTGTCGAGGATGACGGCAGCGGTCGCGGTGGTGGTTTCGGCGGCGGAGGTGGTGGCGGCCTCAGTTTCGGCGGCTTCCACATCGGCATCGGCGGCATCATCCTGATCGTCGTGGTCAGCCTGCTGTTCGGCAAAAATCCGCTCGACATCCTCTCGCTGCTCAGCGGCGGCGGCTCGATGCTCGACTCGAGCAGCCAGACGGCGCCGCCCGCGCAACGCGCACAGGCGACGAGCACCGATCCGCAGACCAAGTTCGTCAAGGTCGTGCTCGGCAGCACCGAGGATGTGTGGAGCCAGTATTTCCAGGCCAGCGGCCAGCGTTATCCGCAGCCCAAGCTCGTGCTTTACCACGGCCGCACGCAGACCGCCTGCGGCGTCGGCCAGGAAGCGATGGGACCGTTCTACTGCCCGGGCGACCAGCAGGTCTATCTTGACCTCGGCTTCTTCCAGGAAATGGACACGCGCTTCCATGCGCAGGGCGATTTCGCCCGTGCCTACGTGATCGCGCACGAAGTCGGCCATCATGTGCAGAACCTGACCGGCATCATGGACAAGGTCGAGCAGGCGCGCCGCCAGGGCGCGGCCATGGACGGCGCGAACGGACTGTCCGTGCGCCAGGAACTGCAGGCCGACTGTTTCGCCGGCGTCTGGGCGAACCGTTCGCAGGCGCAGCTCAACTGGCTGCAAGCCGGCGACATCGACTCGGCGCTCAACGCCGCGTCAGCGGTCGGCGACGACACACTGCAGAAGCAGTCTCGCGGCTATGCCGTGCCGGACTCGTTCACGCACGGCTCGTCCGCGCAGCGCCAGCGCTGGTTCAAGGCCGGCTTCGCCTCGGGCGACATCAACAGCTGCAATACGTTCAACGCGCAGTCGCTTTAGAGCGACTCGCGCCGCGCTGCGTACTTAACGCGTCGCAAACACCGCTTTGCGCATGATGTGCGCGGCTTCCGCAACGGGAGCCGCGCCCTATTCATCGTTCTCGACAAGGAACCGCACCGATGAGCCTCGATCCCGCCCAGTTGCAGTCGCTCGTTTCGACCTATGTCGTCCCGCTCGCGTGGAAGATTCTAGGAGCGATCGCGCTCTGGATCGTCGGCCGCTGGGTGATCCGCCTGATCAGCCGCGCGCTCAGCAGCGTGCTTGCCAAGCGCGAGCTGGATCCCACCCTGCAGCGTTACGCCGGCTCGGTCGCATCCACCCTGCTCACCTTGCTGCTCGCGATCGCGGTGCTCTCGGTGCTTGGCGTCGAGACTGCCTCGTTCGCCGCCCTGCTCGCCGCGGCCGGCGTCGCGATCGGCATGGCCTGGTCGGGGCTGCTCGCCAACTTCGCCGCCGGCGTGTTCCTGATCACGCTGCGCCCGTTCAAGGTCGGCGATGCGATCACGGCGGGCGGCGTCACCGGTACCGTGCGCGAGATCGGCCTGTTCGGCACGACGCTCGATACGGGCGACAACGTTCGCGCCGTGGTCGGCAACAACAAGATCTTCGCCGACAACATCATCAACTACTCGGCGAACGCGTATCGCCGCGTCGACCTGACCGCCCTGCTCGCCACCGGTGTCGATGTCGACGATGCGAAGGCGCGCCTGCGCGCGGCCGTGACCCAGGTGAAGAACGTGCTCGCCACGCCGGCGCCGGACATCGAGATCCTCGAGCACACGACGCTCGGCACCGTGCTGACCGTGCGCCCGTACGCCAGCAACGACAACTATTGGCAAGTCTACTTCGACACGAACAAGGCCATCGCGCAGGTCGCGAAGGCCGCCGGCTGGCCCGCGCCGGAAACGCGCCAGGCCGTGCGCAACATCAGCTGAGCACGAAGCAATGGCGTTCGCCGCGAAGGACGAGGAAACAACGAACACGTCAGTTTGTGATCCCTGGTCTCCTTCGCGGCGAAATCCTCGCGCCTTCTGCTCCGCTCAGGTCCGAGCCACACGGAGTAGCCCGGTGTCCAGACTGCGTTCGCGCAGCAATCGATAAACCACCGGAATCACGAACATCGACAGCAGCGGCGCGGTGATCATGCCGCCGACCATCGGCGCCGCGATGCGTTGCATGATTTCCGAACCCGTCGCCGCGCCGAACATGATCGGTGCGAGGCCGGCGAGGATGACGGCCACGGTCATCGCCTTCGGTCGCACGCGCTGCACGGCGCCTTCGCGAATCGCGGCCAGCAGCGTCTCCGCACTCGCAGGCTCACCTGCGGCCAACCGCCGTTCCCACGAGTGTTTCAGATACAGCAGCATGATGACGCCGAATTCGGCGGCGACGCCGGCGAGCGCGATGAAACCGACCGCCGTCGCGATCGACATAGCATGACCGAGGAGGTACATGAACCAGAAGCCGCCGATGAGGGCGAACGGCACGCTCGCCAGAATCAGCGCCGCTTCGTCGAAGTGACCAAAGGTCAGATACAGCAGCACGAAGATGATCAGCAGCGTCGCCGGCACGACGATGCGCAGGCGCGCGACCGCGCGTTCGAAATATTCGAACTGTCCCGACCAGGCGATCGAGATGCCGGGTGGCAAGGTCACCTCGCGTGCGACGCGCGCGCGCATGTCGTTGACGACGGATGCCAAGTCGCGACCACGCGCATCGACATAGATCCAGCCCGACAGGCGCGCATTCTCGCTTCTGATCATCGGCGGGCCTTCGACGATGCCGATCTTCGCCAGCGTGCCGAGCGGAATCTGCGCACCGCTCGGGGTAACCAACGGAAGATCGCGCAGCTTCTGCACCGAATCGCGCAGTTCGCGCGGATAGCGCACGCTGATCGGGAAACGCCGCCGGCCTTCGACCGTTTCGCCTATCGTCTCGCCTCCGATCGCCGACGAGACGACGCTTTGCACGTCGGCGATGTTGAGCCCGTAGCGCGCCGCGGCGGCGCGGTCGATATCGACGTCGACATAGCGTCCGCCCGTCAATCGTTCTGCCAGCGCCGAGGTCACGCCCGGCACGGTTTTGATGCCGCGCTCGATCTGCGCGGCGACCTGGTCGATCGTCGCCAGATCGTTGCCGTTGACCTTGATCCCGATCGGACTCTTGATGCCGGTCGCGAGCATGTCGAGGCGGTTGCGGATCGGCGGCACCCACAGATTGGTCAGCCCCGGCAAGCGCACGGCGCGATCGAGTTCGTCTATCAGCTTGTCTTTCGTCATTCCCGGTCGCCATTGATCCTGCGGCTTGAAACGCACCGTGGTCTCGATCATCTCCAGCGGCGCCGGATCGGTCGCCGTTTCCGCGCGGCCGATCTTGCCGAAGACGCTGGCGACTTCGGGCACGCTGCGAATCATCCGGTCGGTCTGCTGCAGAATCTGTGCAGCTTTGCCGGCGGACAAACCGGGCAGCGCGGTCGGCATGTAGAGCACATCGCTTTCGTCGAGCGGCGGCAGGAATTCGCCGCCGAGCCGCGAGATCGGCCAGAGCGTGGCGAGCAACAGGAAAGCCGCTGCCACCAACGTGGTCTTCGGCCAAGCCAGCACCGCATCGAGTGCGGGCCGGTAGATCGCGATCAATCCGCGCACGACCGGGTTGGCCTGCTCGTCGGGAACGCGCCCGCGTATCCAATAACCCATCAGCACGGGAATCAGCGTGACCGACAATCCCGCCGCCGCGGCCATCGCGTAGCTCTTGGTGAACGCGAGTGGCGCGAACAGCCGGCCTTCCTGCGCTTCGAGCGAGAACACCGGCAGGAACGACAGCGTGATCACGAGCAGGCTGAAGAACAGCGCGGGCCCGACTTCGACCGCGGCATCGGCGATCAGGCACCAGCGTTCTTCGCCTGCGAGCGTTTCCGAAGGATGCTCGTGCCGCCAGGCCTCCAGGTGCTTGTGCGCGTTCTCGATTATCACGATCGCGGCATCGACCATCGCGCCGATCGCGATCGCGATGCCGCCGAGTGAAAGGATGTTCGCGTTGAGCCCTTGCAGGTGCATCGCGATCAACGCGGCGAGCACGCCGAGCGGCAGGGCAACGATCGCGACCAGCGCCGAGCGCAGGTGGAACAGGAATGCCGCGCAGACCAGTGCGACGACGAGGAATTCCTCGATCAGCTTGCCGCGCAGGTTGTCGATCGCGCGGCCGATCAGTTGCGAGCGATCGTAGGTTTCGACGATCTCGACTCCGGCCGGCAGGCTCGGCTGGAGGCTTTTCAGCTTGGCCTTGACCGCGGCGATCGTCGCCTGCGCGTTCTTGCCCTGGCGCATCAGGATCACGCCGCCGGCGACTTCGCCTTCGCCGTCCAGTTCGGCGATGCCACGCCGCATCTCGGGACCCAGCAGGATGCGCGCGACGTCGCCCAGCAGCACCGGCACGCCGCCGGCGCCGGCTTTCAACGGAATGGCGCGAAAATCATCGAGCGACTTGAGGTAACCCGAGGCGCGCACGACGTATTCGGCCTCGGCAAGTTCGAGCACCGCTCCACCGGCTTCGCCGTTAGCACGCTGCACCGCGTCGATCACCTGCCCATGCGTGATGCCGTAGGCACGCAATTTGTCCGGATCGAGCACGATCTGGTATTCGCGCACCATGCCGCCGATGCTGGCGACTTCGGCGACGTTCGGCACGCCCTTCAGTTCGTAACGCAGGAACCAGTCCTGCGTCGCACGCAACTCGGACAGATCGTGTTTTCCGTTTCGGTCGACCAGTGCGTACTCGTAAATCCAGCCGACGCCGGTCGCATCAGGCCCAAGCGCGGTCGCTGCCTTCGCCGGCAGGCGCGACTGCACTTGATTCAGGTATTCGAGCACGCGCGAACGTGCCCAATACAGGTCGGTGCCGTCGTCGAACAGCACGTAGACCAGTGCTTCGCCGAAGAACGAATAGCCGCGCACCGTCTTCGCGCCCGGCACGGACAGCATCGTCGTCGTCAGCGGATAGGTGACCTGATCCTCGACGAGCTGCGGCGATTGTCCGGGCCAAGTGGTGCGGATGATGACCTGCACATCGGACAAGTCCGGCAGTGCATCGACAGGCGTTTGTCTGAGTGCATGGATACCCCAGGCAGCGAGAAACACCGCGCCGAGCAGGACCAGAAGGCGGTTTGCGATCGACCAGCGGATCAGGCGCGCGATCATGGCTTCGCTCCATCCGACGCTGCATCGCCACTGCTCTCCAACCGCGCCAGCGCGCCGGTCAGGCTCGCCTCGGAATCGATCAGGAACTGACCTGAGAGCACAACCTTGTCACCGTCATGGACGCCTTCGAGCACGACCGTCTTGCCGTTCGCCTCGTCGCCCAAGCGCACTTCCTGCGCGCGGAAGTGGCCATTTCCCGCATCGACGATGACGACGTTGCGCAGACCGGTTGCGATCACGGCCTCGCTCGGCACGAGCACGTTCTCCGCGCGCGTCGTCGGCACGATCTCGACGCTGGCATACATGCCCGCTGCGAGGCGGTGCCGCGGTTTTTTCAACACGATGCGTGCGGTCTGTGTGCGCGTCGTCGCATCGACCTCGGGCAGCAGCGTCTCGACCGTGCCGTCGAAGGTCTCGCCCGGGAACGCCGGCACCTGCGCCTTGACCGCCGCACCCGCAGTCACGCGGCTGCGTTGCGCTTCCGGAATCGCGGCATTGATCCACACATCGTCGATGCCATTGATGCGCATCAGCGGCATGCCTGCGGCGATCGTCGCGCCGTCGCGCACATTCAGTTCGGTGACCACTCCCGCACGAGTTGCGGTCAGCGTGATTCGCGTCTGTGCCCGGCCGCTGCGTTCAATCGCGCCGATCTGCGCATCGCCGATGCCGAGCAGCACGAGCCGCTGTCGCGCGGCCGCACGCAGCGGATCCAGCCCAGGCGTGCGTGCGCGGCGCAAGGCGAGGTATTCCTCCTGCGCCGCCGTCCAGTCCGGCGCGAGCACGGTGAGCAAGGGTTGGCCGGCAGCAACCTCGGTCATCGCGGCGCGCACATGCAGTTGTTCGACGATGCCGGCGACGCGGCTTTGCACGACGCTGACCGCGCGTTCGTCGAACGCGATCGTGCCGGTCGCGCGTAGCGTCGTCTGCAGCCTGCCGCGCTCGGCCGGCGCGGTGCGGATACCGAGGTTTTGCGCGAGGCCAGGGGCGATCGCCACCGTGCCCGGCGCGCCGCCGCTGTTCGCGTACTTCGGCACGAGCTGCATGTCCATGAACGGCGATTTGCCCGGCGCGTCGAAGTGTTTGTCGGGCACCATCGGGTCGTACCAGTACAACGGTTTCCCGGCGGACGTCGACACCGGAGATGCCGGCGTTGCGGGGCGATAATGCAGCCACGACAGCGTCGCGGCGATGCCGAGAAGAAAGGCCAGCACAGCGGCGAGAATCGGAATGGGGCGCGGCATGGTTCAGTGCTCCTGCGGAAACGCGAAGTACAGCGCCGCCCACGATTGGCCGAGCGTGCTCATCAGATCGGTGTAGGCCAGACCTTGCTCGATTTCGTTGTCGAGCGCGGTCAGCGAGGCTTGCAGGCTGCCACTTCCTCCACGGTAAGCGGCAAGGGCCGCATCGGCGCGATCGGCGGCCAACGGCAACAGTTCCTTTTCGCAGCGATGCACGCGCTCGACCGCGCTGCGCCACGCGGCGAGGGTCTTCTGCAGTTCGGCCGTGTGCATGCGCCTGGCCGCTTCGCGCTCGTCGGCGATCTGCTCGGCCAGCGCCTGCTTCGAAGCGATGTTCGGATCCTGCCGTTTGCTGCCGAACAGCGGCAGATCGATGCGCGCCTCGATCGAGATCATGTTGGAGAATTGCGGGCCGCGCTGCGCGTAGGCGAATTCCAGCGACCAGTCGGGCCGTTTCTCCGCGCGCGCCAGCGCGGCATCGGCCGTCGCCGTCTTTTCCGCGGCATCGTAGGCGAGGAGTTCGCGATGATGGGCGACGTTGCGAATCAGCGCGTCGGGGTCGGCGCCGAGACTGCGGAAGTCAGGCGCCTCACCGAGCGACCGAGCGCCTGCGTCGGGCAGCCAGCGCGCGAAATCGGCGCGGGTTTCGGCGACGGCGCGTGCCGCTTCGCTGAGGCGATCCTCCAGCATCGCCTGTTCGGCCCGCGCGGCGATGCCATCGGCGGCGGAACCACGCCCTGCAGTCAG
>NZ_DASVOK010000148.1:0-8431 GCF_036383415.1 Rudaea sp. | reverse complement strand
ACGCGCGATTCCGGCCTGCTGCCGGCCACGCATCAGGTCGACCGTGCCCTGCTGCGCCGCGCGACAAGCCTCGTGCGCGCGGTGCAGCAGGGCGATCACGCGGTTGCGCTGGACGGCATGCTCGATGAGATCGGCGCCATGCAAAATCGTTTCGACGAGATGATCGCGCGCTGCCCCGGTCGCACCTGGGCGCAGCGGCGCCACGTGTTCCTGCGCCTGCAGCGTGTACGCGAGCATCTGGCCTGCAACTGCCATCTCGATCTCGACAATGCCGCGCTCGCGCGCATCGCGAGCTACTCGCCATGGCATTTCATCCGCGCCTTCCATGCCGCATACCACGAGACGCCGCACGCATTCCTGGTGCGCCAACGCCTGCTGCGCGCGCAGCGCCTGCTGCGCACGAGCCCGCTCGCGATCGGCGAGATCGCGCTCGCCTGCGGTTTCGAAAATCGTTGTGCGTTCTCGCGCCTGTTCCGCCAGCGCTTCGGCACGACCGCAAGTACGTTGCGCAGGGGCGGCGGCGCATCAACGGTGTTGCGCGCGATCGGCAATTGAAGAAAGCGCCGCCGGTCATATCGATGCGGCAGCGCTGGAGAAAACCTCTTCCAGTAAAAGCCCGGGTTGCGCGAGCGCGACCCGGGCAAGCAGCGTTTAGAACTTGACCGTGATCTTGCCGAAGAAATAGCGGCCGATCGTGTCGTAGGTGTTCACGTCGGTGTTGGCGTTGGCCACGTTCTCCTGGTACAGGATCGGCGGTTGCTTGTTGCCGATATTGTCGACACCGACCTGGATCGTCGTATTCAGCGGCTCGATGTTGTAGCCGACCGAAACGTTGTGGTAGGTGTACGAACCGAACTTCAGGATCGCGTTCTCGGGATGCGGATAACAACCGTCCGCACCGGCTGCATCGCCCGCCGCCGCCGACGCGCCATTGCAGGCGTAGCCGATGCGACCGCGACCGATGTAGCGCGCCGTCCAGTTCGCGTTGAAGCTGCCCCAACTCCAGTCGAGCCCGGCCAGCGCGCGCCAGCGCACGAGGTTGCCGTAGGTACGGTCGAAGTGGCCGGCGAAACCCTGTTTCAGGCCCGTGGTGATGTCGTACTTCTGGATGTACGTCGTCTGGAAGTTCGCGGTGAAATTGCCGAACGATGTTTCCGGCAGGCGATAGCGCAGGTTCAGATCGGCACCTGAGGTAACCAGCGTACCGGCGTTGAACGACGACTCGTAGATGTACTTGATCTGGCCGTAGCTGGAGCCTGACGTGTTGCGCGTGATCAACTGGCACGTCTCCTGGACGCCGTAGTAGCACGAGGTCAGGATCGTTTGCGCGATGCCGGCGCCGGACACGATCAGGTTGTCGAGCACGATGCGATAGTAGTCGGCGCTGACCGAGAAGCCCGGCAGCCAGTTCGGATCGTAGACGAAGCCGTAGTCGAACGACTTGCCGTGTTCCGGCTGCAGGTTGATCTTGGTGCCGAACGCGCCGTTCGAATAGACCGAACCGTTGACGATGCCGTTGGTCTGGCTGGTGCCGGTGTTCTCGAACACATAGCCCTGGCAGGCCGGGTTGCTGGCCACGGATGCCGGTCCGCAGGGATCGGTTGCCGTGGCCGAGTCGGCGGCCGGACCGGCGTACAGCTCGGTCACCGACGGTGCGCGGAACACCTTCGACACGGTGGCGCGCAGCAGCAGGTCTTCGATCGGCTTGAACTCGATCGCCGCCTTCCAGTTGTTGGTGCTGCCGAAGTTCGAGTACTTCGAGTAGCGGTCACCCAGGGTCAGGTTGAGGCTGTGCACGAACGGCATGTCCTTGAGCAGCGGGACGAGCAATTCGACGTAGGCTTCCTTGATGTTGTAGCCGCCTTGCGTGTTCGCGGTACAGATCGAACTCGGGCCCGAGCAGGCGATCGAGGCGATGTTGCCCGCGGCGTCGCGCGTGATCGTGCTGACCAACTGGGCGTCGGCCTTGTTGTCGACATATTCCTTGCGGTACGACACGCCGCCCGCGAAACCGACGTCACCGGCCGGCAGGGCGAACAACGAGCTCGAGCTGACGCCGGCTTCCGCCGACTTCATCTGGTAGTTGGCCGGAGAGTTGTTGTAGCTGGTCTTCGCGCTCTGCAGCAGCTTGATCGTGTTCGGATCGTAGATGTTGAAGATGTTGATCGGGTTGCACGACAGCTGCGTGCAGGCGAAGTTCGAGGTCAGCTTGCTGTAGTTGATGTAGTTCGCGTTCTCGCCGTGCTGGGTGATCTTGCCGTAGCTGGCGTCGGCGAACCAGGTCCAGCTGGTGTCGGCGAAGCTGCCCTTGAGGCCGGCGGTACCGAGGTCGTGCGTGGTCGAGAAATTCGTCTGGCGCGGGCCGAGGCTGGTCAGACGGGTCTTGAACTCGTTGTACGCCAAGCCCACGGTATTGGGATCGTTGCCGAATGCCTGGCCTAGGCTCTTGAACGGGTTGTAGTACTGGTTGGTCGGGATGAACAGGTTGTCCTGGAGCGCATCGAGCGGCACCGGGGCGATCTGCGTGCGCGACACGGTCTTGTTGTGGAACACTTCCATGAACGCTTCGATGTGATCGGTCAGTTTGTAGCTGCCGAGTGCGAACAGGCCGGTGCGCTCGCTCGGGGTCTGGTCGTAGTTGCCGACCGCCTGGTAGTTGAACGCGTCGGCCTGGCCGTTGTAGCAGCGGTAGTCGCTGAGCGAGGAACCCGAGGCGCCGTCCTTGCGGATCACGCGGTTGCCGTTGCCTGGAATGCCCGTGCATCCACCGAATTGCGAGGCAATCACGCTCTTCGGCAGACTGATCGCGCCATTCGGCGTACGGCTGGAGCCGCCGTGCACGATATAGCCGGTGTTGTACTTGTACAGCGCATCGTGCGAATAGGCACGGTTGGCGGCGAGCACGGCTTCGGTCTTGTTGTAGTTGATGCCGAGCAGGATGCTGCCGCGGTCGGTCGACTGGCCGAACATGGCGTGCACGGCCTTGCGCTGGCCGTCATCATGGTCGCTGATGCCGTAATCGAGGCCGATTTCGGCGCCCTGGTAGTTGCTGCGCGTGATGATGTTGACCACGCCGGCGACCGCGTCCGAACCGTACACGGCCGAAGAACCGTCGAGCAGCACTTCGATGCGCTCGACCGCCGAGGCGGGGATGATGTTGAGATCCTGCAACTGGAACGGAATGCGATGGCCGTTGATCAGCAGCAGCGAACGGTTGGTGCCAAGGCCGCGCAGCGAGATGGCCGCCTGCCCGGTACCGCCGCCGTTGTTGACGTTGGGGTTCATGGCATTGCCGGCCATGGCCGGCAACTGCTGGATGAGGTCGCCGAGCGTGACCTTGCCCGACTTCTCGATCGCGGCGTGGTCGATGGTGAGAACCGGGTTGGCGGTTTCCATGTCGACGCGGCGGATGTTCGAACCGGTGACGACGATGGTTTCCAGGTTCTGCGATTTGGTATTGTCGGCTGGCGCTGCGTTCTGCGCCGCGGCCGGAACGGCGACGAGGCAGGCGAGCGAAGTTCCGGCCAGCGGCCATGCGCGCAAGGCATGGCGTATCGCTGTGCTGAGCACATGTTGGGGCATCTTGATCTCCTCGAAAAAACTGTCTGTCGGCCGGGGCTGGCCGATGCGCGCAAGCGTTGCAAATTCGTTGCAAGGAAATGTGCCCAGGAGCGGTCGATCGCTTTGCCGCAATTGCGCGCTGGGGCAGCGCGCGAGCACTGCGCTCGATGCGACTGTTTTCGCCCAACGACAACCATGCGGATCGGCAATTCCTGCAACCCATCGCGCCGCGCATTTGGCGAGGATCGGGAGGCGTCGACCGAACCACAGCGAACGAGGATCCATGTCCGCGAACAGACCACGAAGATTCATCCTCTGCCTGGCGGCGCTCGCCCCGCTTGCGGCGCATGCCGGTAGCTGCGAGATGCAGAGCGGCGCGACGCGCACGCATCTGGTCGAGCTGTACACGAGCGAAGGCTGCAATTCCTGCCCGCCGGCCGAGCAATGGATGAGTTCGATCCGCGACAAGGAAGGCCTCGTCGGGCTCGAATTCCATGTCGACTACTGGGATTCGCCGGCTTGGCACGACCCCTACGCGAAGCAGGCTTGGGCGCGGCGCCAGGAGGCAAAGGCGAAGCGCGCCAAAGCGCAGGTATATACGCCGCAGATCTGGCTCGATGGCCAGTTGTGGAAGAGCTGGCCGAGGGGCGACGCGCCGGGTGCGGCACAGGATGCATCGGCGCAGGCACCGCTCACACTGCGTGTATCCGCGCAGACCGGCGACAGCGTCAAAGTACGCTTGCAGGCGGTCACGACGGAAAATTCCGAGCACAAGCGTTTCTACGTCGCCCTGACCGAGAACCGGCTGGCACAGGAGATACGCGGCGGCGAGAACAAGGGCCGCCGCCTCGAGCATGATCAGGTCGTGCGCGATTTCGTCGGGCCGCTGCGTTTGCCGGAGGCGCAGGCCGAGTTGAAAATCCCCGCGGCCATGGCGTTGCCGAACGCCGCCGTTGTCGCCTTCGTGCAGGACGAGGACGGCGGTGAAATGGAACAAGTCCTGCGCTTGCCGTTGACGGAGTGCAAATGATGAATACCACGACCCTGCGTGAAATCTCGCTCGGTGCTGGCCGATCCGACAGAGAACCGCCCGCGGCATGGCGGACCGTGCTCGATGCGGGCGCTGCTGCTGCTACGCTCGACATGATTTATGCCTGCACGATCCTGTATTTTCGGTTCGGCACGAGTCCGCAGCGTGTGATGCAGTCGATCGCGAGCGGCATCTACGGGAAGGAAGCGTATACCGGCGGCTGGACCACGGCTGCGGTCGGCTTCGTCGCGCACTACTTCATCTTGATCGTCGCGGCCTGGTGGTTCTTTCTCGCCAGCAAATATCTGCGCGTGTTGCGCGAACGCGCCGTTGCCTGCGGCATCGCCTACGGTGTCGCGATCTACTGCACGATGAATTTCGTCGTTCTGCCGCTGTCGAACGCGCCGTTCGGAAGCAAGGCCTTCGACCTCACGATCAGCTTGCCGCGGGTTATCGAATTCGGCATGCACCTTGTCTTCGGCCTGATCATCGCGCTGGTCGTGCGTCGCTACTGGCGCCGGGCGGTATAAAAAGACTAAAAAAGAACCGGGCATTGCGCCCGGTTCGTCGTTTCCCGCAACCGCATTGGAGAGCGGTCAGTCGAAGTTGCGCGTCACCCGGAAGCCGATCGTGCGCGGCTGGATCGGCGTGATGTAGGACTGGCCGAAGATGCCGTAGTTCTTGTCGCCGACTGGCTGCACGCAGTGCGAGATGTCGCACTCGGTGTAGCGGTTGATTTCGCCGCGGCTGTCGAACGCGTTCTTCATGTAGACGTCGAACACCCACGCGTTCTTCTTCAGTCCGGCGGAAAGGTCAAGCGAGGCGTAGCCCGGCATGTCGCCGATCAGATTGTTCTGCACCACGCGCAGATCCGTGCGGCGCCGGCCTTCGAAGAAGCCGGCGGCCTGGAAATAACCTTCGCCGCCGAGCGCGTCGAACACGTAACGCGCGCTGAGATTGCCCTTCTGCTTAGCTGCTGTAGGCAGGCGCGTGCCTTCCGGTGCGAGCGGGGCGCTCGGTGCCAGGTCGGGGAGCGACGGATCGGTGCAGTTCGCGCTCGAGATCGGATCGCCGTTGGCCTTGGTTAGTCCGCAGTAGTTCGAGGTCAACACCGAATTCAAATAGGTGAATCCCGCGGACAAGGTCAGATTGTAGGTCGCTGCCCAGGTCAGGTTCGTTTCGAGGCCGCGTATGCGCGCCTGGTTGGCGTTCTTGATTTCCGTGAGTCCGTTCGCGCCGAGAATGGCGAACTGGAAGTCCTTCCAGTTTTCCTGGAACACGGCGCCGTTCCAGCGCAGGCGGTGGTCGAGCCATTCGGTCTTCCAGCCGAACTCGTAGTTGGTCAGGAAGTCGGCCTGGTACGGATGCAGACCTGGGCGCCGGTTGATGCCGCCGGGACGGAAGCCTTCCGACCAGGTTGCATAGATCATCTTGTCGCTGTCGAACTTGTAAGTGAGGTTCGCTTTGCCGACGTGATCGTTCTGCTTGGTCGTCTGGTCGACGTCCGAGCATGGCGCGCCATCGAACTTGTAGTCGCTGAAGCAGATCGCTTCGCCCTGCGATGAGCTGTAGCCGGGACCGAAGCCGAAGAATCCGCGCAAGCTGTTCTCGGTATGGAAGAAACGCGCGCCGAGCGTGGCAGTGAGCTGGTCGGTGATGTCGTAACTCGCCTCGCCGAACACGGCGTAGTCTTCGTCGACGCGATGTTGCTTGGTCAGCCACAAGGTGCCAGGCCAGCCGGTGACCGATGTGTCATCGGCGAGACCAGTGATCTGGTAGTTCTGGAAAATCCGGTGCGACTGGCGCTCGGCGAAGAATCCGCCGACGAAACGGAAACGCTGATCCTTCGGCGATGCGATGCGCAGTTCGTGGCTCGATTTCGCGTAGATGTCTTCGCCGTGGATATGCTGGCCCGGGTTGATGTAGTTGCCGTTGTTGTCCTTGAGATAAGAACCGTAGCCGACCAGCGTGTCGTACCAGAATCCGTAGTCGGCGTAATCCTGGTCGACCCAGTCGCTGCGGTTGAGGTGCGAGTAGGCATAGACGAGATCGAAGTTGCCGATCTTGCCCTGCACGGTCAGCGCGCTCTGCACCCAGCGGTCTTCCTGCCATTCCGGGTAGCCGTGGCTGACCTTGAGATCGCCGATTTTCGGGTCGAACGAGTAGACGCCGCCGTTGTGCTGACTCTGGCCCATGATCGTCGGCGAGATCGTCCAGTCGTCGGCGAGGTCGAGCTTGAGCGCCGCGCGCGCGCCCTTGAGCCAGGACTCGTTGTAGGCATCGTGCACGCGGCTCGCGTTGCTTGCGGTGATGCCCGAGGTCGGGTAGGTGCGCGCGCCGAGCACATTGTCGATGTAGCCGCCGTCGTGCTCGTTCCAGCCAACCACGCGCAGCGCGAGATTCTCGCGCAACGGCACGTTGACGAAGCCCTCGACCGTGTAACCCATCGTGCCATGCGAGATCGAGTTGATCTCGGTGCTGACGCTCGCCGCGAACGCGCTCGGATCAGGCTTGTTCGTGATGATGCGGATCGTGCCCGACTGCGAACTCGCGCCGTACAGCGTGCCTTGCGGACCGGCCAGTGCCTCGACGCGCTGCACATCGTAGATGTGTACGTCGAGCGCACCCTGGATCGTCGTGATCGGCTGTTCGTCGAGGTAGATGCCGACACTCGGCATGGAGGCGGAGTGATTCGCAACACCGTTGTTGCCGACGCTGCCGCTGGTAACGCCGCGCATGAATACCTGGGAGAAACCGGGCGATGCGCTCTGAATGGATACGCTCGGCAGCATCTTCACGTAGTCGGTCAGCCCGTTGACGTTCATCTCGCTGAGCTTGTCGGTCGAGAGCACGTCGATGGACAGCGCCACGGCCTGAGCGTTTTCGGTGCGCTTCTGCGCGGTCACCGTGACTTCGCCGAGCGAAGCGGTGGGCTTCTCGCCCGACGGCTGCTGCGCGCTCGATTGCTGAGGCGCCTGATCGGCATCGTCGGCCGCGTAGGCGGCAGAGAGGCAGGCGAGGTGGATCGCCGCAGCGAGCGGCAGGCGCATGAAAACCGAACGGCCGGGGCGGCGCGCTCGAATTCCGGGAAAGGTTTTCGTCACGATGGATTCTCCCAATGAAATACCACGTTGCGACTTCTTCATGCGGTGCGTCCCCACGCAGCCGCGCCGGTTAGCTACTTCTTGTCTGTTGTCTGTGCGAATTCTCCGAATGCGTCTCCGAGTGCCTCCTTCAACGGACCGAGCCAAGGCTCGTAGTGCTGCCAATGATCGATACCGGCCCTGTAGATCGGCTGGCGCACCTGTTCGGAACTGGCCGTACGCACGGGCCGCTCGTTCTCGAAGAAGCGCAGCACGCCGTCCTCGAACGGCAGATTGCAGTATTCGAGCAGCGCGCGCACTTCGCGTTCGGTATCGGCAACCATGCTTTCGTAGATCACACGATGCACGCGGCCGGGCAGCACGGAATCGAAGTGCCGCATCAGTTCGACATAGTCGCGGTAGTAGCGGCCTATGTCGGCGAGGTCGTAGGCGAAATTCTGCCCGCGCGCGAAATGCTGACGGAAGCATGACCAGCCGCAGGCGAGCGGGTTGCGGCGCGCATCGACGATCTTCGCATTCGGCAGGATCAGTTGGATCAGGCCGACATGGGCGAAGTTGTTCGGCATCTTGTCGATGAACAACTGGCGGCCGAGCTTGCGGTGCTTGGCCGAACGTGCGAGATATTCCTCGCCGAGTGCGTGCAGTTCGGCGGCGGCCATGCGCGCGAGCGCATCGTGGTACGCGCCTGGTTCGCGGCTCGCGGAGGCGCGGCGCAGCGAGCGTGTGATCGAAGTGA
>NZ_DASVOK010000147.1:0-5513 GCF_036383415.1 Rudaea sp. | reverse complement strand
CAAGCGCACGCGCGTGTGCCTCGGCGCAACGCGGGCATTCCGCGCGATGCTGCACGAAGTCCGCAGAAGTCATCTGCGGATCGATCGCGAGTTGTCGCCGGAATTCAACGCAATTCATAAACCTGTGCCTCGATCGGCTCGCTGCCGAGCATCGCCTTCAGCTTCTGTCGCGCGCGGAACAACTGGGTCATCACCGCGGCACTGGAAATGTTCAACTCGCGCGCGATCTCCTCACAGGAAAACCCGCCGAGCACCTGCATGAGCAGCGGCTCGCGATATTTCACGTCGAGCTTCAGCATCGCCGCGCGAATCAATGCATCCTCGCCCGAACCTTCCGGCGTCAATGCCTCGCGCACGTCAGCCACCTCGACCTCATCCACGTCGACGAACTGCGGCGTCTTGCGCTCGTACAGGCGCGCGTGCTCGCGGCGCAGGATCGTGATCAGCCACGCCTTGGCCGCCGCGGCCTCGCGCAAACTGTCGAGCGATCGCCACGCGCGCAGGAACGATTCCTGCACGAGATCCTGTGCCAGCGCCTCCTCGCCGCAGAGCCAGTACGCGTAGCGGAACAGGTCGCCCGAATACCCGCGTACGAGCGCGTCGAACTGTCGCTGCTTGCTGCTCACAGGGGACATGACCGGGTTATCTGCGCAAAACTTTCGTTAAGACTCAGCGACGGATTTTTTCGAGGATGCCTTCGAGCTCGTCGAGGCTGTGATAGCCGATCACGAGCTTGCCGCGTCCTTTGTTGCCGTGCTGGATCGCGACGCGCGCGGCAAGCTTTTCGGACAGCTCGCGCTCGAGCGCGACGATATCGGCATCGCGCGAAACGGCCTTTTTCGCCTTGCCCTGCGGCATCGTCTGCGCTTTGCGCGCGGCATCCTCCAGCTCACGCACCGACCAACCGTGCTCGGCAGCACGCCGCGCGAGGCCGAGCGCGAGCGCCGGCTCCAGCGTCAGCAAGGCCTTGGCGTGGCCGGCCTCGATCTGACCTTCCTTGAGCAGGCGCTTGATCTCTTCGGGCAGGTCGAGCAGGCGCAACAGATTCGACACCGCCGAGCGCGAACGGCCGATCGCCTCGGCGACCTGCTCGTGCGTGTGCTTGAACTCGTCGATCAGGCGGCGCAGCGCGTGTGCCTCTTCGAGCGCGGACAAGTCTTCGCGCTGGATGTTCTCGATCAGGGTCATCGCCGCGACCGCGGGATCGGCGACCTCGCGCACGACGGCCGGAATCTCGGCCAGCCCGGCCAGCTGCGAAGCGCGCCAGCGACGCTCGCCGGCGATGATTTCGTAGCGATCCGCGCCGACCGGGCGCACGACGATCGGCTGGATCACGCCCTGCGCCTTGATCGAGGCGGCGAGCTCGGCAAGCTTTTCCTGATCGAACACGCGCCGCGGCTGGTATTTGCCCGGCGCGATGCGTCCGACCGGCAGGTTGCGCAGATCGTCACCCGCTGCGGCGGTCTCCGCGGCGACATCACCGCCGCCGAGCAATACGTCGAGATCGCGCGAGCCCAAGCCGCGCCGCTTTGCAGCTGCCATGTGGTGTCTCTGGAAATCCTGTGTGCGCTAGTTTAGCGCACGAGCAGCGAAGCGATGGACGGCGGCGGCGCTTCCGCGGCCGGCGCGGCATCCGCTTTCCCGTCGACGACCGGTGCGACCGGCGGATTCGCGATCGGCACCGTCGCCGCCGCGGGCTGGGCCGAAACCGTGGATGCTGCCGCACGATCGCGCCGCAACAACTCGCCGGCCAGGCCGAAATAGGCGATCGCACCGCGCGATTCGCGATCGTAGAGATTGATCGGCTGGCCGTGGCTCGGCGCCTCGGCGAGGCGGATGTTGCGCGGAATCATCGAACGCAGCAGCTTGTCGCCGAAGTGCTTGGCGAGCTGAGCGGACACGTCATTGCCGAGGTTGTTGCGCACGTCGTACATCGTGCGCAGGATGCCGTCGATCTCCAGATGCGGATTGAGCCGCGTGCGTACCGCCTTGACCGTGTCGAGCAGGCTGGTCAGGCCCTCGAGCGCGAAATACTCACACTGCACCGGGATCAACACGCCGTTCGCCGCGGTCAACGCGTTCACGGTCAGCAGGTGCAGCGACGGTGGGCAATCGATCAGGATCGTGTGATAGCGCTGGCCGAGCTTGGCCAGTTGCTCTTTCAGCCGCGACTCGCGCGCGAGCATGTCCATGAGCTTGATCTCGGCCGCGGTCAGGTCGCGACTGCCGGGCAGCAGATCGAAATTGGCCGGCGTCGGCACAATCGTCGTCTCGATCGGCGCCTCGTCGAGCAGTACCTCGCAACCGGTCGGCCTGGCGGTGCGCTTGTCGATGCCCGAGGCCATCGTCGCATTGCCCTGCGGATCGAGATCGACGAGCAGCACGCGGCGCTTCGCCTCGGCCAGCGCCGCCGCGAGATTGACCGCGGTCGTGGTCTTGCCCACGCCGCCTTTCTGATTCACTACCGCGATGATCCGCGTCATTTGAGTTACCTCTGCGCTCGTCCCTGATCGCAAGATCACGAAGCAGCCATCCCTGACGCACTTCTAAAATCCGCCACTGCCGCATCGGCGACGGAACCCCACATTCCCGCTTTGTCGGCGTTGAGCGGCTCTGCCGCTCGAACGGCGACAGTTATCGTGACGGCAACGCCGTCAGCGATAACGACTAATTATGACGGCATGTCGCGCTGCGCCCAAGCCCGGCACCGTCAGAGGCTCGATCCGCTCAATGCGAAAGCCGGACGGCAAATTCGATATTTCGCTATCGTCGATCACACCCTTCATCGCCACGCAGATGCCGTCGGCGGCAAGCAGATGGCCGCCCCAGGTCAGGATGTCGCCGAGTGCGGCGAACGCGCGTGCGGTGATGCAATCGTATTGTCCCTGCAGATCCTCGACGCGCGCCTGATCGACGCGCGCGTTGGCGAGGCCAAGCACGCGCACGGCTTCGCGCAGGAATCGTGTCTTCTTGCCGTTGCTGTCGACCAGTGTGGCTTTTCGCTCGGGCGCCAGGATTGCCAACGGAATGCCGGGCAGGCCGGGACCGGTACCGAGGTCGACCAGGGTTGCACCGCGCACCAGCGGCGCGATCGCCAGCGAATCGAGCAAGTGACGTGTGACCATTTCTGCCGGATCGCGCACCGCGGTCAGGTTGTAGACCGCATTCCAGCGCACGAGCAGATCGACATAGTCGATCAGGCGCTCGCTCTGGGCCAACGTCAGCGCCAGGCCAAGTTCGTCCGCGCCGGCACGCAGGCGAGCCTGCAGCGAAGGGCGATCAATGGCGGGAGGGGCAGCGGGCATGCGGGCAGGTCTGGCGCGGAACGGCCACGCGGGGCGGGGCCGGCAAGTATCGCGGCAGCGCGCGGCAAATTCCACCGCGCAAGCGATCCGGAGCAGTCGCTCCCGGGGGCCAATCCGGAGCGGAAATCCGCTCCGTCAGACCAGCTGTACGCGCGTCACCAGCAGGCCGCGCTCGCGCAGACTGCGGTTCAGCTCGGTCTTCAGATGCAGGTTGCGTGCGGCAGCATCCCGCGCCGGGGCCGCGGCGACCAGCTCGGGCAAGCGTTCGCGCAGGCGCACGCCAACCTCGTCGATGATCGCGTCGGCGCGGGAGGCGTCAAGTACCTGGTAGTAGATCTTGCCGTGCAACGCGCCATGATCCGGGGTCGCGATTTCGCCGACTTCGACGACATTGCCGAACAGGCGGATCTTGTGCGCGACGCGCTCGACCAAGGGCAGGACCAGGTGGGTGCCGGCGCCTACCGTGCGCATATGGCCGTCGACGCGGCGCAGGGTATAGGCCTGGCCTTCGGGGATGCGCTTGATTGACGCAACGAACAACAGGACTGTGGCGCACAACAACGCCATCACTACGATCGGGGCTAGCATTTTTGTTCCCTCTTCCAAGAGGTTATGTGAAGCTAATAACGACGACTCTGGAAACGTCCGGTACAACGATGAATCTCCGAACGTTTGTGAAGTATGCCGAGGCATCTCGGAATCACCGCTGAATATTACCGCCCGATTTTCCGACGTACTGCGACCGCTTGCCCGATTTCACCTCGTCGCCGCTTGGATTATCGTGTGCGTTCTCACCCGAGGTAACGACGAACCATGCCCTACCCCGCTACCCGCCTGCGCCGCATGCGCCGCGATGCGTTCTCGCGCGCGCTGATGCGCGAGACGACCCTGCTGCCCAGCGACCTGATCATGGTCGCGTTCGTCATCGACGGCGCGGACAAGCGCGAGCCGATTGCGTCGATGCCCGGCGTCGACCGCGTGTCGATCGACCAGCTCGAAAAACTTGCCGGCGAATGCGTCGCCGCCGGCATCCCGGCGCTGGCCCTGTTCCCTTCGCCGCCCGCGTCGGTCAAAACCGAGGACGGGCGCGAGGCGTGGAATCCCGACAACGTGTTCCAGCGCGCAGCGCGCGCGCTCAAGGCGAAGTATCCCGAACTCGGCCTGATCGGCGACGTCGCGCTCGATCCGTACACGACGCACGGCCAGGACGGCCTGATCGACGCGAGCGGCTACATCCTGAACGACATGACCATCGAAGCGCTGGTCAAGATGACGCTGGCCCAGGCCGAAGCCGGATTCGACATCGTCGCGCCGTCCGACATGATGGACGGCCGCGTCGGCGCGATGCGCGCCGCACTGGAAAAAGCCGGCTACGTGAACACCCGCATCCTTGCCTACTCGGCCAAATACGCCTCGAGTTTCTACGGCCCGTTCCGCGACGCGGTCGGCTCGGCGGCGAATCTCGGCAAGGGCGACAAGCACACCTACCAGATGGATGTCGGCAACAGCGACGAGGCATTGCGCGAGATCGAACTTGATCTCGCCGAGGGCGCGGACGCGGTCATGGTCAAGCCCGGCATGCCGTATCTCGACATCGTCCATCGCGTGAAGCGACGCTTCGGCGCGCCGACCTTCGTCTACCAGGTCTCCGGTGAGTACGCGATGCTCAAGGCCGCCGCGCAGAACGGCTGGCTCAATGAAAAGGCTGTGGTGCTCGAATCGCTGACCTCGATCAAGCGCGCCGGCGCCGATGCGATCCTCACCTATTTCGCGCTCGACGCAGCGCGTTATCTCAAAGAACGGGGCTGAGCCATGACTTCGCCGGACTACGCCGTCTTCGGCCACCCGATTTCGCATTCGCTGTCGCCACGCATCCACGCGGCGTTCGGCAAGCAGACCGGCATCGCGCTGAACTATGTCGCGATCGATGCGCCGGCAGACGCGTTCGCGGCGACGCTTGCGCGCTTCGCCGACGCCGGCGGACGCGGCGCAAACATCACCCTGCCGTTGAAGCAGGACGCATTCGGCCTGTGCACGCAGACCTCCGATTTCGCCGGCCGCGCCGGCGCGGTCAACACGCTGACGCGCGTCGACGGCGCCTGGCGCGGCGACAACACCGACGGACCCGGTCTGATCCGCGATCTGACCGGGCGCCACGGTCTCGACCTGCGCGAACGTCGGACGCTGCTGCTCGGCGCCGGTGGCGCC
>NZ_DASVOK010000146.1:0-3188 GCF_036383415.1 Rudaea sp. | reverse complement strand
CCCATCATGCGCAAAGAGCGTGTCGGGGAGACCCGAGCTGCGCGCGATCCCTTGCGCTCCCGCCGCCTCCAGCGCAACCGTGACCAGGCTGTCGCTGGAATCGCCGGCATAGCCGTCGGCGCGATGCTGCGTGATGGATTCGCGCGGTCCGCCGAGCGCCGAAAGCGTCCACATCGCGGACGAACCCCAGCCGTGGTCCGTGAGCCATCGCGCGAGATCGGACGCCGCGCTGCCATCGCGCACCAGGCAGATGATCCGTGCATCGCGCACCAGATGCGGCAACAGCCGTTCAAACGGTGCGGCATGAAGGCCGAGACAGATGACATTCTCGAGCCGCCAGCCCAACCGTGCCGCCGCCAGCGAGAACGTCGACGGCGCGGAATGCGCGATCCACTCGCCGACCTGCAGCTTCCCGACAAGGCTGCCACCGACGCCATGCCAGAACGGATCGCCCGAGGCGAGAACAACAGTCGGTCGCCCCCGGCATTCGAGCACGATCTCCGCATCGAACGGCACCGGCCAGGCGCGCCCCCGGTCGGTGATCCCGGCCAGCGCAAGGTGCCGCTCACCGCCGAACACCGTTTCGGCTTCACCAAGCGCCTTTCGGCTTGCTTCCGAGAGGCCGGCAAGGCCATCTTCGCCGATGCCGATGATGGTCAACCACGGATTACCCATGATGCGCGCCCTGATCCTGGGCGGAACGGCCGACGCCAATTCGCTTGCCGCGACGATCGCGCGCGCGGGCATCGACGCGGTCTATTCCTATGGCGGGCGCACCACAGCTCCTGCCGAACAACCGCTGCCGACGCGGATCGGCGGCTTCGGCGGCGTCAGCGGTCTTGCGGACTATCTGCGCCGCGAAGGCATCACCCATGTGATCGACGCGACGCATCCCTTCGCCGCCGAGATGAGCCGCAACGCGATCGCCGCCTGCGCGCAAACCGCAACGCCGCTGCTCGCGCTCGAACGTGCGCCCTGGGACAAAACATCCGGCGATCGCTGGATCGAGGTCGCGGACGTCGTCTCCGCTGTCGCGGCGCTGCCGGACAGCCCCGCCAACGTGTTCCTCGCGATCGGTCGCCAGCACATCGCGCCCTTCGGCAGCCGGCCGCAGCATGCCTACACGTTGCGTTTCGTCGACCCACCGGAGGGAGCGCTGCCATTGCCCGACGCGGATGTCATCGTCTCGCGCGGCCCATTCACGCTCGACAACGAGCTCGAGACGATGCGCGCGCGCGCGATCGCGTGGATCGTCGCCCGCAATTCCGGCGGAGCCGGCGCGCGCGCCAAGATCGACGCCGCCCGCGCGCGTGGCCTTCCCGTCATCATGATCACGCGGCCGCTGCTGCCCGAGCGGCCGCGGGTCGAGAGCGTGAGCGAGGTGATGGCATGGCTCGGTCATCGGACCTGCCTCGGCGCATAGACCCAGCGGCCGACCCGCCGCGTCGCCGAATTGCAGACGATCACAAGCGTGCGCATATCGGCCATCTCGGGCTTGGCGTCGCGCAGTTCGACGGTTTCGATGCGCTGCTCGGGCGTGCTGACGGCGCGCGCGAAAATCACGATACGCTCGCCACAGCCTGCCTCTTTCAAGATCTCGAGCGTCCGCGCAAAACCTTCCGGCCGGCTCGCCGAGCGCGGATTGTACATCGCGATCGCGAAATCGGCTTCGGCCGCGAGCCGCAGGCGCTGCTCGATCAGTGGCCATGGCTTGAGATTGTCAGACAGGTTGATCGCGCAAAAATCGTGACCGAGCGGCGCGCCGGCACTCGCCGCCGCCGCCAGCATCGCCGTCACGCCGGGGAGAACGCGGATCGGCAGGTCGTGCCATTGCGGCGCGTCCTCGAGCGCCTCAAACACGGCCGAGGCCATCGCAAACACGCCCGGATCGCCCGACGACACCACGACGACGGCGCGCCCCTCGGCTGCAAGCCGCAGCGCCTCGCCGGCGCGCTGTAGCTCCACGCGATTATCCGAGGGATGCAGCGTGAGCCCGGCGCGCGGCGGCACGCGGGTGACATAGGGCGCATAGCCGACGATATCGGTCGCCATTGCGAGCGCAGCGGAGACCTCCGGCGTGATCAGCGCCTCGTCGCCCGGCCCCAGTCCGACGATGGTCAGCGTGCCGGTCATTGCGCGGCCTCCCTGCGCCGCCCCTGCCCGTGCACCAGCACGATCGCAAAATACGGACCGTCGGCCTCAGCGAGATCGGCGAGCCGGGCGACGCGCTGATCCGGCATGGTGCCGCGTTCGACGAGCCACGCATCGTCGAGGCGCCCTGCGGAGGCGAGCGCGCGGCGGATCTTCGTCAGATTGCGGCCGGTCTTCATGACGACCAGTGCGTCGGAGCCGCGCATCCGTTGCTCAAGCTCCGCTTCCGGCAGCGTGCCCATCAGCACGGTGGTGACATCGTCGGCAAGCGCGATCGGCTGGCCGACCGCGTTCCAGCAACCGACCATGCCGGGAATGCCGGCGATCACCTCGATCTCAACCCGCCCCTGCAGGCGCGCATGCAGATGCATGAACGAGCCATAGAAATAGGGATCGCCCTCGCAGAGCACGACGATGTCGACCGCGCGCGCAAGCCGCGCCAGGCGCTCGGTCCATTCGTCATAGAACCCCGCGAGCAGCCGCGCATAGTCCGGATTGTCGAAAGCGATCTCCGTGGTGACCGGATATTCCATCGGATATTCGTTGACGTCAGCGGCGAGCAGGCCATCCACAATGCGCCGCGCCTGTCCGAGTTGCCCCTTCTTGCGAAAATAGGCGACGTGCTTGGCGGCACGCACAACGCGGTCGGCGCGCACGCTCATCAGATCCGGATCGCCTGGGCCAAGCCCGCAGCAGATGATGCGCCCCATCGCTATTCGCTCCGGCTCGCCAGCGCGTTGACGGCGGCGACCGTGATCGCCGAACCACCGAGACGCCCCTCGACCGTCAGCGCCGGCACCGGCGGCGCGGCCATCAACGCCGCCTTTGACTCGGCGGCACCGACGAAGCCGACCGGACAGCCGATGATCGCCGCCGGTCGCGGACAGTCGGAATCTTCCAGCATGTTGAGCAGATGGAACAGCGCCGTCGGCGCGTTGCCGATCGCAACGATCGCGCCGGCCAGATGCGGCCGCCACAGTTCGAGCGCCGCCGCCGAGCGCGTGTTGTGCATCGATTGCGCGAGTGCAGGAACCTTG
>NZ_DASVOK010000145.1:0-3149 GCF_036383415.1 Rudaea sp. | reverse complement strand
CAAGGTTCCTGCACTCGCGCAATCGATGCACAACACGCGCTCGGCGGCGGCGCTCGAACTGTGGCGGCCGCATCTGGCCGGCGCGATCGTTGCGATCGGCAACGCGCCGACGGCGCTGTTCCATCTGCTCAACATGCTGGAGGATTCCGACTGTCCGCGGCCGGCGGCGATCATCGGCTGTCCGGTCGGCTTTGTCGGCGCGGCCGAGTCGAAGGCGGCATTGATGGCCGCGCCGCCGGTGCCCGCGCTGACGGTCGAGGGACGTCTCGGCGGTTCGGCGATCACGGTCGCCGCCGTCAATGCGCTGGCGAGCCGGAGCGAATAGCGATGGGGCGCATTATCTGCTGCGGGCTTGGCCCAGGCGATCCGGATCTGATGAGCGTGCGCGCCGACCGGACGGTGCGCGCGGCGAAGCATGTCGCCTATTTTCGCAAGAAGGGGCAGCTGGGGCAGGCACGCCGCATCGTTGAAGGCATGCTCGCCGCCGGCGTCAGCGAATATCCGATGGAATATCCGGTCACGACGGAGATCGCGTTCGACAGTCCGGAGTATGTGCGGCTGCTCGCCGGGTTCTACGACGAATGGACCGAACGCCTGGCGCGGCTTGCGCGCGCGGTCGACATCGTCGTGCTCTGCGAGGGCGATCCCTATTTCTACGGCTCGTTCATGCACCTGCATGCGCGCCTGCAGGGGCGGGTCGAGATCGAGGTGATCGCCGGCATTCCCGGCATGGTCGGTTGCTGGAATGCGGTCGGCCAGCCGATCGCGCTCGCTGACGATGTCACGACCGTGCTGATGGGTACGCTGCCTGAGGCGGAGCTCGTGCAGCGGATGCAGAGCTCCGACGCGCTGGTCGTCATGAAGACCGGCCGCAATCTGCCGAAGATTCGCCGCGCACTCGCCTCCGCAGGCCGTCTCGGCGACGCGTGGCTGGTCGAACGCGGCACCATGCCGGATCAGCGCGTCGCGCGGCTCGCCGATCTCGGCGAGGCTGACGCTCCGTACTTTGCGATCGTGCTGGTGCACGGGCAGGGGCAGCGCAGGGAGGCGGTGCGATGACCGGCACGCTGACCATTGCGGGCCTGGGGCCGGGTGACGAGGCGCTGGTCACGCCGGAAGTCTCCGCGGCGCTCGCAATGGCGACCGACATCGTCGGCTATGCACCCTATGTCACCCGCGTGCAGCCGCGCGACGGGTTGACGCTGCATCCCTCGGATAACCGCGTGGAGTTGCAGCGCGCCGGCGAGGCGCTGCGGCTTGCAGCCGAGGGGAAACATGTCGTCGTGGTGTCGTCCGGCGACCCCGGCGTGTTCGCGATGGCGTCCGCCGTGTTTGAAGCGCTGGAAAGCGTGCCGCAATGGCACGACCTGCCGATTCGCGTTCTGCCGGGCGTGACCGCGATGCTGGCGGCGGCGGCGAGTGCCGGCGCGCCGCTCGGTCATGATTTTTGCGCGATCAACCTCTCCGACAATCTCAAGCCATGGCCGCTGATCGAGCAGCGCCTGCGGCTCGCGGCCGAAGCCGATTTCGCGATCGCGATGTACAATCCGCGCTCGGCCAGCCGGCCGGAAGGTTTTGCGCGGACGCTCGAGATCTTGAAGGAGGCAGGCTGCGGCGAGCGCATCGTGATTTTCGCGCGCGCCGTCAGCACACCCGAGCAGCGGATCGAGACGGTCGAACTGCGCGCCGCCAAGCCCGAGATGGCCGATATGCGGACGCTTGTGATCGTCTGCAATTCGGCGACGCGCCGGGTCGGCCGCTGGGTCTATGCGCCGAGGCAGGTCCGATGACCGAGCCATTCCATCACCTCGCTCACGCTCTCCACCCGCGGCCGCTCGGGCAGCAGCGGCCGCGTGATCATGATGACGGGAAGGCCGAGCGCGCGGGCGGCATCGATCTTGGCGCGCGCGCCACCTCCGCCGGAATTGCGGGCGACGATCCACGCGATCGCGCGCGCGCGCATCATTTCGAGCTCGCCCTCGAGCGTGAACGGCCCGCGGGAGATGATGACGTCGGCACCGGGCAATGGCAGCCTCTCGTTGGGCGGGTCGACGAAGCGCAGCGTATATGCATGCTGCGGCCGGCTGCCGAACGGCGCGATGTGCTGGCGGCCGATTGCGAGGAACACGTTGGCGGGGCTGTCCGGCAGCGCCGCGACCGCGGAGACGACGTCCGCGACCTCGATCCAGTGATCGCCGGGCGTTTTGTCCCAGGGCGCGCGTTCGAGCGCGAGCAGCGGCGTTGCGGTTTGCGCGCAGGCGGCGATCGCGTTGCGGCTCATCTCGGCGGCGAAGGGATGCGTCGCGTCGATCACATGCGTGATGGCTTCGCGACGCAGATAATCGGCAAGACCGCTGACGCCGCCGAAGCCGCCGATCCGGGTCGGCAGCGGTTGTTCGGCAGGAGCTGTGGTGCGCCCGCCGTAGGAATAGACCGCGTCGATGCCCGCGCGCGCGATCGTCGCGGCAAGCGAATTGGCGTCGGCCGTTCCGCCCAGGATCAGGGCGCGCATCATGGGTAATCCGTGGTTGACCATTATCGGCATCGGCGAAGATGGCCTTGCCGGCCTCTCGGAAGCAAGCCGAAAGGCATTGGGTGAAGCCGAAACCGTGTTCGGCGGTGAGCGGCACCTTGCGCTGGCCGGGATCACCGACCGGGGGCGCGCCTGGCCGGTGCCGTTCGATGCGGACATTGTGCTCGAATGCCGGGGGCGACCGACTGTTGTTCTCGCCTCGGGCGATCCGTTCTGGCATGGCGTCGGCGGAAGCCTTGTCGGGAAGGTGCAGGTCGGCGAGTGGATCGCGCATTCCGCGCCGTCGACGTTCTCGCTGGCCGCCGCGCGTCTCGGCTGGCGGCTCGAGAATGTCATCTGTCTCGGCCTTCATGCCGCACCGTTTGAGCGACTGTTGCCGCATCTGGTGCGCGATGCACGGATCGTCTGCCTGGTGCGCGATGGCAGCGCGGCGTCCGATCTCGCGCAATGGCTCACGGAGCGAGGCTGGGGTTCGTCGGCGATGTGGACGCTTTCGGCGCTCGGCGGACCGCGTGAATCCATCACGCAGCATCGCGCCGACGGCTATGCCGGCGATTCCAGCGACAGCCTGGTCACGGTTGCGCTGGAGGCGGCGGGAGCGCAAGGGATCGCGCGC
>NZ_DASVOK010000144.1:0-4873 GCF_036383415.1 Rudaea sp. | reverse complement strand
CGCGGCGGAAAAGCTCGCGCTGACGCAAGCGCATGCAGCGATCATTGCGCTTGGCTGCGTCGTGCGCGGCGAAACGCGGCATTACGAACACGTCGCCGACGGCTGCGCGCAGGGCCTGATGCGCGTCGCGCTCGATACCGGCGTGCCCGTGCTCAACGGCGTGCTCGCGGTCGAGCGTCATGCCGATGCGCAGGCGCGCGCCGGCGGCGCGCATGGCAACAAGGGCGAGGAGGTCGCGCTCGCAGCACTGGAGGTGGTGGATCTATGCGAAAAACTGAACGTTGCGATCAAGACGGCGATCAAGGACGAACGCAATGAATAAAGCCCGCCCCGACGGCGTCGATCTCGCCGCGCGTTCGCGCGCGCGCCGGCGCGCGCTGCAGGCCATCTATGCCTGGCAGCTGAGTGGCAATTCGATGGCGAAGGTGATCGACGAATTCCGCCACGAGCAGGACATGGAAGTCGCCGATGTCGAATACTTCGAGGACCTGCTGCGCGGCGTCGACGCGCACTGCGCCGAGCTCGACGCGGCGCTTGCGCCGTTCCTCGACCGCAGCGTCGCCCAGGTCGATCCGATCGAGCGTGCGGCGCTGCGCCTCGCTGCCTACGAACTGCGCCATCGCATCGATGTGCCATATCGCGTCGTCATCAACGAGGCGATCGAAGTGACCAAGCGCTTCGGTGCCGACCACGGCCACACCTACATCAACGGCGTGCTCGACAAGTTCGCGGCGCAGGCGCGGCCGACGGAATACGCTGCCAACTCGCGCGGCTGACGTGGCCGAATTCGCGCTGATCGACCTGATCCGCGCGCGCTGCGCGGTCGCGCGCGAGGATGTGCGCCTCGGCATCGGCGACGACGCGGCGCTGCTCGCGGTTCCAGCGGGGCAGGTGCTCGCGGTCAGCACCGACACGCTCGTGGCAGGTGTGCATTTCCCGAAGGATACGGCGCCGTTCGACATCGGCTGGAAGTCGCTCGCGGTCAACCTTTCCGACCTCGCCGCGATGGGAGCACAACCGGCGTGGGCGACGCTGGCGTTGACCTTGCCCGTAGCCGATGTCGCGTGGGTCGCGGCGTTCGCCGATGGCTTTGCCGCGCTCGCGCGCGAATTCGACCTCGCCCTCGTCGGCGGCGACACGACGCAGGGGCCGCTTTCGATCACCGTCACCGTGCACGGCTTCGTGCCGGAATCGTTGGCGCTGTGCCGCGATGGTGCGAAGGTTGGCGATGCGGTGTTCGTCACCGGCACGCTCGGCGACGCGGCGGCGGGGTTGGCGCTCCTGCAGAGTCCGGTCCCTGAAGGGAAGGAGCATTTGATCTCGAGGTTGAACCGACCCACGCCGCGCATCACGCAAGGCTTGCTGCTGCGCCGCCGCGCGCATGCCTGCATCGATGTGTCGGATGGCCTCGTCGCCGATCTCGGCCACATCTGCACGGCCAGCGCGGTCGGTGCGGAAATCGATCTGGTGCTGCTGCCCGCATCGCCGGCGCTGCTCGGCCTCGTCGCCGACGAAGCGCGCATGCCGTTGCAGCTCGCCGGCGGCGACGACTACGAGTTGTGCTTCAGCGCCGCTCCGGCGATCGCAACTGAACTGCTCGACGATCTTGCGCGCAGTGGTTGCGCCGCGACGCGCATAGGCTGCATCGTCGCCGAGCCGGGCGTGCGCGTACGTGCTGCGGACGGCAGCCTCGCGGCGCCGCCGCGTCCGGGCTGGGAACATTTTTCGCCATGAAACTCGATGCAAGCCAACGCGCCGCACTGCTGCGCGACCCGGCCGGCTGGATCGCCTGCGGCTTCGGCTCGGGGCTGAGTCCGGTCGCGCCCGGCACGGCGGGTTCGCTGGCCGCGCTGTTGCCTTGGTTGGCGCTGCGCGAACTACCGTCGCCGTTGTATTTCACCGTCGTCGCGCTCGCATTCGCGCTCGGTGTGTGGGCCTGCGCGCGCGTTGTCGACAGGTTGCATGTCGACGACCCGGGCTTCGTCGTCTGGGACGAATTCATCGGTCAATGGATCGCGCTGGTGCCGCTGCTGTGGCTGCCGTCCGCGTGGTGGCTGCTTGCGGCAGGGTTCGCGCTGTTCCGTCTTTTCGACATCGCCAAGCCTTGGCCCGTGTCGTGGGCGGACCGCAACATCAAGGGTGGACTCGGCGTCATGCTCGACGATGTTCTTGCCGGCGTCTATGCCGCGCTCGCGCTGACGGTCTTAACGAAACTTGTGGGATAGTGCGATCGCCCTTCTCTCGTCGGCAGGGGCGAACCCCGTTTCCATCCAGATGCTGCTGCCATGACCGAAGACGAAATCCGCAAGAACGCATTCGCGATGCCGATCGACAACCCGGCCTATCCGCCGGGGCCGTACCTGTTCGTCGATCGCGAATATCTGATCATCACTTATCGCACCGATCCCGACGCGCTCGCGAAGGTCGTTCCGGCGCCGCTCGAGATGACCGATCCGGTGGTGAAGTACGAGTTCATCCGCATGCCGGACTCGACCGGCTTCGGCGACTACACCGAGTCGGGCCAGGTCATCCCGGTCAAGTACAAGGGCGAGGTCGGCGGCTACGTGCGCATGATGTTCCTTGACGACCATCCGCCGACCGCGGGCGGGCGTGAGCTCTGGGGCTTCCCGAAGAAGATCGGCGAGCCGACGCTCAAGGTGCATCGCGACACGCTGGTCGGCGAGCTGCGTTATTCGGACATGCCGGTCGCGCGCGGCACGATGGGCTACAAGTACGCGCCGATGGACCGCAACAAGGCGATCGCGAGCCTCGAGGCGCCGGCCTGGCTGCTCAAGATCCTGCCGCACGTCGACGGCACGCCGCGCATCTGCGAACTCGTGCGTTATGCAATGCAATGCAAGGAGTTCAAGGGCGCGTGGACCGGGCCGGGCGCGCTCGACCTGTTCGCGCACGCGCTCGCACCGGTGGCCGACCTGCCGGTGCGCGAAGTCGTCTCGGCCGTGCATCTCAAGGCCGATCTGCTGCTGCCGTACGGCGAGGTCGTGCACGACTATCTCGCCTAGGGGCGCGCGAACGCATTCAATTTCTTTCGCGCGGGACGCGCGACAGTCGAACCCTTACGAGTCGCGCGCGGCGGGCTCGGCGTACTCGAAAACCTTCACCACCTTGGCGACGCCAGTGACATTGCGCGCGACTTCGACGACCGCGTCGGCTTCTTCGCGGCTGACCATGCCCATCAGGTAGACGACGCTGTCGACCGTGGTCACGTTGACCCGGCTCGGATCGAAATCATTGAGGCTGGTGATGTCGAGCAGCGCGGTCTTCACGCGCGCGGTCATCGTGTTGTCGGCGCGGCGGCGCCAGAAGCCGATCGGTTCGTCGGTGACCTCGATTTCGTTGACCACGCGCTTGACGCCGTCGAGATGTTCGACCTGCGCCTGCGCGCGCTGCTTGAGTTCCGCGCTGTGCAACTGACCGCAGAGCAGCAGAGTACCGTTGTAGACGACCGTATGGACGAAGTTGTCGTCCTCGACGAACGCCTTGTCGCGGTTGATCGCGTCGCTTGCGCTCAAGGCGAGGCGGCGGTCGGCGAGCACGGTGCTGGCATCACGACGATCGTGCGCCACGCCGACTCCTGCGGCCACGCCAGCGCCGGCCACGGCGAGCAGGCAGCCTTGCAGCAGCGGCGTTGCCAAGGCGAGAAGGAGTATCAATTTATACAATGGGCGATTCATGGCGATGGGTTCGGGGCGGTGGCGGTACGGTTGCGCTTGGGCGGTGACTCGGCGCTGAATGCGCAATGTCTTCATACCGCTTCGAAGGCATTGCGCGTCCATTCGAAGACGGGTTGCAGTGGCGTGCCGGCGCAGCCGATCACGTCGAAACGGCAGGGCAGGTGGGCGAATCGTGCATGTGCCTGCAGGAACATCTGCGCGGTCTGCACGAGCTTGCGCTGCTTGGCCGCGCCGACCGAGGCGGTGCCGCCGCCTCGCGTCGCATCGTCGCGATAGCGCACTTCGACGAAGACCAAGGCATCTCCATCGCAGCCGCCGCGATCGAGCATGACGAGGTCGATCTCGCCATAGCGGCAATGGAAGTTGCGCGCGACAAGCTCGAATCCGGCTTTGCGCAGATGGGCAAGCGCCGCGCTTTCCCAGAGCTCGCCGATTGCGCGCGTGCTCATCGCGCCGGGCTGCCGCTCACGGCGTCGGTGGATTGCTGATCTGCAGGCTGCCGCTGACCGGCGCGGCGACGCCTTCGTTGAAGCGTGCCCAGGTCAACAGGCGCTGGATGCGGCCGCTGCCGTCGTTGCCGAGCTGGCCGGTCGCGCCGGGCAGATAGGCATCGTGGTGCTGGTTCATCCAGTCGAGATAGGGAACGAGGGCATAGGCATCCATGCCCATCGCGAACAGGCGCGCGCCGGCACCGCGCGCGGATTCGAGCGAGTTGGCGATGTCGCCGTGGCGCGGCAGGCCGACCACGGCATCGAACAACCATGGCGCGTCGCAGAACTCGACGCCGTCGAGATCGCGATCCATGCCCGGGTTGGTCAGGCCGCCGAACAGATGCGAAGTGGCAAAGACGGGCAGGTTGACGTAGCCAGCAAGCTTGAGCTGCGGCACGAACAGGCGCGCCTGCTGCGGGGTCATGCTGATGAACACGCCGCTGTTGACCAAGTTAGCCGCATCGTTGCCTGTGCCCGAGCTTTGCGCAGGCAACGCGGCGAGCGCACTTTTTATATTTGTGGAAAAATTCAATTCGCCGGCCTTCAGCCGCGATTCGCCGATCACGCTGCCGTGTCCGGCCTCGAATTGGGCGCGGAACGCCGCGGCGGCGCGTTCGGCCCAGTCGCTGTCCGCGGCAATGACCGCGGCACGGGTGAGGCCGCGGTCGAGCATGTGCTGCGCGGCTT